>LRTP01000518.1 GCA_001550305.1 Streptomyces diastatochromogenes
GACCCCGGCCGGCCGCTGTGCCGTCGCCTCCGTCCGCACCTCGAGCCCCGTCCGGGCCAGCACGGCGGCCACGTCGTCCAGCGCCGACTTCCCGGCCGTCAGGAGCAGCAACGCCCCCTCCAGGGTGGGCCGTTCGGGCGACCAGCGGTGCAGCGCGGCCGGCTGGGGCAGCCCGAGCCTGCGGGTCAGAAAGCGACCGGGTGCGGTGCCGGTGAAGCTCAGATAGCGGTCCGCCATTGTCCAACTCCCAGCTCGGACGTAAATTTACTCCAGAGTAAGGTTACCCAGGGTAAGGCTACGTGAAGGATCAGGAGCAGGTCGAGATGAGCCCCCGCAATCCGCCGAGAACAAGCACCGCCGGAACGCTGTCCGGCACGCGCCCCGTCGCGGTCGTCGGCGGCGCCCGTACCCCCTTCGCCCGCTCCGACGGCCCGTACGCCACCGCCTCCAACCAGGAGATGCTGACCGCGACGGTCGACGGCCTGGTCGAGCGGTACGGGCTCGAAGGGCCGGGGGCGGTGGGCGAGTTGGTCGCCGGGGCCGTCCTCAAGCACAGCCGCGACTACAACCTCGCCCGCGAGACCGTCCTCGGCTCGAAACTCGACGCGCGCACCCCGGCGTACGACATCCAGCAGGCCTGCGGAACCGGCCTGCAGGCCGTCGTCGCCGCCGCGAACAAGATCACGCTGGGCCAGACCGAGTCCGCGATCGCGGGCGGCGCCGACACCGCCAGCGACGCCCCGCTCGGGGTCAACGACGAGCTGCGCCGCATCCTCCTGGAGGTCCGCCGCGCCAAGTCGCCCGGCGCCCGCCTCCGGGCCCTGGCCCGCGTCCGCCCCTCCCACCTGGTCCCCGACATCCCCCGCAACGCCGAGCCGCGCACGGGTCTGTCCATGGGGGAGCACGCCGCCGTGACGGCCCGCGCGTGGGGGGTGACCCGCGAGGCGCAGGACGAACTGGCGGCCACCAGCCATCAGCGGCTGGCGGCGGCGTACGAACGAGGCCTGTTCGACGACCTCGTCGTCCCGTTCCGCGGCCTGACCCGCGACCAGAACCTTCGCCCGGACTCGACGCCCGCCGGACTGGCCGCGCTCAAGCCGGTGTTCGGCACCGAACAGCCCCACCCCACCATGACCGCGGGCAATTCGACACCGCTGACGGACGGCGCGGCCACGGTGCTCCTGGCGAGCGACGACTGGGCCGAGGCGCGGGGTCTGGCCCCACTCGCCCACCTGACCGCCTACGAGACCGCCGCGGTCGACTTCGTCGAGGGTGACGTCGTCGGCGGCGAGGACGGCCTGCTGATGGCCCCCGCGTACGCCGTCCCCCGCCTCCTGGAACGCGCCGGACTCTCCCTGGGGGACTTCGACTTCATCGAGGTCCACGAGGCATTCGCCTCCCAGGTCCTCGCCACCCTGGCCGCCTGGGAGAAGCGCGGCCTGGGCACGGTCGACCGCTCCCGCCTCAACGTCGCGGGCTCCTCCCTCGCCACCGGCCACCCCTTCGCCGCCACCGGCGCCCGCATCGTGGCCACCCTGGCCACACTCCTCGCGGAACGCGACACCCCCGGCCGAGGCCTCATCTCCCTCTGCGCGGCAGGCGGCCAGGGAGTCACGGCCATCCTGGAACGCCACTGACGCCGGCACCCTCCGATGCCGCCCGCCCCGGCGCTTTTAGGGGCGCGGGGAACTGCGCGACAAGCCCCCACCGGCCCGCACTCGAAAAACCACCCACACCCGAAACCCCGTACCGGAGGTAACTCGCACCCCGCCCGCCCCAGACACCCACAAACCCCACACCCCAGCCCCGTACGATCCCGGTCACCCCTGCCTTGTTGAAACTCGCATGAACCCCCCACGCCCCAGGCACGTATGAGGCTTTGCGCCCCCAACCCGCCTCATACCGACCGGGTCCTGGTAGCCAAGGAGCCGCTCCATGTCCACCCAGCCCAGCCCGTACGACTCCCCACCCTCCCTCGTGGAGCCCGAGATCAGGCGGCTGGACGGAGTGGTGCGCGAGGTGTCCGTGCCACGTCTCGTCGGTCAGGTGACCCACGGCTCGCTCGCGGACATCCCGTTCGACAACGCGGCCGTGGCCGCGAACGCGGCGGTCCTCAGCAGGAAGAACGCCGACGGCGCCTGGGAGGACGTGACCGCCACCGAGTTCGCCGCGCAGGTGCTGGCGGTGGCGAAGGGCCTGATCGCCGAGGGCCTGGCGCCCGGCGACCGCATCGCGATCATGGCGCGGACGACGTACGAGTGGACGCTCCTGGACTTCGCGGCCTGGGCGGCGGGACTGGTCACCGTCCCCGTCTACCCCACCTCCTCCGTCTTCCAGGTCCGCTGGATCCTCCAGGACTCGGGAGCCGTCGCCCTCGCCACGGAGACGGTGGCGCAGGCGTCCTCGCTCGGCCCGGAACGCGACCGGATCCCCGACCTGCGGCACATGTGGGTCTTCGAGAAGGGACACCTGGAGCGGCTGGCCGAGCTGGGCCAGGACATCCCGGACCAGGAGGTCGCCGTGCGCCGTGGGGTGCTCGGCCCCGACACGCTCGCCACCCTCATCTACACCTCGGGCACCACCGGCCGCCCCAAGGGCTGCGCACTCACCCACGGCAACTTCTTCGCCGAGATCGACAACGCGATCGAACTGCTCTACCCGATCTTCAAGGCGAAGACCTCGGACGCCGCGTCGATGCTGCTCTTCCTCCCCCTCTCCCATGTCTTCGGGCGGATGGTCGCGGTCGCCTGTCTGCGCGCCCGGGTGCGCCTGGGCCATGCGCCGAGCCTGAGTACCGAGGACCTGCTCGCGGACCTGGCGAGCTTCCGCCCCACCTTCCTGCTGGCCATCCCCTATGTCCTGGAGAAGGTGTTCAACACCGGCCGGGCCACGGCCGAGAAGATGGGCCGCGGGTCCTCCTTCGACCGCGCCGCGCGCATCGCGTGCAGCTACGGCGAGGCGATCGAGGCCAAGCAGCACGGCACCGGGCCGGGTCCCTCGCGCTCCCTGCGCGCCGCCCGCGCCCTCTACGACCCCCTGGTCTACCGCCGTATCCGCAACGCGCTGGGCGGCAAGGTCCGCTACGCGATCTGCGGCGGCTCCCCGCTGGGCCGCCGTCTCGCCGCGTTCTACGCGGGTGCCGGCATCGAGATCTTCGAGGGGTACGGCCTGACGGAGGCCACCGCCGCCGCGACCGTCACGCCCCCGCTCAAACCCCGACTGGGCACGGTGGGCTGGCCGCTGCCGGGCACCCGGGTACGGATAGCCGGGGACGGCGAGATCCTGCTGGGCGGCGAACAGATCTTCCGCGGCTACTGGGACCCGAACGCGGGCGGCGTCGTCGACGCGGCGCCGGACGGCTGGTTCGCGACCGGTGACATCGGCGAACTGGACGACGGGGGCTACCTCACCATCACGGGCCGCAAGAAGGAGATCCTGATCACCGCGGGCGGCAAGAGCGTGGCCCCCGCGCCCCTGGAGAACTGGCTTCGCTCGCATCCGCTGATCGCCCAGTGCATCGTCCTCGGCGACCGCCGCCCCTACGTCACCGCCCTCATCACCCTGGACCAGGACGGCGTCACCCACTGGCGCCAGATGATCGGCAAGCACCCCGTCCCGCCGGAGCTCCTCATGGACGACCCGGAGCTGAACGTCATCCTCCAGCGCGCGATCGACGAGGCCAACAAACTCGTCTCCCGCCCCGAGTCCATCCGCCGCTTCGCCGTCCTCCCGGGAGACTTCACGGAACTGGCGGGTCACGTGACCCCCACCATGAAGCTGAGGCGGGCGGCGATCGAACGTGACTTCAGCAAGGAGATCGAGGAGCTGTACGTGCGGTAGGGACGCACCGCCGACAGGAGAGGACAGGAGAGGACAGGAGAGGACAGGAGAGGACAAGGCAGGAGCCCCGCGACCGGCTGGCGCGGGGCTCCTTGGGTACTGCGATCCGTTCCGGATCAAAGCATTGGGCTCATGAAGCCCGCAGACTCAGATCGGGGTGACGTTCTCCGCCTGCGGGCCCTTCGGACCCTGCGTGACGTCGAAGGAAACCGACTGGTTCTCTTCGAGAGAGCGGAATCCGCTCGCGTTGATCGCGGAGTAGTGGACGAAGACGTCCGGGCCGCCGCCTTCCTGGGCGATGAAACCAAAGCCCTTTTCGGCGTTGAACCACTTCACGGTTCCGGTAGCCATAAGCCCTCCTTGGGCCCAAAGGGTTGCCCTGCTCCAGAACCTGCGATTGTGTAAACAACTGCATACGTCTGAAAACGACGAGAGCCCGCGGTCACATGCTCCGCAGGCTCTGTACTGCAAGGGAAACCAAACTGCAACTTGCGGCGAGCCTAGCACGCAGGCAGCCGAAAGCAATAGGGGGCAAGATCACGTCACCCGGATGTTTGACCCGCATGGCGGATGGGTTGACGAGGGTGGTGTCGACTCGCTGTCGCAAGGGTTGACACAAGGGGGCGGAAGGGTTTCTGAAACGCGCGGGGACCCTGGAGACTGCACGGTACTCCATGGGGTCTAGCCTCGCGATGTGGACAATTACCGCACCCGGCCGCGCGTCGGTCACATCCAGTTCCTGAACTGCCTGCCCCTCTACTGGGGGCTCGCGAGAACGGGCACGCTCCTCGACTTCGAGCTCACCAAGGACACCCCGGAGAAGCTCAGCGAGAAGCTGGTGCAGGGCGACCTCGACATCGGGCCCATCACGCTCGTCGAGTTCCTGAAGCACGCCGACGAGCTGGTCGCCTTCCCGGACATCGCGGTCGGCTGCGACGGTCCGGTGATGTCCTGTGTGATCGTCTCGCAGGTCCCGCTGGACCAGCTGGACGGCGCCCGGGTCGCCCTCGGCTCCACCTCTCGTACATCCGTTCGGCTTGCGCAGCTGCTGCTGGCCAACAGCGTGGGCGTCCAGCCGTCCTACTACACGTGCCCGCCCGACCTCAGCCTGATGATGCAGGAGGCCGACGCCGCCGTCCTCATCGGTGACGCGGCACTGCGGGCCAACCTCCTCGACGGGCCGAAGTTCGGTCTGGAGGTGCACGACCTCGGCACGCTGTGGAAGCAGTGGACGGGCCTGCCGTTCGTCTTCGCCGTGTGGGCGGCCCGCCGCGACTACCTGGAGCGCGAGCCCGTCGTCACCCGCAAGGTGCACGAGGCCTTCCTCGCCTCCCGGGACCTCTCGCTGGACGAGGTCTCCAAGGTCGCCGAGCAGGCGGCCCGCTGGGAGGCCTTCGACGAGCGGACCCTGGAGCAGTACTTCACCACGCTCGACTTCCGCTTCGGCGGCCCGCAGCTCGCGGCCGTACAGGAGTTCGCCCGGCGGGTCGGCTCGACCACCGGCTTCCCGACGGACGTGAAGGTCGAACTGCTGACTCCCTGAGACCGCGGGGACGTCGTGAACCCGCGGGGGTGTTCGGGACCCCGCGGGGGCGTACGGAACTACCCTGCTGGGCAGTGCGTCCGTGCGTACGGGGGAGGTGGGAGCGCCATGGAGCCGCTCGGAGTGGATGAACCCACGGTCGTGGGGCCCTACCGGCTGCTCGGCCGGCTGGGCTCCGGCGGCATGGGGCGGGTGTACCTGGGCCGCAGCGCGGGCGGGCGGACGGTCGCGGTCAAGATCGTGCACCCGCACTTCGCGCTCGACGAGGAGTTCCGCGCCCGCTTCCGCCGTGAGGTCGAGGCCGCGCGACGGGTGGGCGGCGCGTGGACGGCCCCGGTCCTCGACGCGGATCCGGAGGCGTCCGTGCCGTGGGTCGCGACCGGATACGCGGCCGGTCCCTCGCTCGCCGCCGCGGTCGCGGACGCGGGCGGTCCGCTTCCGGCGCATTCGGTACGGGTGCTGGGCGCGGGCCTCGCCGAGGCCCTCACGGCGGTCCACGCACTGGGCCTCGTCCACCGTGACGTCAAGCCCTCCAACGTCCTGCTCACCCTCGACGGCCCCCTCCTCATCGACTTCGGCATCGCCCGGGCCACCGACGGCACCGCCTCGCTCACCTCGACGGGCGTCTCCGTCGGCTCCCCCGGTTACATGTCCCCCGAGCAGATCCTCGGCAAGGGGGTCACGGGCGCGGCGGACGTCTTCTCCCTGGGCGCGGTGCTGGTGTACGCGGCGACGGGCGAGTCCCCGTTCCCCGGTGACTCCTCGGCCGCCCTCCTCTACAAGGTGGTGCACGAGGAACCCCGGCTCGGCTCCCTGGACGGGGAGCTACGAGAACTCGTGGCCGCCTGCCTCGCCAAGGACCCGGCGGGGCGGCCGACCCCGGGTGAGGTGGCCGGACGCCTGGCCCCCGAGGGGGCGGCCCGGCTGGTGACCGCCGGGTGGCTGCCGGGGCCCCTGGTGGAGCAGGTCAGCCGCAGCGCGGTGCAGCTGCTGAACCTGGAGGCGGCGGAGGTGACGCCGTCCGGGCCGGTGGGGTTCAGCAGCCCTTCGGTGGGCACGGACTCCGGGGCCGGGACGCCGCCGCCCGGCGGGGTGTTCGGCCCGCCGCCGACCATGCCGCCGTACGCCATGCCGACGTACGTTCCGGGGCAGCGCGATGTCCAGGACGCGGTCGCGGCGCCGACGGTCCACCCGAGCACGCCCGCGGCCGACCCCGGCCGCCAGGATCACCAGGGCCGCCAGGACCGGCGAGAGCACCGGGAGGATCACCCGGGCAAGCTCTCCGTCAGCATGGCCGCGACCTCGGCCCCCGGTGCGAACGGTCGTGGCCGCAGGGTGAGTTGCACGCTCGCGCTGGCCGTGGCGGGAGCGCTGGCCGCGGTGACCGTGGGCTCGGTGTTCATGTTCCGTCTGCTCCCGGGCGGCGGTGACGACAACTCGGCCTCCAGCGGCTCCGATTCCGCGGCCAGCCCTCCGGCGGCGACACCGAGCGCCGCCGGTTCGGCCGGCGCGACGCTCGCCTCCGTGCCCGCGCACTACCTCGGCACCTGGTCGGGCGACGCCTACGCGCTGAACGGGAAGCTGCCCGCGGGCACGTTCCGGGTCACCCTCCACCAGGCCGCCGTGGGCAAGGAGTTGGGCACGTTCCGGTCGACCGATCTGATCGGCGGCAACTGTGACGACGTACTCGTCCTGAAGAAGGTCACGGACACCCAGCTCACCGCGACGAGCATCGCCAAGACGTCCAACCCCGGCACCTGTACGACCGGCAGCCACGAGGTGCGGCTGACCCCCGCCGGGGGCGACCTCAAGTACGAGACGGACAACGCGGACGCGGGCGATCCGGTGGCGCGCATGGCGAGGGCCGAGTAGCCGTGGACCTCGAACTCTGGTCCGTCCGGCCGCTGTGGCTGACCGTCCTCGCCGCCCTCTGGGGCGCGGCGGCAGGACTGCTGGTGCCGCGGGCCGCCTACCGGTTCGCGGTGGAGCCGGACGAGGCGTGGCGGACCCGGTGCCCCGACGGACACGTCCTCACCGGCGCCGCGGGCGGCTGGCTCGGCCTCGCCCGCTGCCCCGACTGCGCCCAGGACCTTCGTGACTTTCGTACGTCGAGGTCGGCGCCCGGGGACGCGGGACGCGTGTCCGGTGATGCGACCCGCGTGCCCGGAGACGCCGGGCGGGCGCCG
>LRTP01000519.1 GCA_001550305.1 Streptomyces diastatochromogenes
GCCCGGCGCGGGCAATCGCGCCGGGCGCCCCCTTTCTCATGCGACTACGACTTGCGCAACAACCGCTTCAGGCCGAACCCCGCCGCCAGGACCGCGGCGACCGCGAGCGTCCCCTTGGCGCCGGAGCTCATGCCTCCGCCCCCGTCGCTCCCACCGGCCGACGCCGATCCCCCGCCCTCCGAAGGCGACTTGGAACCGGACCCGCCCCCGGGAACCGAGCCGGGCTGGACCGGACTGTCCTTGCCCTCGCTGCCGTACATGAGCCTGGACCCGTCGGGGGTGTAGGTGACCGACTCCCCCTGCCGCTGGAGCGGCACGTTCAACCGCCCCTGGCGCTTGGGCCTCCCGTCGTTCCAGGCGTACGCGATCCCGCCGAAGTACCCGCGCACGACGAGCTGTTGACCGTCGGGCGAGAAGGCACCGTCGGTGACCCAGAGGTCGATGGTGGCGACGGGCCGGAAGATGTTGGTGCCCGACGTGGAGAGCCGGGCCGGACCCTCGTACAGGTGGCCGCCGTCCTCGTTCTTGTCGGCGATGTAGACCCGTCCGGTCTTCGGATGGACCATCAGCGCCTCGGCGTTGCGGGGCCCGTCCGCGTACTTCACGACGTACTGCGTGGCCCGGATCGTCTGGTCCTTGAGCACCTTCGGCTCGGGCAGCTTGTAGATCCACACGTAGGACCACTTGCCGCCGAGGTTGTCGCCGATGTCGCCGACGTAGAGGTCGCCGTCGGGCCCGAGGGAGATGGCCTCGACGTCACGCGGCGCGCCCACCCCCTTCATGGTGATGGTGGCGACGGTCTCGCCGGTCCTGCTGTCGACGGCGTAGATGTACGGACCGTCGTCGCTGTCGTTGTGGGTCCAGTAGATGCCGGGGTGGACGCGCGAGGCGGCGAGCCCGCTCGACTCGGCGATCCGGGAGTCCTTGATCGTGAACCCCCCGTCCCCGTCGGCGGCGAGCGCCGGTGCCGGCAGCGCGAGGGCGAGAACGGCAGCGGCGGAGGCGGCTCCGGCGAGGAACGAGGGCGATCGGCGCATGGCCCCAGCCTGCCATCCCGGAGCCGCCGGGACCCGGTGAGCCCGCGGGGAGCCGCCGCCCCCGGCGTGTCCATCCTCACACCTCGCACCCCACACGGCCCTTACTGATCGGCCGCCCGATCATCCATGATGAGCGGATGCTCAGGTTCATGCCCGTCGGCGACTCCATGACGATCGGAAGCGCGGGCGAACACACATGGCGTTACCGAATGTGGCAGCACCTGCGCGCGACGTACGGGGGCCCGTTCCGGATCGTCGGCCCGCGCGAGACGCTGTACGACAAGGCGACGGAGTCCCCCGACTCGCACGAGTACGCGGACCCCGACTTCCCGCGCGCCCACCTCGCGGGCTGGGGCGAGGGCTGGCAGCACATGGTGCCCCTGATCGGTGAGGCGGTCCGCACCCAGCGCGCGGACGTGCTCCTGGTCTCCCTCGGCCTGATCGACCTGGGCTTCTACACGAACGCCGTACAGACGGCCGCGAACGCCCGTGCCTTCGTCGCCGAGGCCCGTGCGGCGAACCCGCGCATCCACCTGGTCCTCCTCCCGGTGATACCGAACGTCCGCGTGGAGTCCGACGCGCCCTTCGCCGCCGAGGTCGCCGCCTTCAACGAACTCCTGGCGAAGGCGGTGGCCGACCTGGACGAACCCCGCTCCCCCGTCCTGCTCGCCTCCCCGCCGCCCGGCTACGACTTCCGCCACGACACGTACGACGGCACGCATCCCAACGCGACCGGCGAGCACAAGATCGCGGAGGCCTTCGCGGAGGCGATGTACCAGGCCTGGGACCTGGGCGAGCCCTACTCGGCCTGACCGCCGACGCCGGCCGGCGGCCTTCCCTGCGTCCAGATCACCTCGACGGCCGTGTCGCGGATGCGCCAGCCGTCGGGCGTGCGCCGGAGCTCGGACCGGCAGTGACCGCCCACGGTGAAGACGGTGCCGTCGTGGTGTACGTGCGTCATCAACGCGTTGCAGGACACGACGGCCGCCGCCCCGCCCTCCGTCACCTCGCTCACCACATCCGTCGCCATGTGCTGCGTACGAGCGAACCGCCCGAGCGCCTCGACGGTGTGCCGCAGCACGGCGTCCCGCCCTTCGCTGTCACCGATGGGAGTCCGCTCCCGCACGTCTTCCGTGAAGTACTCCCGCGCCCATGCCTCGTCGATCTTCCTCACGTCCAGGGACCGGAAGAACCGGCTGACGAACGTGGTGATGGCGAGGTGATGGTGAGGGTGATGGTGATCGGAACGAACGGTCTCGGTGGTCATCACCCCACCCTGCTACCTGAACCACGATTGAGGTCAAGGACGTGAGGGGACGTCAGGAGCACCCGGGACCCCGCCCACGGGCTCCCGGACGCGCAGCGCCTCGACGGCCCAGTCCAGCACGGGCGCCACCCGCTCCGGTGCCGGCCAGCCGTTGATGACGGCGAGCAGCTCCGTGTACCGCTCCCTGCGCGGGTCGTTGACGGCTTCGAGCCGGGTCAGGACGTGGACGTCGTGAGCGAGGAGCGCCTGGACGACCGGCGCGGCGGCGCCGTCTCCCGGTTCGATCCCCGCCGCGAGGACCGGGCCGACCAGCTCACGAACGGTCGGGACCAGCCCGGGGCGGGGCCCGCCGCCGCGGGCACCCTCCTGCTCCGCCGCCAGATGTTCGACCAACCGCCTCACGAGGGCCCGGAACTCCCCGTCCTGGGACAGCTCGGCCAACTCCACCCAGGCCGCGATCTGTTCGGGTTCGGGGTTGTCGGGCAGTTCGGGGGTGAGCGAGCGCCGGATCCCGACGAAAGCGCCGGAACCGGCCGACCCGGCCGACCCGGTGAAGACGGAGTCGAGGAAGTCGTCGATCAGACGTCGGCGTTCGTCCTCGGAGAGCCTCGCCAACCGGTGCATGAGATCCATCTCCTCGGGGTCGGAGTCGCGTCGGGCCACCGCCGTCAGCACCGCGTGCCGCAGCCGCAGGGTGCGGATCTGCACGGCGAGCGCGTCCGCGTGCGCCGCCGCGACCTCGGAGAGCGAGAGCTCGCGTGCCACGACCTTCCGGATGTCCGGGAGCCCTACTCCCAGCTCACGCAGGGTCCGCACGAGATCCAGACGCGCGAGGGCGTCGGCGCCGTAGAGGCGGTAGCCGGCCGGGCTGCGACCGGTCGGCGGCACGAGGCCCCGATCGGAGTAGAACCGAATCGCCTTGACCGTCAGCCCGGTCCGCCGGGCCAGCTCACCGATCGAGCAGAGCGGACCGAGGGGGTCGTTCATGCCGCCATCCATGCCCCCACCCTGCCGCCTCCCCCTACGGGAGACTCAAGTGACCGCCGGGAACTGATCCCCACGTGACCGGGTCACCGTGCGTATCGTTGTACCGCGCGGCTGTACTCGTCCGTGGGGCAGCCGGGGAGGAGCGCCACGATGACCGTCCTTGAAGACAGGATCGAGATGGCGGACGCCAACACCAAGCGCTTGGACGAATGGTTCCAGCGGCTTGAGCGTATGCCCGTCCCCGAAGGATTCAGGGTCGAGATCGTCGGGGGCGCCGTTCATATGACGCCGCAGCGTGACACCCACTGGGAGATCATCCGCAGGATCGTGCGGTCCGTCGAAGACAGGTTCGGGATGGACGTCAAGGTCTTCTCGGACGTTCGCATCGACTTCCCGGGCCGCGAGAACGGCTTCTGCCCTGATGTGGCCAAACTCAGCGACTCCGCCAAGAAGGACGACGAGGGCCGCTGGCATTACAAGAACGTCGAGTTCATCGCCGAGGTCATCTCGCAGAGTACGGCTTCCAACGACTACGGCCCCAAAAAGACCGCGTACGCACTCGCGGAGGTCCCCGTCTACCTCATCGCCGACCCCTACCAGGGCAGGTGCCACCTCTTCACCCAGCCCAAAGACGGCGAGTACGTCAGTGAGTTGTCCGTCGCCTTCGGGGTGGACATCGACCTCACCACCACTCCCGTCGGCCTCACCCTCAAGACAGACGAGTTCCCCCGCGACTGACCGCCACGAGCGCATCTCCCTTGCCTAGAGCGCACTCCACGTCGTTGGCTAGGGAGTCATGAAGTACACGCAGCTCGGACGCACGGGACTCAAGGTCAGCCGACTCGTCCTCGGCACCATGAACTTCGGTCCGCAGACCGACGAGGCCGACAGCCACGCCATCATGGACGCGGCGCTGGACGCAGGAATCAACTACTTCGACACCGCGAACGTGTACGGCTGGGGCGAGAACAAGGGCCGCACGGAAGAGATCATCGGGAACTGGTTCGCGAAGGGCGGCGAGCGGCGCGACAAGGTCGTGCTCGCCACCAAGGTGTACGGGAACATGGCCGCCGACGGCGACGCCTGGCCCAACCACGACAAGCTGTCGGCCCTCAACATCCGACGGGCCGTGGACGCCTCCCTCAAGCGGCTCCGGACCGACTACATCGACGTCTACCAGTTCCACCACATCGACCGCCGCACTCCCTTCGAGGAGATCTGGCAGGCCGTCGACGTACTGGTGCAGCAGGGCAAGATCCTCTACGTGGGGTCCAGCAACTTCCCCGGGTACAAGATCGCCCAGGCCAACGAGATCGCCGCCCGGCGCGGCGGCACCATCGGTCTCGTCAGCGAGCAGTGCCTCTACAACCTCGCCGAGCGGCGCGCCGAGATGGAGGTCATCCCGGCCGCGCAGGAGTACGGCCTCGGGGTCATCCCCTGGTCGCCGCTGCAGGGCGGACTGCTCGGCGGGGTCATCAAGAAGGAGGTCGAGGGCGGGCGTAGGGCGAGCGGCCGGGCCGCCGACTCCCTCGCGAACACCGCCATCCGCGCGCAGGTCCAGTCGTACGAGGATCTGCTCGACAAGCACGGGATCGAGCCCGGCGAGGCCGCCCTGGCCTGGCTGCTGACCCGTCCCGGCGTCACCGGCCCCATCGTCGGCCCCCGTACCGCCGCACAGCTCGACTCGGCCCTGCGCGCGGTCGAGCTGGAGCTGTCGGACGAGTTGCTGACCGGCCTGGACGAGATCTTCCCGGGTCCGGGCCCCTCCCCGGAGGCCTTCGCCTGGTAACGCTCCCCAGGGGCGCCCGCCCGGGCGCCCCTCAAGGGGCGTGAGGAACCGCGCGACCGGCCACGGCCTGTCCGCGGGCGGACGAGCGGCGCTCCGTCGGAGCGGCCTGGTCGGCCCTACTTGACCGCCGCGGCCAGCGCCACCACGACGAACATCAGCACGAGCACACCGGCCATGATTTGGTTTCGGGTCTTCGGGTTCACGTCATCGAGGTTAACCGGCCGCCCCCGAGGACCTTCAGCCGCCCGCCCCGTCCAGCGGCCAACGGGCCACCGTCTCGTAGCGCGGCTGCTCCCCCGACACTCCCGACCTCGGCAGATTGCTGCGTACGAGACACAGCTCCCGAACCGTCCAATCGCGCCCGGCGAAGGCGTCCAGGGCGGCGACGTACGGGGCGAAGTCCGCGGTGTCGCGGCTGCGGGCCAGCGTCAGGTGCGGGCGGTAGCGACGGTGCTCGCCCGTCCCGACGCCCGCCTTCCGCGCCGCGGCCTCCGCCCGGTCGGCCAGCAGCCGCATCGTAGGGACGTCTCCCGACACCCCGGTCCACAGCGCCCGGCCCCCGAAGTGGCCGCCGCCGTGGAGGGCGAGGGGGAAGGAGGGGGTGCGGTGGGACGCGCGGGCGAGGCGGTCGGACAGGGGCTGGACGAGCTCTTCCGCCACCTCGCCGTAGAAGGCGAGGGTGAAGTGCCAGCCGGGGCGGCCCGTCCAGCGCAGTCCGTCCGCGCCCGGCAGGCGGTGCAACTGGTCCACCAGAGTGCCGAGTTCACGCACCGCGGCCTGAGGTGGCAGCACGGCCGCAAAGAGTCTCATGCCCATCACCCTTCCAGGGAATGGATCACCTGACCACCTTCGCGCCGTGCCACCGGCCGAGCGACCGCCGTACGGCGGTCGGCCGGGCAACCGTAGGGCGGCCGTCGTCACACCGCCGTGGCCAGCCGCTCCTTCTGCTCTCCCGCTTCCCTCGGTACGAAGCTGACCTGCGGGTGGCCGCGATGCCAGCCCACCGACAGGCGCAGGCCGCCGACCCGGGCCAGGACCAGGCCGACGGTGGTCGCGGCGACGGCCGAGACCAGGCCGCCGAGGGCGAAGCCGACCCGGGCGCCGTAGGCGTCGGTGACCCAGCCGACCAGGGGCGCCCCCAGGGGCGTACCGCCCATGAAGACCATCATGAACAGCGCCATCACCCGGCCGCGCATGGCCGGGTCGGTACCCATCTGGACCGCGGTGTTCGCCGTGACGTTGACGGTGAGACCGAAGATCCCGATGGGGACCATGAGGAGGGCGAAGAGCCAGAAGGACGGGGCCAGGGCCGCGGCCACTTCCAGGATGCCGAAGGCCATGGCCGCCGCGATCAGGATGCGCAGTCTCGCCGTGCCGCGGCGGGCGGCGAGCAGCGCGCCGGCCACCGAGCCGACCGCCATCAGCGTGTTGAAGAGGCTGTATCCGCCGGCGCCGGCATGGAAGATGTCGTCCGCGTACGCCGAGAGCCAGACCGGGAAGTTGAAGCCGAACGTGCCGATGAAGCCGACGAGGACGATGGGCCAGATCAGCTCGGGGTGGCCGGCGACGTAGTGCAGGCCCTCGCGGAGCTGGCCCTTGCCGCGCGGCGCCCGCTCGACGGGGTGCAGGTCGCGGGCGCGCATCAGGAGCAGGCCGACGAGGGGGGCCACGAAGGACAGGCCGTTGAAGAGGAACGCCCAGCCCGTACCCACGCCGGTGATCAGGACGCCCGCGACGGCGGGGCCGACCAGGCGGGCGGACTGGAAGTTGGCGGAGTTGAGGCTGACCGCGTTCTGCAGCTGGCCCGGGCCGACCATCTCGGAGACGAAGGACTGGCGGGCGGGGTTGTCGACGACCGTGGCGAGGCCGACGGCGAAGGCCGCCAGGTAGACGTGCCAGACCTGGACGTGGCCGGAGAGGGTCAGGAAGGCGAGCGCGAGGCCGGTGACGCCCATGGCGGTCTGGGTGGCCAGCAGGGTGGGGCGCTTGGGGAGGCGGTCGACGAGGACGCCGCCGTACAGCCCGAAGAGCAGCATCGGAAGGAACTGCAGCGCGGTGGTGATGCCGACCGCGGCGGAGGAGCCGGTGAGGCTCAGGACCAGCCAGTCCTGCGCGATGCGCTGCATCCAGGTGCCGGTGTTGGAGACGACCTGGCCGAGGAAGAACAGCCGGTAGTTCCTGATCCTCAGCGAGCTGAACATCGAGGAGCGGGGGGAACGGGAGGAACGGGAGGAACTCTCGGGGGTGGGCGGGGAGTCGGGGGTGGCTGGTCCGGGGGCGGAAGGTATTCCGGATCCCGTACTCAAAGGGATTCGCCTCCTAGCGTGGGACGTCATTGCACGCGGGCGCGGCCGCGTCTGTCACGGTGAGGTTCGGGCACGGCGGAGCGTGCGGGGCAGTGCGCACGGCCGTCACGGCGTGCCCCTGGCGGTGCACGGGGCGCCGTGGCCGGCGCACATCCGGCGGTCCGCCG
>LRTP01000052.1 GCA_001550305.1 Streptomyces diastatochromogenes
AGCGGGCGGGGCCTGCCGGCGGCGCTGGCGGGCTGGCAGTTCAGTCGGCGTCCGCTGCGTGGGGCAGGGCCGGTGCTGCTGCTGGTCCTGGCCGTGACGACCGGGATGCTGGCGATCGGGCAGAGCGCGTCGTGGCAGCGGTCGCAGGGCGACCAGGCGGACTTCGGGACGGGTGCGTCCGTGCGGGTGCTGGACGGCAGGCCGGGCAGCCCCGGCCAGACCGGTCTGTACGCCGCGCTGCCCGGGGTACGGGACGCCGCTCCCGCCTACCGCGCCACCACGGACCTCTCCGGCGGTCGCAGGGCGACGGTGCTCGCCCTGGACACGGCGCACGCCGGGGAGGGGATATTGATGCGCGGCGACCTCGCCGACGAGCCCGTGGGACGGCTGCTGCGGGGTCTCGCGCCTCGGGAGAAGGCGGCCGGACCCTCGGTGTCACTGCCCGACGGCACCCGGCGGCTCGCGCTCGACCTGCGGATCACCGACGAGACGGCGGCAACGGGCGGGACGACGGCCGCGGGTGAAGGGGCGAAGGCGGGGCGTTCTCCTTCCGGACTCGCGCCGCTGGTCACCGTCGTCGTCGAGGACGGCTACGGCATCGCGTACCGGCTGAGCGCCGGGAAGCTGCCCGTCGACGGCGGGGTCCACCGGGTCACCCTCGACCTGGACGTGTCGGCTTCGGGCGCCCGGGCCACGCCTGCCGGGCCGCTGCGGCTGACCGGGCTGCAGCTCGACGGCACGGTCCCCGCGGGCGAGCCCGAACAACACCGGCTCACCGTCGTACGCATGCTGTCCACGGGCCCCGACGGAACCGCCCGCGCGGTCGCGGTGCCCGCCGGGGTGCGCTGGCGCGGCAGCAGGACCGAGACGGCGGACGGAGCGGCGCTCCCGTCGACGGCCCTGCGTCCTGCCGCGTCGAGGACGGCGCCGCTCACGGTCTCGTACGGGACGGGCAACGCGCCCGGGAGCGACGAATGGGCCTCCGGTCCGCCGGAGTTCACCGTCCGCCTCGACACCGCGCGGGCCACGCCCCCGGCACGGATCGCGGCCGTCGCCACCCGGGCGTTCCTGCGCGCGGCCGGGACCGAGCCGGGCGAGAGCATCGACGTGACGCTGGACGGGGAGCGGCTGCGGGTGACGATCGTGCGGTCGGTGAGCGAGCTGCCGACGACCGGAGCAGGCGCGGCCTCGGCCGGGGTCACCGCGGACGCGGCGGGAGCATCGGACGGAGCGGCGGACGAGGGCGGGGCGGAAATGGCGGACGGGGGCGCTCTGTTGCTGGATCTGCGCGCCGTGAACGCCGTGTTCGCGCAGCGCGCACGCGCTCCGCTCGCACCCGCCGAATGGTGGCTGAGCACCGCCCCCGGCAGGGCCGCGCAGGTCGCGGCCGCGCTGCGGGCCCGCCCCGACATCGAACCGGACCAGGTGCTCGTACGGGAC
>LRTP01000520.1 GCA_001550305.1 Streptomyces diastatochromogenes
GTGGCCGGTCCACTCGCCGGAGCGGACCCGCTCGGCGAAGCCGGCCATCTTGTCGAGCACGGCGTGCACGGCCGGGACGACGTTCTCGCCGTCGACCTCGATCACCGCGTTCCGCGGGGCCCGCAGGGCGGTGTGCAGCACCGCCCTGTCCTCGGTGACGTTGATCCTCTCGCCGCGGAACATCGAGTCCCGCAGTCCGAACACGTCCGTGGCGGTGGCCAGTTCCTGGAGGAGGGCGAGGGTCTCGTCGGTGATCAGGTGCTTGGAGTAGTCGATCCGCAGATCGCCGACCCGCACGACATAGCGCTCCGCGCGGGCGGGATCGGCGGCGAACAGCTCACGCAGCCGCGGGTGGAGCAGACCGTCCGCGCGGTGGTCCTCCAGGGCCACCCACTCCGGACGCCGCGTGAGCTTGGGGGAGTCAGACATGACGGGGGGTCTCCTTGGTGCCGTTCTCGCCCCGCAGGGCGACGGCGTACATCTCGTCCGCGTCGAGGCGGCGCAGCTCCTCGGCGATCAGCTCGGAAGTGCTGCGCACCTTCAGCGCGAGGGTGCGGGAGGGCTGCCCGGGCAGCGACAGCGTGGCCAGCGGTCCCTCGGGCCGGTCGATCACGATCTCGCCGTCCTTCGTGCCGAGCCGCACCGCGGTCACCACCGGACCGGCGGTGACGACCCGCTCGACCGGCACGTCGAGCCGGGCGCCCAGCCAGCGGGCGAGCAGCTCGGCGCTCGGGTTGTCGGCCTCGCTCTCGACGGCGGCCGAGATCACCTTCGTACGGGCCTGGTCGAGCGCGGCGGCCAGCATCGAGCGCCAGGGCGTCAGTCGGGTCCACGCCAGGTCGGTGTCGCCCGGCGCGTACGAGTTGACGCGGGCCTCCAGGGCCGTGAGCGGCGCCTCGACGGCGTACATGTCGGTGATCCTGCGCTGCGCGAGGGCGCCCAGCGGGTCCTTGGCGGGCACCTCGGGGGCGTCCACCGGCCACCAGACGACGACGGGCGCGTCCGGCAGCAGCAGCGGCAGGACCACGGAGTCGGCGTGGTCGGACACCTCGCCGTAGGTCCGCAGCACGACGGTCTCACCGGCACCGGAGTCGGCGCCCACCCGGACCTCGGCGTCGAGGCGCGAGTTGGTGCGGTCGCGCGGGGTGCGGGCGTGCCGCTTGATGACGACCAGGGTGCGCGAGGGGTGCTCGCGCGAGGCCTCCTCGGCGGCCTTGATCGAGTCGTACGCGTTCTCCTCGTCGGTGACGATGACCATCGTCAGGACCATGCCCACGGCGGGGGTGCCGATGGCGCGGCGCCCCTGCACGAGCGCCTTGTTGATCTTGCTTGCCGTGGTGTCGGTCAGGTCGATCTTCATGGCCTGCGCCAGCTCCGTCCGTCTCGTGCGAGCATCTCGTCGGCTTCCTTCGGACCCCAGCTGCCCGAGGGGTACTGCGCGGGCTTGCCGTGGGTCTCCCAGTACTCCTCGATCGGGTCGAGGACCTTCCAGGACTCTTCCACCTCCTGGTGACGGGGGAAGAGATTGGCATCGCCGAGCAGGACATCCAGAATCAGCCGTTCGTACGCCTCCGGGCTGGACTCGGTGAACGACTCGCCGTAGGCGAAGTCCATCGTGACGTCCCGGATCTCCATCGACGTACCCGGGACCTTCGATCCGAAGCGCACCGTCATGCCCTCGTCGGGCTGGACGCGGATGACGATCGCGTTCTGGCCGAGCTCCTCGGTGGCGGTCGAGTCGAACGGTGAGTGCGGGGCGCGCTGGAAGACGACCGCGATCTCCGTCACCCGCCGGCCGAGGCGCTTGCCGGTGCGCAGGTAGAAGGGGACGCCCGCCCAGCGGCGGTTGTCGACCTCCAGTTTGACGGCCGCGTAGGTGTCGGTCGTCGACTTGGGGTCGATGCCCTCCTCCTGCAGATAGCCGCGCACCTTCTCGCCGCCCTGCCACGCCGCCGCGTACTGGCCGCGCACGGTGTGCTCGCCCAGGTTCTCCGGCAGCTTCACCGACTTGAGGACCTTGAGCTTCTCGGTCAGCAGCGACTCGGCGTCGAAGGCGATCGGCTCCTCCATGGCGGTCAGCGCCATCAGCTGGAGCAGGTGGTTCTGGATCACGTCACGGGCCGAACCGATGCCGTCGTAGTAGCCGGCCCGGCCGCCGATGCCGATGTCCTCGGCCATGGTGATCTGCACGTGGTCGACGTACGACCGGTTCCAGATCGGCTCGTACATCTGGTTGGCGAAGCGGAGCGCCAGGATGTTCTGGACGGTCTCCTTGCCGAGGTAGTGGTCGATGCGGAAGACCTGCTCCGGGTCGAACACGTCGTGCACGAGCGCGTTCAGCTCGCGCGCGCTCTCGAGGTCGTGGCCGAACGGCTTCTCGATGACCGCGCGCCGCCAGGAACCCTCCGGCGGGCTCGCGAGCCCGTGCTTCTTGAGCTGCTGGACGACCTTCGGGAAGAACTTCGGGGGCACGGAGAGGTAGAACGCGTAGTTGCCGCTGGTGCCCCGGGCCGCGTCCAGCTCCTCGATGGCGGAGCGCAGCTGCTTGAACGCCGTGTCGTCGTCGAAGGTGCCCGGGATGAACCGCATGCCCTCGGCGAGTTGCTGCCAGACCTCCTCCCGGAAGGGGGTGCGCGCGTGTTCCTTCACCGAGTCGTGCACGATCTGCGCGAAGTCCTCGTCCTCCCAGTCGCGGCGGGCGAACCCGACGAGCGAGAAGCCCGGCGGCAGCAGACCGCGGTTGGCGAGGTCGTAGACGGCCGGCATCAGCTTCTTGCGGGACAGGTCGCCGGTGACACCGAAGATGACGAGGCCCGAGGGGCCCGCGATACGGGGGAGGCGGCGGTCACGGGGGTCACGCAGCGGGTTCTCCCAATCCGCCACCGGAACGGGGCCGTTGCTCTTGGCCTCGGCCTTCACATCGACAACCTTCACATCGACCGGCTTCACGCCGTCCGGCTTCACACCGACCGGTTCCACGGTCGTGTCACCAGGTCCCTCCGGCGTGGTGGCCGCATCCTGCGGGGTACCGTCGGGAATCGCTTCACGCTTGGTCATTCCCCCTCAACTCCCTTGCCGCTCAGCGAGGTCGCGACCGCGTCGAGCAGATCCTCCCAGGCCGCCTCGAACTTCGAGACGCCCTCGTCCTCCAGCTGGTCGACCACCTCGTCGTAGGAGATCCCGAGACCTTCCACGGCGGCAAGGTCGGCGCGCGCCTGGGCGTAGCCGCCGGTCACCGCGTCGCCGTGGATGTCACCGTGGTCGGCCGTGGCGTTGAGCGTCGCCTCCGGCATGGTGTTGACCGTGCCCGGCGCGACCAGCTCGTCGACGTACAGCGTGTCCTTGTACGAGGGGTCCTTGACGCCCGTCGAGGCCCACAGCGGGCGCTGCTTGTTGGCACCGGCCGGGGCGAGCGCGGTCCAGCGGGCGGAGGCGAACACCTCTTCGTACGCCTCGTAGGCGAGCCGCGCGTTGGCGAGCGCCGCCCTGCCCTTGAGGGCGAGGGCCTCGTCGGTCCCGACCTTCGTCAGCCGCTTGTCGATCTCGCTGTCGACGCGGGAGACGAAGAAGGAGGCGACGGAGTGGATGGTGGCGAGGTCGATGCCCGCCGCCTTGGCCTTCTCCAGCCCCGCCAGGTAGGCGTCCATCACCGCGCGGTAGCGCTCCAGGGAGAAGATCAGCGTGACGTTGACGCTGATGCCGAGGCCGATGACCTCGGTGATCGCCGGGAGGCCGGCCTTCGTCGCCGGGATCTTGATCATCACGTTCGGGCGGTCGACGAGCCAGGAGAGCTGCTTGGCCTCGGCGACGGTCGCCCCGGTGTTGTGGGCGAGGCGCGGGTCGACCTCGATGGAGACCCGACCGTCACGTCCGGCGGTCGCGTCGTACACCGGGCGCAGGATGTCGGCGGCGGCGCGGACGTCGGCCGTCGTCATCATCCGGACGGCCTCGTCGACCGTCACGCCCCGCTCGGCCAGGTCGCCGAGCTGCTCCTCGTACCCCTCACCGGAGCCGATGGCGGCCTGGAAGATGGAGGGGTTGGTGGTGACGCCCACCACGTGCCTGGTCTCGACGAGTTCGGCGAGGTTGCCGGAGGCGATGCGCTTGCGGGAGAGGTCGTCCAGCCAGATGGAGACGCCTTCGTCGGAGAGGCGCTTCAGGGTTACCGCGGTCGCGGTTGCTTCGGTCACAGTGATCATCTTCCTTCGTGCGATCGGATCAACCGCGGGCGGCGGCGAGGGATTCCCGGGCGGCGGCGGCGACGTTCTCGGCGGTGAAACCGAACTCGGCGAACAGGGTGTGGGCGTCGGCGGAGGCACCGAAGTGCTCCAGCGAGACAATGCGTCCGTGGTCACCGACGTAGCGGTACCAGGTCAGGCCGATTCCCGCCTCGACCGCCACGCGGGCCTTCACGGACGGGGGCAGCACACGGTCGCGGTACTCGCGCGGCTGCTCCTCGAACCACTCCACGGACGGCATCGACACGACCCGGGTGCCGATCCCCTCGGCCTCCAGCAGCTCACGCGCCTCGACGGCGAGGTGCACCTCGGAGCCAGTGGCGATCAGGACCAGCTCGGGCGTTCCGGTGGAGGAGTCACGCAGCACGTAACCACCCTTGGCGGCCTCGGAGTTGGCCTCGTAGGTGGGTACGCCCTGGCGGGTCAGGGCCAGGCCGTGCGGGGCGGGGTGGGTGGCGTGCCGCTTGAGGATCTCGGCCCAGGCGATCGCGGTCTCGTTGGCGTCGGCCGGGCGGACGATGTTCAGGCCCGGGATGGCGCGCAGCGAGGCGAGGTGTTCGACCGGCTGGTGGGTGGGGCCGTCCTCGCCCAGGCCGATGGAGTCGTGCGTCCACACGTAGGTGACGGGGAGCTGCATCAGCGCGGACAGACGTACGGCGTTGCGCATGTAGTCGGAGAACACCAGGAAGGTGCCGCCGTAGATGCGGGTGTTGCCGTGCAGCGCGATGCCGTTCATCTCCGCGGCCATGGAGTGCTCGCGGATGCCGAAGTGGACGGTACGGCCGTAGGGATCGGCCTCCGGCAGCGGGTTGCCCTTCGGCAGGAAGGAGGACGTCTTGTCGATGGTGGTGTTGTTCGAGCCGGCCAGGTCGGCCGAGCCGCCCCACAACTCGGGGATCACCGAGCCGAGCGCCTGCAGGACCTTGCCGGAGGCGGCGCGGGTGGCGACGGACGTGCCCGCCTCGAACGCCGGGAGCTTGTCCTGCCAGCCCTCGGGAAGCTGGCCGGCGACGATCCGGTCGAACAGCCTGGCCCGTTCGGGCTGCGCGGTGCGCCACTCGGCGATCCGCTTGTCCCAGGCGGCGTGTGCCTCGGCACCGCGGTCCAGGGCCTGGCGGGCGTGGGCGAGGACCTCGCCCGCGACCTCGAAGGACTTCTCCGCGTCGAAGCCCAGCAGACGCTTGGTGGCGGCGACCTCGTCCGCGCCGAGCGCGGAGCCGTGGGAGGCCTCGGTGTTCCGGGCGTTGGGCGCGGGCCAGGCGATGATGGTGCGCATCGCGATGATCGAGGGCCGTCCGGTCTCGGCCTGCGCCGCCTTCAGCGCCGTGTACAGCGCGCGGACGTCGATGTCGCCGTCGGCCGAGGGCTCGATGCGCTGCACGTGCCAGCCGTAGGCCTCGTAGCGCTTCAGCACGTCCTCGGAGAAGGCGGTGGCGGTGTCGCCCTCGATGGAGATGTGGTTGTCGTCGTAGACGAAGACCAGGTTGCCCAGCTTCTGGTGGCCCGCGAGGGAGGAGGCCTCGGCGGAGATGCCCTCCTCCAGGTCGCCGTCCGAGACGATGCCCCAGATGGTGTGGTCGAAGGGCGACTCGCCCTCCGGCGTCTCGGGGTCGAACAGACCACGCTCGTAGCGGGCGGCCATCGCCATGCCCACCGCGTTCGCGACACCCTGCCCGAGCGGTCCGGTGGTGGTCTCCACGCCCGCGGTGTGCCCGTACTCGGGGTGACCCGGCGTCTTCGAACCGTGCGTGCGGAACGCCTTCAGGTCGTCAAGACCCAGTTCGTAGCCGGAGAGGAAGAGCTGCGTGTAAAGGGTCAGCGAGGTGTGACCGGGGGACAGGACGAACCGGTCGCGGCCGGTCCACTCCGGGTCCGCGGGGTCGTGTCGCATCACCTTCTGAAAGATCGTGTACGCGGCCGGGGCCAGGCTCATCGCCGTGCCCGGGTGGCCGTTTCCGACCTTCTGAACGGCGTCAGCGGCCAGGATGCGGGCGGTGTCGACCGCCCGGCGGTCCAGCTCGGTCCATTCGAAGCCGTCGGGGCTCTGCGTACTCATCTTCAAGAAGTCCTCACTGGATCGGGAATCGCTGGTGGAACGCCTTCAAAACTAAAAGTCTGACTTTTGCCGGGGAAGGTGCCCGTGTGTCAGCCTTCGGTGAAAATGGGACACGGAGTGCTGGAGCGAGTCGACGCGAGAGGGACATGGCGGACAGAACCACCCAAGGCGGTGCCGGGGGCGAAGGCGGGACCGGGGACGGGATCAGGACCTTCCCCTTCCCGGTCGATCTGAGCCTGTCCGGCGTCGGCATGCAGGTCGGCGCGATGGGGACCGGACGCGTCTGGCACGTGGACGCCCCGCTGGACCGCGTGCACCGCATCGACTTCCACGTCGTGATGCTCTTCCACGAGGGCCCGGTCAGACACATGATCGACTTCGCCGAGTACGAGGCGTCCCCGGGCGACATCCTGTGGATCCGCCCCGGTCAGGTGCACCGCTTCTCCCGCACCGACCGCTACCGCGGCACCGTCCTGATCATGCAGCCCGGTTTCCTGCCGCGCGCGACCGTCGAGGCGACCGGTCTCTACCGCTACGACCAGCCCCCGCTGCTGCGCCCCGGCGCCGCCGAGCTGGCCGCCCTGGAGCACTCGCTCACCCAGCTGGAGCGCGAGTACGTCGACACCACCACGCTGCCGCTCAGCCTGCACACCTCGGTGCTGAGGCACTCCCTCACCGCGTTCCTGCTGCGCCTCGCCCATCTTGCGGCCAGCTCCGCCGAAGCGGCCCGCGAGCAGACCGACACCACCTTCACGCGCTTCCGGGACGCGGTCGAGAAGGACTTCGCCACCAACCACAGCGTCAGCGCGTACGCCGACGCGCTCGGCTACTCCCGCCGCACCCTGGTCCGCGCGGTGCGCGCGGCCACCGGTGAGACCCCGAAGGGATTCATCGACAAGCGGGTGGTCCTGGAGGCCAAGCGGCTGCTGGCCCACACGGAGATGCCCATCGGCCGCATCGGTGTCGCCGTGGGCTTCCCCGACTCGGCGAACTTCTCCAAGTTCTTCCACCAGCACACGGGCACGAGTCCCGTGGTGTTCCGGGCGGAGCTGCGCTGAGTCCGTACCGGAGGAGAGCTGGGACCGTACGGAAGAAAAGGGGCGGGCCCGCGGGCCCGCCCCTTCACCGTTCGTGCCGCTCGTCGAGGAACCTCCTCGTCAGTGGCCGAAGTCGAACCAGTTGACGTTCACGAAGTCGGCCGGCTGGCCGCTGGTGAAGGTCAGATAGACGTCGTGGGTGCCGGTGACGCCGGTGATGTTGGCCGGGACCGTCCGCCAGCTCTGCCAGCCGCCGGTGTTGCCCACCGCGAAACTGCCGATGGGGGTGCTCGTACGGCTGTCGAGGCGCACCTCGACCAGACCGCTGACCCCGCTCGCCGCACCGCTCGCGACCCGCCCGTAGAACTGCGTGGCCGCCGTGGAGCCGAAGTTGACGCCCTTGTAGAGCGCCCAGTCGCCGCCCGCGAGCGAGCCGATGTCCTGGCCGCCGCCGGTGTCCGTGGTGGTCTCGGTGCTGGTGCCCGACTGGCTGTCGTACGACTCGGCCTGGATGGCGCCGTAGGCGTCACGGTTGCCGGTCGGAGGCGGTGTGGTACCGCTCCCACTGGCCTGCAGCACCTGGACGTAGTCCACGACCAGCGGGTGGCCGGGCTCGGTGCCGCTGTCCGGACCGCCGCCGAACGCGTCGGGGAAACCGCCGCCCATCGCCACGTTCAGGATGACGAAGTAGCCGTGGTTGGTGGCGTTCGCCCAGGTGGTCGCGTCGACCTGGTTCGCCTTGACCGTGTGGAAGTTGACGCCGTCGAGGTAGAAGCGGATCTCCTCGGGGCTCGTCGAGCGGTCCCACTCCATGGCGTACGTGTGGAAGCCGGCCTGACACGTGGTGCCGGCGCACGGGGTGTTGCCGCCGATGCCGCTGGTCTCGTTGCACGGGCCGCCCGGGTTGGTGCCGCAGTGCATGGTGGCCCACTCGGTGTTGAGGCCCTGGACGTTCTCCATGATGTCCAGCTCGCCGACGCTCGGCCAGTTCTGGTAGTTGCCGCGGTAGGGCGCGCCGAGCGTCCAGAAGGCCGGCCAGTAGCCCTTGGCGGCGGCGCCGGTCACGTTCGGCATCTGCAGGCGCGCCTCGACGCGGAGTTTGCCGCCCGCGGGTGGCTGGAAGTCGGTGCGGGTGGTCTCGATACGGCCCGAGGTCCAGTTGCCGGAGGCGTCCCGGCGCGGGGTGATCAGCAGGTTGCCGTTGCCGTCGAGCGCCACGTTGTTGGTGCTGGAGGTCATCGTCTCGACCTCGCCGGTGCCCCAGTTGGCGGCGCCGCCCGGGTAACTGGTGCCGGTGTCGTACTGCCAGTTGGAGGTGTTGACGCCGGAGCCGGCCGCCCCGTTGAAGTCGTCGACGAAGACCTGGGACCAGCCGGCCGGGGGAGTGGGCGCGGACGCGTTCGCGGGGAGGACCGCGGCCACGGCCAGGGTCAGTGTGCCGACCGCGGCCAGAATGACGCGCCGCAGGGGGCCGCGTCTGACAGGTGTGCCGGAGGGTTCACTCATGGATGCCTCTTCGGTACGGAGTGGGGGTGCGCGGGTGCTGCTGAGAGCGCTCTCAAGCAGGGTGCGCGGCCAATGTGCTCTCTGCTCCTCCGACCGTCAAGAGGTAAAGCCGAGAAACTCCTTTCCCTGTGCGGGAGTTCATGCAATGAAGAGTGGGATGCCCGGGGCCTCGCCTAGAGGGCGCTGCCCGCCCTCCAGTCCGACCAGGACAGGTTCCAGCCGTTGAGGCCGTTGGACGCCTCGACGGTCTTCTCGCCCGAGTTCTTGACGACGACGACATCCCCGAGCATCGAACTGGCGTAGAACGTGTAGCCCGGTACGGAGCTGTCGTTCGCGCCCTTGGCGTCGTGCAGGCCGATACATCCGTGGCTGGTGTTGGTGGAGCCGAAGACCGAGGCCGAGGCCCAGTAGTTGCCGTGGATGAAGGTGCCGGAGGTGGTCAGACGCTGGGCGTGCGGGACGTCCGAGATGTCGTACTCGTCGCCGAGTCCCACGGTCGAGGACTCCATCCGGGTCTGCTTGAACCGCTCGCTGATCACCATGATCCCGGACCAGGTGGTGTGGTCGGCGTCGCCACCGCTCACCGGGTAGCTGGCGAGGGTGGAGCCGTCGCGCTCGACGGTCATGGTCTTCTTCGCCAGGTCGACCGTGCTGATCTGACGGCGGCCGATGTGGAAGGTGACGTCCTTGGACTGGGTGCCGTAGACGCCGGTCGTGCCCTCGACGTCCTTCAGACGCAGGCTCAGCGTGATCTTCGTGCCCGCGGCCCAGTACTCCTCGGGCCGGAAGTCGAGGCGAGTGTCGCTGAACCAGTGGCCGACCACCTCGACCGCGGGCTCCGCCGTCACCGTGATCGCCTTTTCCACGGCGGCCCGGTCCTTCACGGCCTCGGTGAAGTTGATCGACACGGGCATGCCGACACCGGAGGTCGAATTCGCCTCGGGCGTGAAATAACCCACGAACGTTTCCGAGGGCTGCTTCGTGACGAAGCTCGCGCTCTGCGCGGCGGCGCCCTTCGGCGTGACCGTGACCGTGTATTTGGTGCCCGAGTAAGGGTTTTTCGTGGACGTCCATTTCGTACGGGCGTCATTGAAGGATCCGGTCAGGGTGGAGCCGTCGTTTCCGCTGACCTCGACGCTCGCGAGCGTGCCGTCGCTGACGGTGACTTCGACCGGGCTCGTGAAACCGGCCTTCTTCGTGCCGTCGGCCGGGGTGACGGTCACGGTCGGGGTCCTGACCTCGGCTTTCGTGCTCGCGCCCGCCGTCGAGCCCGACTTGGCGTCCGTTCCCTGCGAGGCGTCCGCCGAGCCGCCGCAGCCCGCGAGGACGCCCACGGCCGGCACGGCACCGAGGGCGGCCAGCACCCCGCGCCGCGACCAGGCCTGCCGCTCGGACCGGTTCGCCGTCCGCCGCTCGGACCGGTTCGAATTCTTCGCGAAGCCCACGGCACGCCTTTCCTGGATGTCCACCACGACTGCTGGTGCATCCTGCGCCGCCTTCCTGGGGCGATTCTTTGAAACCCGGGGCCGCCGCCTGAGATGTGCGTGAGGAGGACCTGAGAATCGTCCTGAAGGAACGGCGCACGGAAATGCGTGAAGTGCCGTTCGAGGGAACGGCGGGTGTCGCGGACAGGGGCCAGGAGGCGTGGCTCGTACGTTCGGCCGACGTGATCCGTGCGTCGCGGCTCCAGGGAGCCTCAGGTGCCCGGCTCGGGCCGGGTCTGCGGTTGCCACCCCAGGGCGCGGGAGATACCCCGCGCCGCCAGCCGTACCGCCGGGATCAACGCCGGTACCTGGGCGTCGTGTTCGGGGACCACGACGGAGACCGCCGCGACCACCGCGCCGCCCGCGCCGCGCACCGGAGCGGCGACCGACAGGGCGTCGTCGGTGACCTGACGGCTGCTCACCGCCACGCCGGTGCGGCGGACCTCGGCGAGCGCGCGGCGCAGGCGGGCCCCGTCGGTGAGGGTGTGCGGGGTGAACGCGGCCAACGGCCCTGAGCAGTAGGCCTCTTGGAACGCCGAGTCGCCGTGCGCCAGCAGCGCGAGGCCCACGCCCGTCGCATGCAGTGGCCAGCGGGCGCCCACCTGGATGCGTACACCGACCGCGGAGCGTCCGGAGATCCACTCGATGTAGACGACCTCGGCGCCGTCGCGGACCGCCATCTGCACGTTCTCGTGCGTGGCTTCGTACAGGTCCTCCAGGTACGGCAGCGCGATCTGGCGGAGGGCGAGGCCGCGGGGTGCCAGGGCCGCGATCTCCCAGAGGCGCAGGCCCACGTGGTAGACGCCGTCCGCGTCCCGCTCCAGCGCGCCCCAGTCGGTGAGGGCGCCGACCAGCCGGTGCGCGGTGGTGAGGGTCAGCCCGGACCGGCGGCTGATTCCCGTCAGGGAGAGTGCCGGGTGCTGGTGGTCGAAGGCGGCGAGCACGGCGAGCAGACGGTCGGGCGCGGACAGTGCGGTCATGAGTCCAGTTCGGCTTCCGCGACCCGTTGCAGGAGCGTGTGCAGGGTGTCCCGCTCGGCGGGGGCGAGCGGCTGGAGCAGGTCGTTCGTGACGCGCAGACCCGCCTCGTCCGTGTCGCGCAGGAACGCCCGGCCGTCGTCCGTGAGCACGACGATCCGGCTGCGGCGGTCGTCCGGTGACGGGCGGCGCTCGGCGAAACCGAGCTTCTCCAGGTCGTCGACGAGTCCGACGATCGCGCTCGGGTCGTAGCCGAGCCGCGCGCTCAGCTCCCGCTGGAGTGCGCCCTCGGAGGTGGCCAGGAAGCGCAGCAGCGCGTAGTGGCGCAGCCGTAGTCCCGACTCCTGGAGGAAGGTGTTGAACAACTGCCCCGAGCGAAGGCCCAGCCGGTACAGCAGATAGCCGGTGTCGGCGTGCAGTCCGCGCATCCACGGCTCCTGGGCGTCGATGGGGACGGGGCCGGTGGCCGGGCCGGTGGCGTGCTGCTGGCCTGTGATGACGGGCTCCCTGGGCCGGGCCCCGGGTGGGGCGGTTCATTCGTGCCGGGTACGGCATGCCGTACTGCGTACAGCATCGCGCCGTACTCCGCACAGCATGCCGCACGGATGAGTCGCCAACAACTATTGACGTCAACAATTATTGTCCTTAGCTTCGATCCCGTAGCCGCAGCTCGGCATCGCACGCCGTGCTCTGGACCCTCAGCGTCGAAGGGACCCCCTCGTGCCCAGCATCGATCTCACCGGCAAGGTGGCCGTCGTCACCGGCAGCGGACGTGGCCTCGGCCTGGCCTACGCGCACGCCCTGGCGGCAGTCGGCGCCCGCGTGGTCGTCAACGACGTCGACGAGGCCGTGGCCGAGCAGGCCGTGAAGTCCATCACCGCCGCGGGCGGCAAGGCCGTGGCCGAGGTGGTCCCGGTCGGCACCACCGAGGCGGCCGACCGGCTCGTCGCCCGTGCGGTGCGGGAGTTCGGACGGCTCGACATCCTGGTCACCAACGCGGGCATCCTGCGCGACAAGGTGCTGTGGAAGATGACCGACGAGGACTTCGACGCGGTGATCACCACGCATCTGAAGGGCACCTTCACCTGCGCCCGCGCCGCCGCCGTGCGCATGCGCGAGCAGGGCGAGGGCGGCTCGCTGATCCTGGTCGGCTCGCCGGCCGGGCAGCGCGGGAACTTCGGCCAGACGAACTACGCCGCCGCGAAGGCGGGCATCGCCGCCATGGCCCGTACCTGGTCGATGGAGCTGGGCCGCGCAGGCATCACCGTCAACGCGATCGTGCCGGTCGCCGCCACCGCGATGACCGAGACCATCCCCGCGTTCGCCCCGTACGTCGAGGCGATGAGGAACGGCGAGCCGCTGCCCGACTTCCTTCGCAAGGGCGAGGGCTTCGGCACCCCCGAGGACTCCGCCGCCCTCGTCCCGTTCCTCGCCTCCGACGCCGCTCGCGGGGTCACCGGCCAGGCCATCGGCATCGGCGGTGACAAGGTGGCACTCTGGTCGCACCCGCAGGAGGTCAGGGCGGCGTACGCGGACGGCGGCTGGACCCCCGACACCCTGGCCGACGCCTGGGCCACGTCGGTCGGCGCCGAGCCGCAGACCGTCGGGATCCCCGCGCCGAAGCTTCCGGAGGCGTGATGGACCTGAATGAACTCGTCGCGATCGACGTCCACACCCACGCGGAGGTGTCCTCGAAGGGCCACTCCTCGCTCGACGACGATCTGCACGAAGCCTCCAGCGCCTACTTCAAGGTCGAGGGCAAGCGGAAGCCCACCCTGGAGGAGACGGCCGCCTATTACCGCGAGCGGAGGATGGCCGCCGTGATCTTCACGGTGGACGCCGAGTCCGCCACCGGCACCGCGCCCGTCCCGAACGAGGAGGTCGCCGAGGCAGCCGCCGCGAACGCGGACGTGCTGATCCCCTTCGCCTCCATCGACCCCTTCCGCGGCAGGGCGGGCGTCAAGCAGGCCCGCCGGCTCGTCGAGGAGTACGGGGTCAAGGGCTTCAAGTTCCACCCCAGCATCCAGGGCTTCTTCCCCAACGACAGGTCGGTGGCGTACGACCTGTACGAGGTGATCGAGGAGACCGGGACCATCGCCCTCTTCCACACCGGCCAGACGGGGATCGGGGCCGGGGTACCGGGAGGCGGCGGCATCCGGCTGAAGTACTCCAACCCCCTGCACGTGGACGACGTGGCCGCCGACTTCCCGCACCTCAAGATCATCCTGGCGCACCCCTCCTTCCCCTGGCAGGACGAGGCGCTGGCCGTCGCCACCCACAAGCCGGGGGTGCACATCGACCTGTCCGGCTGGTCGCCCAAGTACTTCCCGCCGCAGCTCGTGCAGTACGCCAACACACTGCTCAAGGACAAGGTGCTCTTCGGCTCCGACTACCCCGTCCTCACCCCCGACCGCTGGCTCGCCGACTTCGACAAGCTGACGATCAAGGACGAGGTCAAGCCGAAGATCCTCAAGGAGAACGCCGCCCGGCTGCTCGGGCTGACACCGTAAGGGGCCACAGATGCGCAATGAGGGACTGGGGTCGTGGCCCGCACGCCGGGCCCGCAAGACCCCGCACCGCACCGCCCTGATCCACGGCGACACCACCGTCAGCTATGCCGAGCTGTACGCCCGCACCACCCGCCTCGCCCACGCCCTGCGCGCGCTCGGCCTGCGCCGCGGCGACCGCATCGCCTATCTCGGCCCCAACCACCCCTCCTACCTCGAAACCCTCTTCGCCGCGGGCACGCTCGGCGCGGTCTTCGTGCCGCTCAACCCCCGCCTCGCCGGCCCCGAGATCGCCTACCAGCTCGGCGACTCGGGCGCCAAGGTCCTCGTGTACGCGCCCTCGCTGGCCGGACTCGTCGCGGGGCTGCCGGGCAACGCGCACGTCCGGACGTTCGTCGAAGTCGGCTCCCGGTACGAGGAGCTGATCGACCAGGCCGCCGAGGAACCGATCGACCAGCCCGTCACCGCCGAGGACATGTGCCTCATCATGTACACCTCGGGCACGACGGGCCGCCCCAAGGGCGCGATGCTCACCCACGGCAATCTGACCTGGAACGCGGTCAACGTCCTCGTCGACCACGACCTGACCGCCGACGAACGCGCCCTGGTCTGCGCCCCGTTGTTCCACACGGCCGGGCTGAACATGCTGACCCTGCCGGTGCTGCTCAAGGGCGGCACCTGTGTCCTGGTCGAGTCCTTCGACCCGGCGGCCACCCTCGACCTGATCGAACGGCACCGGATCACCTTCATGTTCGGGGTGCCGACCATGTTCGACCAGGTGGCCCGGCATCCCCGGTGGGCCGACGCCGACCTGTCCTCGCTGCGCATCCTCACCTGCGGCGGCTCACCCGTACCGACCCCGCTCATCGCTGCCTACCAGGAGCGCGGGCTCACCTTCCTGCAGGGCTACGGCATGACCGAGGCCTCGCCCGGCACCCTCTTCCTGGACGCGGAACACGCGGTCGGCAAGGCGGGCTCGGCGGGCGTGCCGCACTTCTTCAGCGATGTGCGGGTCGTACGGCCCGACTTCACGCCGGTCGACATCGGGGAGACGGGCGAGGTGGTCGTCCGCGGGCCGCACGTCATGCCCGGCTACTGGGGGCTGCCCGACGAGACGGCCGCGGTGTTCGCCGACGGCTGGTTCCGCAGCGGGGACGCCGCCCGGGTCGACGAGGACGGCTATGTCTTCATCGTCGACCGCATCAAGGACATGATCATCTCGGGCGGGGAGAACATCTACCCCGCCGAGATCGAGGACCTGCTGCTCGGTCACCCCGGCATCGTCGAGTGCGCCGTCATCGGTGTCGCCGACGACAAGTGGGGCGAGGTGCCGCGCGCGGTCGTCGTCCCCCGCGAGGGCGTCCAGCTCGACCCGGACGAGGTGCTCACCTCGCTCGCCGGACACCTCGCCAAGTACAAGATCCCGAAGTCGGTGGTCGTCGTGGACGAGCTCCCGCGCACCGCCTCCGGAAAGCTCCTCAAGGCCCGTGTCCGTACTCGGTACGGCACCACCGACTCGTCAGCAAGGAAGCGCACATGAGCATCACCGTGAACGGTCTCGACGAACTCAAGAAGCTCGCCGGCGGCGACCTCGGCACCAGTGAGTGGATCGAGGTCACCCAGGAGCGGATCAACACCTTCGCCGACGCCACCGGCGACCACCAGTGGATCCACGTCGACCCGCAGCGGGCGGCCGAGGGCCCCTTCGGCGCGCCCATCGCGCACGGCTATCTGACCCTTTCCCTCTTCATCCCGCTCTTCACGGGGCTGCTGGAGGTCGAGGGCGTGTCGACGAAGGTCAACTACGGTCTGAACAAGGTGCGTTTCCCCGCCCCGGTGAAGGTCGGCTCGCGCATCCGGCTGGTCGCGAGGCTCGCCTCGGTCGAGGACGTGCCGGGCGGGGTGCAGATCGCCGTCGACGGGACGATAGAGATCGACGGCGGCGGGAAGCCCGCCGCCGTCCTCCAGAGCCTGTCGCGCTTCTACGTCTGACGGTCCACGTCAGGCGGCTGTTGTCGCTACCAGCCGCCGACCACGTCGACGAACACGGGGTTCGCGTAGAACCACGTGTCGACCCACGGGTCACCGTTTCCGGGCACGTGCGGAATCGGGCCGTGCGGGTCGACCGAGGCGCCCAGGTAGCCCGTGCCGTTGCGGTTGCCGTCACTGCCGCGCAGCCGGACGTAGAAGGACTCGTCGCCGGCGACCAGCGGGATGCGCAGGGTGTACGTGCCCTTGCGGCCGCTCACGTCCACCGTGCGGACGACCTTGGTGTCGGGCGCGCGCCAGTCGTCGCGGTCGGCGGCAGGTCCGCGCACCGCGCCACGGATCACGTCGACGTGCGCCAACTCCGGCAGGATTCCGTGGGGGTTGGCGCGCGAGGCGGTCGTCACGGTGACCGACAGGGTGAGCTTCTCGCCCTTGCGGACGCGGATCCGGCCACCCATGGCGACACCCGGACCGTGGTCGCAGTCCCGCTTCACCCGGACGTCGAGCCCGTCGAGCAGGTGCCCGTGGTCGAGCCAGACGCGGCCCGCGCGCAGTCCCGCCATCACGGCGCGGTAGCCGTAGCGGGTCACGCCCACGTGGGTGCGACTGAACTGGCCGGGCCAGAAGTCGCCGCCCGGCTGCTGGGAGTCGGTGTTCACCGGGTCGGGAACGTGCCCAGTGTTGTCGAAGTTCTGCCCGGGCGCCCAGTCGCCGTTCTTCCAGGTGTCGAAGACGACGCGGTGCACGTCGGAGTTGGTGGTGATGGTGAACAGCCTGCCCTCGGCGAGCATCGCGTCCCACATGCCGCCGACGGTCGCCGTCATCCAGTCGAAGCCGCCGTACAGCACGTACGCGTTCTCCGGGTACCCGGCGAAGGAGTTCTCGGACGGCTTGTTGGTGTACTCGCCGCGCTGCTGGCCCGAGCCGACCCAGCCGGGGATGCCGCCGCCCTGGGCGCCGGGCGCGCCCTCCATGCCGATCATGATCTCGGGCGCCGCGTCCCGCCAGCCCCGTATCTCGTGCGGGGAGTCGATGCCCAGGCGCGTGGGGTGGTTGGCGAGGACGAGTACGTCGTCGACGTAACCGGTGCGGCGCTGCTCCGCGAGCCACTTGATGGCCTTGACCGCGTGGGCCTCGTTGCGGGCCGTGTCGGGGCTGGTGGGCGAGCCCGCCGTGTAGCCCAGCAGCTTGCCGTCGTAGGCGAGTTCGAACGTGGTGAGCAGATCCACCTCGTGCCGGCCGGGCGCCGCGAAGACCGTGGCGTGCTCGGCGCCCGGTATGTACCACTCCAGACCCTGGAAGATCAGCTGACGCGGGTTCTCGGCGCGCGCCTTCAGGATCTCCTGGTGCTCCAACTGGGCGCCGTAGTTCGCGTGCCCGAAGTTGGAGTGCTCGTTGAAGACCATCCAGTCCAGGCCGTACTCGGCACTCGCCCGGGCGAGCTGGGAGAACGTGTACTTCGCGTCGTGGCTGTACACGGAGTGGATGTGGTGGTCGCCGACGAGATAGGCGAGGCGCGGGTCGTCGCCGCCGAGGCGCCGGGAGTCGGCCGCCGCGGGGGTGGCGAGCGAGCCCACCGCGAAGGCAGCCCCGAACAGGCCGGCGCTGCGCAGCAGCCCGCGTCGTGACACGCCCTGCGGGTCCAGCGCGGCGGGGGAGACGGATGGATCGGCCCAGGCGGGCAGTTGCTGCTCGGACATGCGGAACTTCTCCCTCGGGGAGTCAGAAGGTCTTCGGGGTCACCGGTGGCCGGGAACGGCTCAGTGGTTCATGAACTGCGAGACGGAAAGCGCCCGCTCGACGATCCGTACGTCGCCGAGCCGTCCGTGCAGGATCTGGTCGATCCTGCCCGCGTACTCGTAGCCGCCGAGCAGCCAGGGCAGCCCGAGCGAGGTGAGACCGACCGCGACGGTGTGCGGGTTGCGGGCGACCGGGCAGCCCTGGACGTACATCGTGGTGTGCGAGCCGTCGTTGACGACGGCGACGTGCCACCACTGCTCGCGGGCCGTCTCGTCGCCCCAGTTGGTGACGATGCCCTGCTGGTTGAGCGGCCGGACGGCCCACTGCGGGCCGGGCCCGTCGGAGAGGGAGAGGGTGGCGAGCGGCTCGTCCGGGTCGTCGGCGGTCTTGCCCGCGCCACCGCCCGTGCCGGTACGGCTGATCAGCGAGGCCCAGGCGTTGTGCGAGGCGTCCCAGTCGGCGGGGAGCTGGTAGAAGGCCTCGATGGTGTAACCGCGCTTGAAGGTGGCCGAGTTGAGGGGCGCCCCGTCGACCGTGCGCAGATACGCGCCCTTCAGCGGGGGCTTGCCGCCCTGGAAGAAGAGGCTGCCGTGACCCGGCTGGTCGGGGTGGTGGGCGGAGGACCAGGTGAGGGCGCTGTCGCCGACCTTGACCACGGTCAGGTCGTTCCCGTGCCCGGACTGGTCGCGCACCGTGCCCTCGGCCGCCGTACCGTCCGCGTGCCCGTCGAAGCGCCAGTAGGCGAGTGTGCCCCGGACCAGCATCTCGGACACCGGCCGCGCCGAGCGGGCGGGCACCGGCGCGAAGCCCGCGAAGCGGGACTCGAAGTCGACGGCGACCGAGAACCGGTCGGCGTCACCGCTGAGTTCGATCTCCTGCCGCTCCAGCTCGTTGAGCCCCTTGGCCGCGCGGCCCAGGATCCACGGCGAGATGGTCTCGACGTCGATGGTGTTGCGGTCGAGGTCGAAGCGGTAGAGGCGGATCATCGCCGCCCCACCGTAGTAACGGTTCTGATAGTTCGTCAGGTGGAGGTGGACGTCGTGCCCGGCCGCGTTGGTGCGGGTGGCGCGGGCGGCGGGCCAGTAGTGCCCGTTCAGGGTCAGGAAGATCTGGTCGTGGTCGTGGATCAGCTGGTCCCAGAGCTGCTGCCCGTACGAGGACAGGGTGTCGTCGTCCACGACCAGCTCGTGCGTGGTGAGGATGACCGGCGTCTTGGGGTGCTGGGCGATGACGTCCTTCGCCCACGCGTAGCCCTGCGCCGACAGCCGCCAGTCCAGGGCGAGGACGAGCCACTCCATGCCCGCCGCCCGGAACAGGTGGAAGGTGTTGTAGCCGTCCGGCGAGGCGCCGCCGAAGGTGCGCCTGTCCCGGAAGCGCTGCGGGCCGAAGACGTCCAGGTAGGGGGTCGCGCCCCGCTGGTCGTTCGTGGACGACCTGATGTCGTGGTTGCCCGCGAGCACGCTGTAGCCGACGCCGCGCCGGTCGAGCAGCTCGAACGCCTTGCCCGCGGCCGCGAATTCGGCCTGGCCGCCGTTCTCCGTGATGTCGCCCAGGTGCGAGAGGAAGACGATGTTCTCGTCCTTCCCGTGCTCCAGGAGATAGCGCAGCGAGGCCTCGATCGGCGCGGGGTTGATGCTCGGCCCGTCGAAGAGGTACTGCGTGTCGGGCATGACGGCGAGCGTGAAGCGGCGGCTGTCGGCGTCCGGCCGCCAGTTCGCCTCACGCGTCGCCGCCTGTGCCGTCACCGCGGGCAGGGCCACCGAGGTGGTGGCCGCCGCGCCGATCAGGGCCGTGGCCCGCAGGAAGTTGCGTCTGCCGGCGCCGGCCTGCTCGGCCTCCGTCGCCTGGTCATGCGAAGTACACACGTCTGCTCCATGAAGGTGCGAAAAGGTCAGTGAGGAGTGCGAGTCAGGTCGGGCGTCGAGTCACGTCGAACGGGTCGAGCCGGTCGGACGGGCGGCGCGCCGCGCGCGGGTCAGAGCACGCGCAGCGTCCAGGACCAGCGGTGAGTGCCGGCCGGGACGAGATGGCCGGGCGAGGTGTCGGGTCCGCACGAGGCCGTGCCCACCCCCCGGTGCGCGGCGTCGAGGTGCACCACGCAGCCGGGCCGCGGCACCAGCTCGTCGTGATGGGTGGCGGCCGCCAGATCCGCGGCCCGGTAGCGGGTCACGGTCACCTGGCGCGGTTCGTCGAGCGCGACCGCGAAGCCCGTGGCGTCCGGCGCCGAGAGCGTGAAGCGGCGTACACCGTGCCGCCCGCCGCTCTCCTGCGGACGCAGATAGGGGGTGAACAACGCGTCCACGGGGAGGGAGTGGTGGCCCACCGGCGCGCCTGTGCTCCGGTCCGGGTAGGACTCCCAGGGGCCCTGCCCGTACCACTCCAGGACATCGAGCCCGGCGACCGTCTCGAAGACCGAGCCCACCCGCGGTACGTCGTCGAGCGCGGCCGGCAACTGCGCCGTCTCCTCGATCCGCACCCCGCCCTCGACACGGGTGAACACCTGCTCGTGACGTACGGCGCCCGCCAGGGTCGCGTACTCGGCGACCACGGTGACGCTTCCGTCCTCGCGGCGCACGTCGACGAGCTTGCGCTCCGGCGCGTCGAGCCCCCAGGCCCGCCAGCGCACCGCCATGCCGCCGAGCTCGTCGTTGTCGGTCGGTGTCCGCCACAGCGACAGCACGGGGGCCGCGGTGAGCAGCGGATGGACGAGCAGCGCGTCCTCGTCGACCTCGACGGCGGAGTCCGGCAGTGCGGCGGAGCCCACGGGGGTGGCCGCCCTGAGCCGCACCTGCGGCACACACACCTCCGTGCCGCGCGGTGCCCACGCCTCCTCGTCCGCTGTCGTCACCCGCAGCGTCAGCCAGGCCTCGCCGCCGTCCTCCGGCAGCGTGAACGGCATCGGCACGGCCACCGATTCGCCCGCCCGTACGTCGGGCAGCTCGGCCGCGGCCGTCAGCGTGCCGCCCTCCGCGAGGGACAGCTCCCACTCGGCGGTCAGCCACTCGAGGCCCCGGAAGTGCTGGTGGTTGGTGAGCCGCAGCTCGCCCCCGGCGTACGCGAGGCGCACCGGCGCCGCGATCTCCCGGTGCTCGTACATCACCGGCTTGGGCGTGCGGTCGGGGAAGACGACCCCGTCGGCGACGAAGGCGCCGTCGTGGATCGTCTCGCCGAAGTCGCCGCCGTAGGCCCAGCGGTGGCCCGGCGCGGCGACACCGTTGTCATACAGCCCGGCGCCACCGCGCCCGGCCGGTCTTCCGTCGTTCACGCGTTGAAGAATGCCGTGGTCCCAGAACTCCCAGATGAAACCGCCCTGAAGCCCTGGGGTTGACTCGATGGCCGCCCAGTGGTCGGCCAGCGTGCCGTTGCTGTTGCCCATGGCGTGCGAGTACTCGCACTGGATGAGCGGCTTGGTCTGCTCCCCGGAGAGGGCGTGCGCGACACAGTCCTCGAGCGGCGCGTACATGGGGCAGGCGATGTCGGAGGCGACCTTCGGGTCGGCCCAGCCGAGCTTCGCCGCGCCCTCGTACTGGAGGGGCCGGCTCGGGTCGTGGCGGCGCAGCCAGCCCGCGGCCGCGTCGTGGTTGGCGCCGTAGTCGGACTCGTTGCCCAGCGACCAGATGATCACCGAGGGGTGGTTCTTGTCGCGCAGGACCATACGGGAGACGCGGTCCACGAAGGCGCCGAGGTAGCGGGGATCGTCGGCGATCTCGTGCGCGTGGTCGTGCGCCTCGATGTTCGCCTCGTCCACGACGTAGAAGCCCAGCTCGTCCGCGAGGTCGAGCAGGGTCGGGTCGTTCGGGTAGTGGGCGGCACGGATCGCGTTGAACCCGAAGCGCTTCAGCGTCACCAGATCGGCGCGCATGTCGTCGTAGGACACCGTCCGGCCCGTCAGCGGGTGGAAGTCGTGCCGGTTGACGCCCCGGATGTAGACCCGCTCGCCGTTGAGGAGCAGGTCCCGGCCGCGGATCTCGACCTCGCGGAAGCCCACGCGGTGGTGCGAGGTGTCGGCGACCGAGCCGTCGGCGCGGTGCAGCCGTACGGTCAGGTCGTACAGTTCGGGCGTCTCCGCGGTCCAGGTGCGGACGCCCGCGACGACCGTGGTGAGACGGGCCTCGCCGAGGAAGTCGGAGACCCGGCCGTCCTCCTCCTTGAACCGCTCGTACTCGGCGTCCTGGGTGAGCAGCTGGCCGTCCAGCTCCCCGGTGACGTACCAGCCCTCCGGCAGCGCGCCCCCGGCGTCCCGCACGTGGCAGTCGACCCGCAGGCCGCCGTCGCACCGCGTCCGTACGGTCACGTCGGCCAGCCACAGCGGATCGGTCGCGTACAGCAGCACCGAGCGGGTGATCCCGGCGTGCCACCACTGGTCCTGGTCCTCGAGGTGCGAGGCGTCCGACCACTTGACGACGGTGAGCCGCAGCGAGGCGCGCTCTCCGGGGCGTACGACGTCGGAGAGGTCGAACTCGGCCGCGAGGTGCGAGTCCTTGGACACGCCGACGGGCCGCCCGTCCACATGGACCAGCAGCACGCTCTCGGCGGCGCCGACCTGGAGCACGATCCGGCGGCCGGCCCACTCGGCGGGGACGTCCACCTCACGCTCGTACACGCCCGTCGGATTCGCGTCCGGCGAGGTGGGCGGGAACTCGCCCCAGGGCATCGTGAAGTTGGTGTACTGCGGCAGGTCGTCGGTGTCCTGGGTGGTCCAGGAGCCGGGCACCTGGAGCGAGGACCAGGCGAGACCGGGGGCCGAGGTGGGTGTGGGCAGCAGTTGGAAGCGCCAGGAGCCGTCCAGGGAGAGGGCACCGGCCCGGCGGTCGACGGCGTTCATGGGCAACCGCCCCCAGGAGGTCACCTCAGGTGCTTCCCAGGGGCGGAGCGCGAGCAGCGGGTCCGTCATCAGCGGATGGCTCCCTTGCCGAGGTCCGCGATGATCTGCTTGGCGCCGATCGCGAAGACGATCAGCAGGGGGACGAGGGCGAGAAGCGCGCCGGTCATGACCATTCCGTAGTCGGTGGTGCCGTGGACACCGTTCAGCTGGGAGAGCGCGACCTGGAGGGTCACGTTGTCCGGGTTGGTGAGGGCGATCAGCGGCCAGGCGTAGTCGTTCCACTGGCCCATGAAGGTGAAGATGCCGAGGAAGGCGAGGCCCGGCCGGACCACCGGGAGCGCCACGTGCCAGTACTGGCGCAGGAAGCCCGCCCCGTCCAGCTTGGAGGCGTCGATCAGCTCGTCGTGGATCGCGCTCTTCATGTACTGGCGCATCCAGAAGATGCCGAACGCGTTGGCCGCCGCCGGGACGATCAGCGCGGTCATCGAGCCGATCCAGCCCAGCTTCGCCATGATCACGAACTGGGGGATCGCCTGGAGCTGCGCCGGGACCATGAAGATGACCATCATCAGCGCGAACAGCACCCGGCGGCCCGGGAACTGGAACTTGGCGAACACGAACGCGGCCAGCGAGTCGAAGAACAGGACCAGGACGGTCACCGAGCACGCGACCAGCAGCGAGTTGAACATCGACCCGAAGAAGTCGACGTTGTCGAAGAGGTTGCGGACGTTCTCGAGGAAGTGCGAGCCGGGCAGCAGCTTCGGCGGGTAGGAGAAGATCTCCGTCGACGAGTGCGTCGACATGATCACGGCCCAGTAGAACGGGAAGACCGAGAGCAGCAGACCGATGATCAGGGAGAGGTGGAGGGATATGCCCCGGCGCCGTGACCCCTTGATGGTCGACGTGTGCCCCGCCCCCTTCATGGAGGCCGATGAACCCTTGAGGATTGCCATGGTGGGGCCTCCCTAGTCTTCGCCCCGGCGCTGCACCAGGCGCCAGTTGATGATCGAGAAGATGATGACGACGAGGAAGATGCCCCAGGCCACGGCGGCGCCGTAACCGAAGTCGTTGTTGTCGAAGGTCTGCTGGAAGAAGTAGAGGACCATCGTCTGGCCCGAGTGGCCGGGGCCGCCCGCGAACGACGAGTTGTTGTCCGTGGTCTGCAGCAGCACCTGCGGTTCGGAGAAGGTCTGCAGGCCCGTGACCGTCGAGATGATGAGCACGAACAGCAGCACCGGACGCATCAGCGGCAGCGTGATCCGGAAGAAGGTCTGGACGGGCCCGGCGCCGTCCATCCGCGCCGCCTCGTACAGCTCGCCGGGGATCGTCTGGAGCCCCGCGAGGAAGATGATCGCGTTGTAGCCGGTCCACTGCCAGGTCATCAGCACGGCGATGGCGACCTTGATGCCCCACGGTGTGTTCAGCCAGGCCACCTGGTCGAGGCCGACCGCCTGGAACAAGGCGTTCGCCAGGCCGAAGTTGGTGGAGAAGACCGAGCCGAAGATGATCGCGACCGCGACGATCGAGGTGACGTTCGGCAGGAAGTAGGCGAACCGGTAGAGGTTCTTGAAGCGGACGGCCGAGTTGAGCATCACGGCCGTGACCATCGCCAGGAAGATCATCGGGAAGGTGGCCAGCGCCCAGATGATGATCGTGTTACCGATCGAGGTCCAGAACTGGGTGTCCGACAGCAGATAGCGGTACTGCGAGAGCCCCGCGAACTCCATCGAGCCGAGGCCGTCCCAGCGGTGGAACGACAGATAGAGCGAGAAGCCGACCGGGATCAGACCGAAGGCGAGGAACAACAGATAGAAGGGGGAGATCGCGGCGTACAGCCGCCAGTAGCTGAGGATGCCCTTCTTGGGGTGGGTGACGGGGGTCTCGGCGAGGGCCGCGGGGGGCGTGTCGACCACGGGTGCGGTAGCCATCAGTAACTCACCCCCAGGTGGTCCGCGATGCGCCGGCACTTGCTCATGGCGTCCCTCCAGGCCTTGTCCGGGTCCTTGCCGAGGACGGAGAAGTTCCGCAGCTCGTCGTTGATCGGGGTGCTCAGCGCGACGTCGTACGGGCTGTTGAAGGCGACCGGGATGTTCTGCGCCGCCGGACCGAAGACGTCCATGGTGACCTGGTCGCCGAAGAAGGCGTCGGGTTCGCGCAGCTTCTTCATCGCGTAGGACGCAGGGGTCGAGGGGAAGAGCACCGAGTCGACGAAGCCCTGGGCCTGGTTGCTCGCGTCGAGCATCCAGGTGATCATCTCGAAGGCCTTCTCGGGCTCCCGGCACGCCTTGGTGATCGCGAGGAACGAGCCGCCGATGTTCGAGGGACCGCCCGGACACGCGGCCACCCGCCACTTGCCCTTGGTCTTCGGTACGTTGAGCTTGATGTCGCCGGCCGCCCAGGAGGCGTTCAGCTGGCTGGGCAGCAGGCCCCGCTCGGTGGCCGAGGTGTTGTCGGCCGTACCGTTGATGATCTTCGAGACCAGTCCGCGGCGGGTGGCCTCGACGGAACGGTCCCAGGCGGTGCGTACGTGCTCCTGGTCGCCGATGAAGTGCCGGTCCTTGTCGACGAACCGCTTCGTCGTCTGGTTGACCGAGATGCCGAAGACACTGAGCGCGTCGGTCAGGATGAACGTGCCGGGGAGGCGCTTCTTCAGCTGCTCGCCGGCCGCGAAGAACTGGTCCCAGGTGGCCAGCTCCCTGGAGACGTCCGCGGGCTCGTAGGCCAGTCCGGCCTTCTCGAAGACGGCGGGCTGGTAGTAGTGCGCGACCGGACCGCAGTCGATCGGGAAGCCCACCATCGAACCGTCCGGGGCGATGCCCTGATCCCACTTCCAGGGCAGGTACTGGTCCTTCAGTTTCTCGGCACCGAGCGTGCGCAGGTCCACGAACTGGTCGGAGTTGGGCAGATACGAGGCCATGTCCTCGCCCTTGAGCCCGGCTATGTCCGGAATGTGGGCGCGTCCGGTCATCGTGGTCATCAGCTTCGAGCGGTAGTAGCCGCCGATCTGGATGGCCTGCAGATTCACCGCGCTGTCGTAGCGGGCCTTGGCGTCCTGGACGACTTTCGGGCTCAGCCCGCCGCTCCAGTACCACAGGACCATGTTGCGTCCGGTCGAGCCGGTCGGAACGCCGCAGCCGGTCGCCAGGCCGCCCAGCGCCGTGGCGGCCGTACCGGCCAGGCCGGCGCGCAGCAGGCCCCTTCGTGAGAGCCGCACAGCTCCCACCGCCTTTCGGATCTTTTCGGTCTTCGCGTACGAGGGGTCTTACGTGGGGTCTTGCAGGGGGTCGTGCGTGGGGTGTTTCGCGTTGTGATGCGTGGGGTCATGCGCGTCATGCGTGTCATGCGGGGGGTCTTACGGGGTGTTGCGCGTGGGGTCATCGGGGTGTGCCCGGCCGACGCGTGGCGTCGGGCGGGGTCACGGGGGCGGGACGGACGGGCGGGCCCGGGTCCGCCGGGACGCGGTCGGCCAGGAAGCCGTACGCACGCCGCAGTTCACGGTCTTCGAGCGTCTGCCACCAGCGGTGGACGCCGTACCAGCCGGGCGCGGCCAGCGCACCGCCGTGCCGCTGCACGGACAGGCCCGCGGCCAGCACCGCGAAGCGCAGCCGTTCCTCCAGCGGCCAGCCGCCGAGCGAGGCGGCGACGAAGCTCGCGCCGAAGACGTCTCCGGCACCCGTCGCGTCCAGGACGTCGACGGGGAGGGCCGGCACCTCCGCGTACTCGCCCGTCGTCTGGTCCACCGCGACCGCGCCGTCGCCGCCCCGGGTGACCACGGCGACCGGCACCAGCTCGGTCAGCGTGCCCAGGGCCGCGACCGCGCTCTCGGTGCGCGTGTACGCCATCGCCTCCGTCTCGTTCGGGAGGAAGGCGTGACACAGGGAGAGCTGGTCGAGGAGGTCCCGGGACCACTGTTGTGTGGGGTCCCAGCCGACGTCCGCGTAGATCTGGGTGCCGGCCGCGGCGGCCTTGGCGAGCCAGGCGCGCGGTTCGGCCTCGATGTGCACGAGGGCGGTGCGCGCCTCGGGCGGGTCGCCCATCAGCTCGTCCTGCGAGTACGGCGGTTCCTGGCCGTGGGTGACCAGGGCCCGGTCGTTGCCGTGGGCCAGCGAGACGGTGACGGGAGTGTGCCAGCCGTCCGCGGTGCGGGACAGGGAGAGGTCGATGCCCTCCTGGTCGGCGAGGACCTCACGGCAGTACGCGCCGTAGTAGTCGTCGCCGAAGACCGTGGCCAGGGAGGTGCGCAGGCCGAACCGGGAGGCCGCGACCGCCAGGTTGGCGATGCCGCCGGGGCTCACGCCCATTCCCTCGGTCCAGATCTCCTCGCCGGCTGTCGGCGGCTTCCCCAGTCCGGTGAGAACGAGGTCGTAGAAGAGCAGCCCGGTCAGCATCACATCGGGCCGTTCGTCACCCACGAGCACATCCTCTCGTCAAAACTCTGCAAGCGGTGCACAGGATCGTGCGCGCCTCTGGCCAATTTGGCAAGAGTCGAGCAGAACTGAGCATAGAAATGATTGGGAATGACGAGTACTGTTCACAGGGTGCTGGCAGAGCGACGACATCAACTCATCCTGCGGGCCCTGCGCTCCGGCGGGCCCGCAGCCGTGACCGATCTCTCCGAACAGCTGGGCGTGAGCCCCGCCACGGTCCGCCGTGACCTGCTGAAACTGGAGGAGGAAGGCCTGCTCACGCGGGTGCACGGCGGGGCGGTCGTGGAGGAGGGCGACCAGCCCTTCGCCGAGGTCGCCGAGGTCCGTGTGGCCGAGAAGGACGCCATCGCGGAGCGCGCCGCCTCGATGGTCCAGGACGGCCAGTCCGTCCTGCTGGACATCGGCACCACCGCCTACCGGCTGGCCCGGCAGCTGCACGGCCGCCGGATCACCGTGATCACCAGCAACCTGGTGGTCTACGAGGAGCTGGTGGACGACGAGGACATAGAGCTGGTGCTGCTCGGCGGAATGGTCCGCCGTGAGTACCGCTCCCTGGTCGGCTTCCTCACCGAGGACAACCTGCGACAACTGCACGCCGACTGGCTGTTCCTCGGTACCAGCGGGGTACGGCCCGGCGGGCAGGTGATGGACACCACCGTCGTCGAGGTGCCGGTCAAGCGGGCCATGATCGAGGCGGGCGACAAGGTCGTCCTGCTCGCCGACCGCGCGAAGTTCCCGGGTACGGGGATGGCGCGGGTCTGTGGCCCCGAGGAGCTGGACGTGGTGGTGACGAACGGCCCGCTGGACCCGGCGACGCGGTCGTCGTTGGAGGAGGCGGGCGTGCAAGTGGTCGTGACAGGAAAGGCGGAAACGGCGTGAAGCTGACGATTCTGGGTGGCGGCGGATTCCGGGTGCCGCTCGTGTACGGGGCACTCCTCGGGGACCGCGCCGAGGGCCGCGTCACCCATGTCGTGCTGCACGACGTGGACGCCGGACGGCTCACGGCCGTCGCCCGGGTGCTGGCCGAGCAGGCGAAGGACTTGCCGGACGCCCCCGAGGTGTCCTTCACCACCGACCTCGACGACGCCCTGCGCGGCGCCGACTTCATCTTCTCCGCGATCCGCGTCGGCGGCCTGGAGGGACGTGCCGACGACGAGCGGGTGGCACTCGCGGAGGGCGTCCTCGGCCAGGAGACGGTCGGCGCCGGCGGCATCGCGTACGGCCTGCGCACGGTCCCCGTGGCCGTGGACATCGCGCAGCGGGTCGCCCGGCTCGCCCCCGACGCCTGGGTCATCAACTTCACCAACCCGGCCGGACTGGTCACCGAGGCCATGTCCCGTCACCTCGGCGACCGCGTCATCGGCATCTGCGACTCGCCGGTCGGCCTCGGCCGGCGCATCGCCACGGTCCTGGGCGCCAACCCCCGCGAGGCCTGGATCGACTATGTCGGCCTCAACCACCTCGGCTGGGTGCGCGGGCTGCGCGTCGCGGGCCGCGACGAGCTGCCGCGGCTGCTCGCCGACCCCGAGCTGCTCGGCTCCTTCGAGGAGGGCAAGCTCTTCGGCGTCGAGTGGCTGCAGTCCCTGGGCGCCGTCCCGAACGAGTACCTGCACTACTACTACTTCAACCGGGAGGCCGTCCGGGCCTACCAGCAGGCGGAGAAGACCCGCGGCGCGTTCCTGCGCGACCAGCAGGAACAGTTCTACGCCGAGATGAGGCGCCCGGACACCGCCGCGCTGAGTGCCTGGGACCGTACGCGGGCCGAGCGCGAGGCCACCTACATGGCGGAGAACAGGGACGCGGCGGGCGCGGGCGAACGCGACGCCGACGACCTCTCCGGCGGCTACGAGAAGGTGGCGCTGGCCCTGATGCGGGCCATCGCCCGCGACGAGCGCACCACGCTCATCCTCAACGTCCGCAACCGCGGCACGCTGGGCGTGCTCGACGCGGAGGCCGTCATCGAGGTGCCCTGCCTCGTCGACGCCAACGGCGCCCACCCGGTCGCCGTCGACCCGCTGCCCGACCACGCCAGCGGACTGGTCTGCGCGGTCAAGGCGGTGGAGCGCGAGGTCCTGTCCGCCGCCGAGTCCGGCTCGCGCACGACCGCCGTCAAGGCCTTCGCCCTGCACCCGCTCGTCGACTCCGTGAACGTGGCCCGCCGTCTGGTCGAGGGGTACACGTCGGTCCATCCCGGCCTGGCGTACCTTAAGTAAGCGCTTTCCCCCTTTCTTGGCTTCTTGGCTCCTGGAGACCCCACATGCACGACGAACGCCGCCGGATCGAGGAGCGCGTCGCACGCGTCCACGACCAGCGCATCAAGCCCGCGATCTACGCCGCCTCGGTGCCCTTCGAGGTCGAGGCCTGGCAGGCGCCCGGCGAGCCGGTCCCCTTCGAGGAGGCCGCCGCGGCGCCGTACAAGCCCTTCGCGATGGACACCCCCTGGGGGCCGCCGTGGGGCACCACCTGGTTCCGGATGCGCGGCTCGGTTCCCGCCGACTGGACGGGCAAGCGCGTCGAGGCCGTCTTCGACCTCGGCTTCGTGGGCGACTGGCCCGGCAACCAGGCCGAGGCACTCGTCCACCTCCCGGACGGGGTCCCGCTGAAGGCGGTCAACCCGCAGAACCAGTACGTGCCGATCGCCCACCCGGCCACGGGCGGCGAGGAGATCCACTACCTGGTCGAGGCGGCCTCCAACCCCGACATCCTGGCGAACGACTTCGCCGGCCCGACCCCGCTCGGCGACCGCCTCACGGCCGGTGACAAGCCGCTCTACACCTTCAAGCGCGCCGACATCGCCATCCTCGACGAGAACGTCTGGCACCTCGACCTCGACGTCCAGGTGCTGCGCGAACTCATGCTGGAGCTGGGCGAGCTCGACCCGCGCCGCCACGAGATCATGATCGCGCTGGACCGGGCGATGGACGCCCTCGACCTGGACGACATCTCCGGGACCGCCGCCGCCGCCCGCGCGGTGCTGGCCCCCACCCTGGCCAAGCCCGCGCACGCCAGCGCCCACACCCTCTCCGCGGCCGGGCACGCGCACATCGACTCCGCCTGGCTGTGGCCGATCCGCGAGACCAAGCGCAAGACCTCCCGCACCTTCTCGAACGTCACCGCGCTCGCCGAGGAGTACGAGGAGCTGGTCTTCGCCTGCTCGCAGGCCCAGCAGTACGAGTGGGTGCGCGACAACTACCCGCACGTGTGGGCGCGCATCAAGAAGGCCGTCGCCGACGGGAACTGGGCGCCGGTCGGCGGCATGTGGGTGGAGGCCGACGGCAACCTGCCCGGCGGCGAGGCGCTGGCCCGCCAGCTCATCCACGGCAAGCGGTTCTTCATCGAGCACTTCGGCATCGAGACCAAGGGCGTCTGGCTGCCGGACTCCTTCGGCTACAACGCCGCCTACCCGCAGCTCGCCAAGCTCGCAGGCAACGACTGGTTCCTGACCCAGAAGCTCTCCTGGAACCAGACCAACAAGCTGCCCCACCACAGCTTCTGGTGGGAAGGCCTCGACGGCACCCGCATCTTCACCCACTTCCCGCCCGTCGACACCTACAACGCCGAGTTCTCCGGCAAGGAGATGGCGCACGCCGTCCGCAACTACCAGGACAAGGGCCGCGGTACGACGTCCCTGGCCCCCTTCGGCCACGGTGACGGCGGTGGCGGCCCCACCCGCGAGATGATGGAGCGCGCCCGGCGGCTGGCGAGCCTGGAGGGCTCGGCGAAGGTCCGGGTCGAGCACCCGGACGCCTTCTTCGCCACCGCCCGCGAGGAGATCCCGGGGGACCAGGTCTGGTCCGGTGAGCTGTACTTGGAGCTGCACCGCGCCACCTACACCTCCCAGGCCCGCACCAAGCAGGGCAACCGGCGCAGCGAACACCGCATGCGCGAGGCCGAGTTGTGGGCGACCACCGCCGCACTGAACGCGCCGGGCTACTCCTACCCGTACGAGAAGCTCGACCGGCTCTGGAAGACGGTCCTGCTCCACCAGTTCCACGACATCCTGCCCGGCTCGTCCATCGCCTGGGTGCACCGGGAGGCCGAGGCGGAGTACGCGCGGGTGGCGAAGGAGGTCGAGGCGATCACGGCCGAGGCCGTGGCCGCGCTGGGCACGGGCGAGACCCGGGTGTTCAACACCAGCCCGGTCGACCGCGCCGAGGTGGTCCGCACCTCGGTCGGCATCCCGATGTACGCCGAAGTCCCCGCGAACGGCAGCGCGTTGCTCGACGCGGGTGAGCCCCCGCAGCCGGTGAGCGTCGACGGCCGCGTCCTCGACAACGGCCTGGTCCGCGTCGAGCTGGCCGAGGACGGCACGCTGGCCTCCGTACGCGACCTGACGGCCGACCGTGAGGTCCTGGCCGACAAGGGCAACCTGCTCCGTCTGCACAGCGACCTCCCGAACTACTGGGACGCCTGGGACATCGACAAGCACTACAAGAACCGCTACACGGACCTGCTCGACGCCGAGTCCGTCACGGTCGTCGAGGACGGCCCGCTGCTCGGCGCGCTGAAGGTGGAGCGCGCCTTCGGCAAGGGCTCCCGGATCGTCCAGACGATCACCGTGCGGGCCGGCAGCCGCCGGATCGACGTCGAGACCGAGATCGACTGGCACGAGGCGGAGAAGATCCTCAAGGCGGCCTTCCCGGTGGACATCCGGGCCCCGCACTCCTCCGCGGAGATCCAGTTCGGCCATGTCCAGCGGCCCACGCACACCAACACCAGCTGGGAGTCGGCCCGCTTCGAGGTCTACGGCCACCGCTGGGTGCACATCGCCGAGCCCGGCTACGGCGTCGCGGTCATCAACGACTCGACGTACGGCCACGACGTCTCCCGCACGGTCCGCGAGGACGGCGGTACGACCACGACCGTACGCCTGTCCCTCGTGCGCGCCCCGCGCGTGCCGGACCCCGAGGCCGACCAGGGCAAGCACCGCTTCACCTACGCGCTGCTGCCGGGCGCGAGCATCGAGGACGCGATCGCGGAGGGGTACGCGCTCAACCTGCCGCTGCGGGTGGCGGATTCGGCCGGTCCGGCCGAGCCCGTCGTCTCCGTGGACGGCGAGGGCGTGACCGTCGAGGCGGTCAAGCTCGCCGACGACGCCTCGGGCGATGTCGTCGTACGCCTCTACGAGTCCCGCGGAGGTCGCGGCACCGGCACCCTGCGCACCGGCTTCCCGCTGGCGGGGGCCCAGGTGACCGACCTCCTGGAGCGCCCGCTGACGACGGTGGACACGGACGGGAACGCGGTCGCGGTCGCACTGCGCCCCTTCGAGGTGCGGACGCTGCGGCTGGCGGTGGGGAAGGCGTGACCCCAGTTCCCATGAAGTACTGAGGAAACGGTAAAAGGCCTGGTCGCGGCGGGTTTCCCGCCCGCCGTGACCACGGCGCTCCTTTTGCGCGACACCTGGGGTCCGCCCTTCCCCCTTCTGACGCGGGGACCGGCGAGAAAGAGGTGTCACGGTGCGGCGAACCCTCGACGGGGTGCCGTCGTCCCGGAGCCCCGAGGGCGCCGGCGGCCTGCCGTACGTGCCGCTGCGCCTCCCGGCGGCTGGAGCGACACGTGGGGGTACCCGACCGCCTGACGGCCGGATACCCCCACGCCGGGAGCGTCAGCCGGTGAACCCGGCCGTGATGGAGGTGAACTGCCAGTTGTTCTGGCTGATGCCGGAGCAGTTGCTCACCACGCCGCCGCCGGGGCAGGGCCGGTCACGGTTGACCGCCCAGTAGGCGAGACGGGCGATGTGGTGCGAGTTCGCCCAGTCGCGGATCTGGGTCCAGATCGCCGGGGTGGTGTTCTCCTGCTGGTCGGACAGACCGTTCATGCCGGAGATGCCGATGTGGGAGTAGGCCGTGGCGTCGTCCCAGCCGAAGGTGGACTTCAGCTTGGCCTTCAGCCCCTCGGCGGCGTTGACGGTGTTGCCATACATGTCGGAGCCGCCGCCGAAGTCGAACGGCATGATCGTGAAGACGTCGATGCCCGCGTTCAGCGACTGCGCCTGCTCGATGAGCCGGTTGCCGTAGTAGGTCGGTCCGGTCGTCGAGGTGCCGAAGGTGACGATCGTCTTCAGGCCCGGGTTGTTGGCCTTGACGGTCTTCAGCGCGGTCAGGATCTTCGCCTGGACGGCCTCGTTCTCGAACTCGTCCGTGTTCTCGATGTCCATGTCGATCGCCTTGAGCCCGTAGGCGTCGATGACCTTCTGGAGCGCACCGGCGAGCGCGCTCGCCGAGGAGCAGTTGGCCCCGAGCTTGCTGCCCTGCCAGCCGCCGAACGACGGGACGACGTCACCGCCGGCGGAGCGGATCTGGTTGATGACGGTCTGGTCGGTGCCGCCGGTGAGCGCCCTGCTGCCGTCCCAGGCGGGGTTGCAACCGCCCGAGTCCAGCATGAACGCCATCGTGAACCACTTGACGCCGGTCGAGCTCATCACCGAGGTCGCGCTCGGCGGGTCGCCCCAGCCGAGGTAGAGGTACGGTGCCGCCTGCTTGAAGCCGGTGCCGCCGCCACCGCCCGCGTCCGTGGTCACGGACACGGAGTTGGAGGCCCCGGAGGTGTTCCCGGCCGCGTCCCGCGCCTTCACCGTGAACGTGTAGGCGGTGCTCGACGCGAGACCGCTGACCGTCGCGCTCGTCCCCGACACGCTCAGCACCTGGTTCGAGCCGCTGTAGATGTCGTACGCGGTGACGCCCACGTTGTCGCTCGACGCGCCCCACGACAGGGACACGCTGGAGGAGGTCTTGCCGGTGGAGGTCAGGTTCGTCGGCGCGGTCGGCGCCTGGGTGTCGGAGCCGCCGCCACCGCCCGGACCGTCCAGGCTGATGTCGTCGGCGTAGTAGGTGCCCTGCGCGTACCAGCCGTGGACGTAGATCTTGGCGCTGGTCTGCGAGGCGCCGGTCGTGAAGGAGACGCTGAGCTGGCTGTACGCCGACGGGGACGTCGTCCACGTCGAGGCACCGCCGTCCACGCCCAGGTAGACGTAACTGCCGCGCACCCAGCCCGAGAGGCTGTACGTGGTGTTCGGCTGCACCGAGACGGTCTGGCTGCACTGGGCGTTGTCACTCGAACTCACCGCACCGGCCAGGGCCTTGGAGCCGCCGTGCACGGGGCTGGAGACGACCGAGCCGAGGTTCCCGGTGCACGACCAGGGGGAGAGGCCGCCCGACTCGAAGCCGGGGTTGGACAGGATGTTGGCCGCCTGGGCCGTGGTGGGCAGCGCGACCGCCCCGGCCAGCGCCAGGGCGGCGGTGCCGAGCAGCGCGAGGACACGATGTCTGGAGCGCCTGAGGTCTGTTCTGAGGTTGATGCGCACGCGATCTCCCTTGAGGCATGGGGGTGTTCGGGAGTGCTTCGGGAGTGCTGAGAGGTGCGCAACCAAGTTGGTATGGACCAATCCCGCTGTCAAGGCGTTGCGCGGAATTGGTCCAGACCGGTGAGTGGGTGGTGAAGGTGAGATGCGAGGGGGGAGGGGTGGGGCAGGGGGCGTGAGGCTCAGGCGGGGGCGATGGCCGCCGTGGT
>LRTP01000521.1 GCA_001550305.1 Streptomyces diastatochromogenes
CTCGGCGACGGCCTCGGGGCGGTGGGCGCGGAGCCGGACGAGCTCCGCCGTGTCGACGGTTCGCAGCGGCGGGGAGGGAGCCGGGGGCAGGACGGCGTCCCCGCCCTCGTGTCCCACGCGTCCCGCCCTCATCGGACCACTCCCGCCATGAGCGCGTCCTCGACCTCGTCGGGGGTCGGCATCGCGGAGGAGCACTCCAGCCGGGAGGCGACGATGGCACCGGCCGCGTTGGCGTGCCGCATGATCCGCTCCAGGTCCCAGCCGGCGAGCAGGCCGTGACAGAGGGAACCGCCGAACGCGTCACCGGCGCCGAGGCCGTTGAGGACCGTCACCGGGAGCGGCGGGACCTCGGCCGACGTGCCGTCGCGGTGGACGGCGAGGACGCCCTTGGGGCCCTGTTTGACGACGGCGAGTTCGACGCCCGCCTTGAGGAGGGCCTCGGCCGCCGCGTGCGGTTCACGGACGCCGGTGGCGATCTCGACCTCGTCGAGGTTGCCGACGGCGACGGTGGTGTGGCGCAGGGCCTCGGCGTAGAAGGCCCGGGCGGAGTCCTCGGGGGTGTTCCCGGCCGTGCTCTTCCAGAACATGGGCCGCCAGTCCAGGTCGAAGACCGTCGTGGCGGACTTGGCGCGGTGGGCGAGCGCGGCGAGCGTCGCCGTCCGGCTGGGCTCCTCGCTCAGGCCGGTCCCGGTCACCCAGAAGATGCGCGCCTCACGGACGGCGTCCAGGTCGAGGTCGTGCGCGTCGATCTCCAGGTCCGGGGCCTTGGGCTGCCGGTAGAAGTACAGCGGGAAGTCGTCGGGCGGGAAGATCTCGCAGAACGTCACCGGGGTGGGCAGCCCGGCGACCGGGGTGACCCAGCGGTCGTCCACGCCGAAGCCGCGCAGCGCCTCGTGGAGGTACGCGCCGAAGGGGTCGTCACCGGTGCGCGTGATCACCGCCGTACGCCGTCCGAGCCGGGACGCGGCCACCGCGACGTTCGTCGCCGAGCCGCCCAGGAACTTCCCGAAGGACGTCACCTGCGCCAGCGGAACCCCCGTCTGCAACGGGTAGAGGTCCACACCGATCCGCCCCATGGTGATCAGGTCGTACGCCATCGACTTCCCTTCGCTTCGGCTCCCCCAAGGTCTAGCGCCGCGCGGGGAGCCCTGTCAACAGTTTGTCCGGACATTCGGACCAGGCCTTGACACCTCCCTCGTGCCGCCCGAAGCTGACGCCCATGACGTCGTTGTCGCCGCAGGCATCACCTCAGTCCTCACTGTCCCGCATCCGGATCGGTTCGGCTCCGGACTCCTGGGGCGTCTGGTTCCCCGACGACCCTCAGCAGGTCCCCTGGCAGCGCTTCCTCGACGAGGTCTCCCGGTCCGGGTACGAGTGGATCGAGCTGGGTCCCTACGGTTATCTGCCCACGGATCCGGCGGTGCTCAAGGAGGAGACCGCGCGGCGCGGGCTCACCGTGTCGGCCGGCACCGTCTTCACCGGGCTGCACCGGGGGCCCGAGGTGTGGGACGCCACCTGGGCGCACGTCTCGGACATCGCCGCGCTCACCCAGGCGATGGGCGCCGAGCACCTCGTCGTCATCCCGGCGTTCTGGCGGGACGACAAGACGGGCGAGGTGCTGGAGAACAGCGCGCTGACGCCGACGCAGTGGCGCAATCTGACCGCTCAGACCGAACGGCTCGCCCATGAGGTGCGGGAGCGCTACGGGCTGAAGATCGTCGTCCACCCGCACGCGGACACGCACATCGACAGCGAGGAGAACGTCACGCGTTTCCTCGACGCGACCGACTCCTCCCTGGTGTCGCTGTGCCTGGACACCGGCCACTACGCGTACTGCGGCGGCGACAGCGTCAAGCTCATCGAGACCTACGGGGAGCGCATCGGCTACCTCCACCTCAAGCAGGTGGATCCGCTGGTCCTGGCCGAGGTGCGGGCGGACGAGGTGCCGTTCGGGCCCGCCGTGGCCAAGGGCGTGATGTGCGAACCGCCGTCCGGTGTACCGGCACTGGAGCCCGTCCTCGCCGCCGCCCAGAGGCTCGACGTCGAACTCTTCGCCATCGTCGAGCAGGACATGTACCCGTGCCCGCCGGACAAGCCGCTGCCGATCGCCCAGCGCACCCGGGCGTTCCTGAGGTCCTGCGGAGCCTGACCGTTCGAGGTGACCGCTTCACAGTGTCCCGCGGAGCCTGACCCTCCGCGGGGAGCCGTGGGGCCCGCCGAGAGCCCGGGGCTCGGCGGGCCTTCCGGCGTCACCCTGCCGCGTTGCACCATGGGAGTTCCCCGGGTGCGGGCGGCGGCGGGAGGGCCGATGGTGACGCGAATCGTCTCGCGGGCGGGGCACGGTCCCGGCGGTGCCTGGGAGACGGCCCTCGCACGGCCGCATCCACGACTGCGACCCGGGGTGATCAGCTACCGCGGGATCCGGCTCGCGCTCGACCGGCCGCGGCGCAGGCTGGAGGCGCCGATCGGCGCGGCGACCCTGCTGCTGGGCTTCGAACAGCCCCTGCGCATCTCACGCGTGGGCCGTCCCCCCGTCACCCTCAGGTCGGTGTTCTCGGGACCGACCACCACCGCGGCCGTCGGCGAACACGACGGACGGCTGGCGGGCATCGAGGTGCTGCTCGCCCCCTGGGCCGCGTTCACGCTCTTCGGCACACCGCAGTACGAACTCGCCGACCGGACCCTGGATCCCGACGAACTCCCGCATGGACTGGGCTCGCGGGAGGCGGGCCCGGGCGGGCGCCGACTGCGGAGCGTCGGTGAACTCTCCGCCGCGCTGGCCGCGTTGCCGGGCTGGCCGGAACGCTTCGAACTGCTGGACGACGTCCTCGTGCGCTGGCACTCGGCGGGGACGCCCGGTTCGGCACGGGTGGTGCGGGCGTGGGCGCAGCTGCAACGGACCTGGGGCGCGATGCCGGTGGCCCGGCTCGCCGAGGACGTCGGCTGGAGCGTACGGCAGTTGGAGAATCGTTTCCGGGAACAGATCGGGCTGGGCCCCAAGGCGGCGGCCCGGGTGCTGCGCCTGGAACGGGCCCGGCGGCTGCTCGCCGCGGGGCGCTCACAGGCGGAGACGGCGGCGGCCTGCGGGTTCTACGACCAGGCCCACCTCAGCGGCGAGTTCCGGGCGATGACGGGGTGCACACCGCGGGAGTTCACGGCGGCCCGCGGAGCTCAGCCGGTTCCACGGCCCGGCCCGCCGGGGGCCGATCGGATGGCCGGGGAGGCGACCAGCCTGGTGCTCTCCCCCGACCGGAGCGATCAAAGTGACCGGGGTGCGATTTTTTCCAAGACCGGTGGGCTCCGTTGATTGCAGGCTGAACTTCCGGCGGCTGATCCGACGGGGGGACGCGGACGGCTTCCGAGGGGGATGCGGGGAGCTGGTGGGCCGGACCTGGAGTGGGTCCGACCCACCGCTCACGTACGCACGACGCACCCGGCCCGCCACCGGCCCCCGCCGCGCACACGTCTCTACGGTCCCCTCGGCTCTACGGTCCCCTCGGCGCGAATGCGTCACGCGTGTCACAAAAACCACTGCCCTGTCACACATGTCGCGTGTACGCAGGTCTTGTGTCACACCCGGCCAACAGGCCCTGCCCTGCGGTCACTCTGTGTCGTTCAACGAGCGCAGGCTTTGTGATCGCCAGCGCAGCGCCCGGCTCCCCCGACGGCCACCCCCCGGCCGCCGCCGCGACGCGCGCAGGGAGGTGCCACTCATGACCGACCGTAGGCTCTGGTCGTACAAGGAGATCGCGGCGCACATCAAGGTGCAGCCGGACACCGTGCGGTCGTACCGCAAGCACGGACTGCTGCCGCCGCCCGACCACGTGGAGAGCGGGAAGCCCTACTGGTACGCGGACACCGTCCGCGCCTGGGTCGCCTCCCGCCCCGGTAACCGCGGCCGAAGAGACTGACCACGGGCCCCGCCCCGCTCACCACACGCGCTCACGGTGCCCACTCGCCGCGCCCTCGCGCTGTGCCCCGCCCCTCGCCCGGGTGCGGGGCACAGCCCCGGTCCGGAATCAGCTCCACGGTTCGATGACCGTCACGCCCGCCCCCGGCGCCGTCCCCATCGCCGCCAGGGCCGCGGGGACCGCGTCCAGCGGGATGGTGGAGGTGACCAGGAGGTCGGGGCGGAGCACCCCGGCGCGGACCAGTTCGAGCATGCGGGGGTAGGCGTGTGCCTGCATGCCGTGGCTGCCCAGGAGTTCGAGTTCGAGGCCGATCACCCGGGCCATCGGAATCGCGGGGTCCTCGGGCAGCAGACCGACCTGGACGTGGCGCCCCCGGCGGCGCAGGCCGTTCACCGAGGCCGCGCAGGTGACCGGAGAGCCGAGTGCGTCGAGGGAGAGATGGGCACCGCCGCCGGTCAGCTCCCGGACCGCCGCCGCCGTGTCCCCGACCCGCGAGGCGTCCACGACCTCCACCGCGCCGAACTTCCGTGCCAGGTCCAGGGCCTGGGGTGAGAGGTCCACGGCCACGACCCGCGCCCCGGCCGCCGCCGCGATCATCACCGCCGACAGCCCCACGCCTCCGCAGCCGTGCACCGCGACCCACTCCCCCGCCGCCACCCGGCCCTGCGCGACCACCGCGCGGAACGCCGTGGCGAACCGGCAGCCCAGCGACGCCGCCGTCGCGAAGGACAGCTCGTCCGGCACCGCCACCAGGTTCACCTCGGCGTGGTCGAGTGCCACGTACTCGGCGAAGGAACCCCAGTGGGTGAACCCCGGCTGGGTCTGCCGCTCGCACACCTGCTGGTCACCCGCCGCGCAGGAGGGACACGTCCCGCAGGCGCAGACGAACGGGACGGTGACCCGGTCGCCGGGGCGCCAGCCGGTCACCCGCGCACCGACCGCCTCGACGGTCCCCGCGAGTTCGTGGCCCGGCACATGCGGCAGCGTGATGTCCGGGTCGTGCCCCATCCAGCCGTGCCAGTCGCTACGGCACAGCCCGGTGGCCTCGACCCGCACCACCACCCCGTGCTCCGCGGGCACCGGGTCCGCCACCTCGCGCACCTCGGCCGGCTCCTCGTACCGCTCGAACACCACTGCCCGCATCCGTCTCGCCCCTCCGCCCGAAGATCACCCTTCCGGAGCGAACGCTATCCGCGCGCCTCGACCTTGTCCCGCTCCCGGTCGCCCTCCCTGCCGCACTCTTTGCCGTGCTCCCGGTCGTCCTCTTTGCCGTGCTCCCGGTCGTCCTCCCTGTCGTGCTCCCGGCCGTCCGTCTGCCGGGGGCCGTCCGGCTCCGCCGCGCCCTCGCTCAGTCCGAACCGGTCGTGGAAGCGCCGCAGCGGCCCCGGTGCCCACCAGGTCGCGCGGCCCGTGAGGCGCATGACCGCCGGGACCAGCAGGCTGCGGACGACCATCGCGTCCATCAGCACGGCGAGCGCGATGCCCAAGCCGAGCATCTTGGTGTTGGTCACGCGTGAGGTGCCGATCGCGACCATCACCACGGCGAGGATGACCGCGGCCGCGGTGATCAGTCCGCCGGTGCGCTGGAGGCCGAAGCGGACCGCCTCCCGGTGGTCGCCCGTGTGGTCGTACTCCTCTTTTATCCGGGAGAGCAGGAAGACTCCGTAGTCCATGGAGAGGCCGAAGGCGACGCAGAACATGAGGACGGGGAGCGTCGTCTCTATCGATCCCGGGCTGGTGAAGCCGAGCAGGCCCGACAGATGGCCGTCCTGGAAGACCCAGACCACCGCGCCGAACATCGCCGTCAGGCTGAGCGCGTTGAGCAGCACCGCCTGGATCGGGATCAGCACGCTGCCGGTGAGGAGGAAGACCAGGAGCAGGGTGACGATCGCTATGAAGGCCGCGGCCCAGGGGAGCCGGTCGGCTATCGCGTGCTTGGAGTCGACCAGGACCGCCGCCGTGCCAGTCACCGCCGTGCCGAACGGGGCCTGTGTCGACCGGAGTTCGCGCACCAGCCGCTGGGCTCCGTCGCCGACGGCCTCGCCCTTCGGCAGCACCGTGAAGTAGGCCGAGTCGCCCTGCGCCAGGGGCCCGTCCACCCGCAGCACCTCGGGCAGCGCGGCGATCCGGTCCTTGTAGGCCGTGTACTGAGCCTCGGTCGCCCGGCCCTCCGCGAGCACCTCCAGGGCACCACCGGGGCTGCCCGGGAAGCCGTCCCGTATGTGCTGCTGGACGACGTGGGACTCGGCGCCCGAGGGCAGCTGGCGGTCGTCCGCGGTGCCGAACTTCACGCCCAGGAAGGGCAGTCCGAGCACGATCAGCCCGACGGTGGTGGCGACGGCGAAGACCGGCGCCCTGCGCATGACGAGTGCGGCCATGCGTCCCCAGGCGGCCCCGTCCGCGCTCGCCGCAGGCCTTCCGCGCCGGAACAGGCGGCGCAGATCCAGCGAGTTCACCCGGTGGCCGAGCAGCACCAGCGCCGCCGGGAGCAGGACCAGGGCGGCGGCCGCGGCCAGCAGCACCACGGCGATGCCCGCGTAGGCGAAGGAGCGCAGGAAGTACTGCGGGAAGAGCAGCATCGCGGCCAGGGAGACGGCGACCGTGAGGGAGGAGAAGAGGACCGTGCGGCCCGCGGTGCGCAGGGTCGTGGCGATGGCCCCGATGACGTCTTCCCTGCTCGAACGCGCTGGAGAGCTCGGGGAAGGCACGGCGCCCTTGGCCAGTTCCTCGCGGAACCTGCGGACGATGAACAGGGCGTAGTCGATGGCGAGGCCGAGTCCCAGGGCCGTGGTGAGGTTCATCGCGAAGACCGAGACGTCGGTGAACTCGGTGAGCCCGCGCAGTACCGCGTTCGTGCCCAGGATCGCGACGATGCCCACGCCGAGCGGCAGCAGGGCGGCGATCGCGCTGCCGAAGACCATCACCAGCAGCACGAGGGTCACCGGCAGGGCGATCATCTCGGCCCGGGTCAGGTCCTCGCGGATGGTCGTCTGCATCTCGTGCTGCACCGCGACCGGGCCGCCGACCCTGATCTCGACCGGCCCGTGCGTCCCTCGGTAGGAGGGCGCCAGGCGGTCCAGGGTCTCGCTCGCCGTCTTCTCGTCGCCCGTGATCCGCGCGGCGATCAGCGCCTCGTGGCCGTCCTTCGCCTTCAGCGCGGGTGCGCCCGACGCCCAGTACGAACCGACCCCCGTGACGCCCCGCTCGGCGGCGAGCCGCGCCGTGAGCCGCTTCGCCTCGGCCGCGACCGAGGGAGCGTCGACCGTGGCACGCCCCGAGTCGACCAGGAGCAGCAGATTGGGCTGCGAGGCGGGGAACTCCCGCTCCAGTGCCTTGGTCGCGTACGTCGACTCGGCGGTCGGGTCCTGCCAGCCGCCGCTGCCCAGCCGGTCGGCGACCCCACTGCCGGCGACCACGGCGAGCGCGGTGAGCAGCAGCGCGACGAACAGGGAGAGTCGGGGGCGTGCGGTCACGAACCGGGTCCAGCCACCGACCCGGGCACCGCGGCCGGTTCGCGGGCCACCGCTCAGCCGTCGACCGTCGCTCACCGGTTGGCCGTCGTTCACCCCTCGGCCGTCGCCCGCCCGTCGGCCGCCACCCGCCCGCGGACCGCTCTTCCCCGGCGGGCTTCCGCTC
>LRTP01000522.1 GCA_001550305.1 Streptomyces diastatochromogenes
GCCCGCCCCTGCGCGACCACGCGGTGATCCGGCGGGCGGTGGAGCAGACCGCGGCCGCCCGGTCGGCCGCCGGGATCTGCATCACCAACGTCGGCGTCGTCGCCCCGGCGCTCGGCCCGCACATCGCCCGGGTCACCGGCTATCGCACCGTGGTCAACCGCGTGGGCGCCAACTACGGGGTCGTCCTCCATCTCGGCACCCTCGGCGGGGCGTTCACGACGGCACTGGCCTTCGGCACCCCCAGCACCGACCCGGCCACGGTGCGCGCCGTGGCGAAGGCACTGCGCGACCGCGTGCTGCGCCCCGCCCCGACGCGGCGCGCCGGGGTCTGCCGGCGGGGGCTTCCCGATGAGGTGTTCAGGCCTTGTCCTCAGTGTCCTCAGCGTCCTAGGTCTCCTCGGTGTCCTCGGTGCGCAGGACCAGGGCGAGGAGGCCGGGGAAGCGCTCGTCGAACTCGGCGCGGCGCAGCCGGTTGAGCCTCTTGGGTCCGGCGTCGCGCTGCTCCAGGAGGCCGGCCTCGCGCAGTACGGCGAAGTGGCGGCTGAGGGTCGCTTTGGTGACCGGCACGTCGAAGCTGCCGCACGACCGTTCCCAGTCGGCGGCCCCGGCCAACTCCCTTACCAGGGTCTGGCGGACCGGGTCGGCGAGGGCGAGCAGCGCCGCCTCCAGCGGTACGTCGCCCGGGGGAGTGTGGACCGGCGGCGTCCGGTGACTCGTGGCTGCCGTCGGCTGTCGGCCCTCCACGGTCGCCCGCCCGCCCTGTGCCGTCGACTCTCGGCTCTGTGCCGTCATGGCTGGTTGCTCCGTCCCGACTCGCTTGGTCCGTGAGGCGTGCCGTACACGGATTGCAGAGTGTTCGATGATCTGCGTACACTCGGAGTGTTCGCTTGTAGACGAACAGTCTACCGGAGCCCGCTGCGTATCGCCCGGCTCCGGCCCCCCACCGCCCTCCGGCACGACGGAAGGAAAACCGTGCCTCGGACCCAACCCCACAAGACCCGGCCGGGACTGACGCTGTTCGCGGCCTGCCTCGGTTTCGTGGTCGTCATCCTGGACGTCAGCGTCGTGAACGTCGCCACCAAGGCGCTCGGCGCGGACTTCGGCGGCAGTCTGTCCGGTCTTGAGTGGGTGATCAACGGCTACACGCTCACCTTCGCGGCCTTCCTCCTGACCGCCGGCGCCATGGGCGACCGTTACGACCCCAAGCAGATCTTCATGGCGGGCTTCGCGTTGTTCGCCGTGACGTCCCTGGCCTGCGGTGCCGCCCCCTCGTTGGTCGCCCTCATCGCCGCCCGCGTGGTCCAGGGCGTCGGCGCCGCGATGATCGTGCCGTCCTCGCTGTCGATCGTGAACACCAACTTCCCCGACCCGGCGGAACGCACCCGCGCCGTGAGCCTCTGGGCCGCGGCCGGCGGACTCGCCCTCGCGCTCGGCCCGGTCGTGGGCGGCCTGCTGGTCGACTCGCTCGGCTGGCGCTCGATCTTCTACGTCAACGTCCCCATCGCCGCCGTCGGCATCGTGCTCGTGCGGGCCCACGCCCGGCCCGCCCCCGCGCGCGACGCCTCGGTCCGCCGCTCGCTGGACCTGCCCGGTCAGTTGCTCGCCGTCGTCGGCCTGGGCGCGTTCACCGGGGCGATCGTGGAGGCCAACGCGCAGGGCTGGTCCTCGGCCACCGTGCTGACCTGCCTGGCCGTCTTCCTGGTCGCGCTGCTCGGCTTTCTCGCGGTGGAGCGCCGCAGTGGCGACCCGATGCTGCCCCTCCACCTGTTCGGCCGACGGGCGTTCAGTTCCACGTCCCTCATCGGCGTGCTGCTGAACTTCGCCTTCTACGGCCTGATCTTCGTCTTCAGCCTCTTCTTCCAGCAGGTCTGGGACTACTCGCCCATCGGCGCCGGACTCGCGTTCCTCCCGATGACGGCCGCCATCATGATCGCGAACCTGTCGTGCGGTCCGCTGGTCAAGCGCTACGGCGCCCGGACCGTACTGATCACCGGCAACGCCCTCGCCGTCCTCGGCTACCTGGCCACGGTCCCCGTCGTCGACTCCGGGGCGTACGCGCAGATGACCGCGCAGTTCGTCGTCGCCGGATTCGGCATCGGCCTGGTCGTCCCCTCCATGACCAACGCCATGCTCGGCTCCGTGGACCCGGCCAACGCCGGTATCGCCTCCGGCGTCCTCAACGCCTCGCGTCAGCTGGGCGGCCTCATCGGGGTCGCGGTCATGGGTCTGCTCGTCGGCCAGGCCGCCTCCGACCACTTCCTGTCCGGCCTGCGCGCGGCTCTGCTCTGCGCCGTGGTGGCCCTCGCGATCAGCGCGGTGCTCAGCGCGGTCGGCCTGCCCAGGCGGCAGACGACCACCGCGACGGCACCGACGGCCGCGTCCAAGGCCGGGTCCGAGCCCGCTCTGAAGACCGCCGACGCGCGCTGACGGCCGCCCGCCCGGTCGCCCTACCCCAAGGAGTCCCCGTTCCATGCCGCACCTCGTGCTCGAATACTCCGGCAACGTCCGGGATCGCACAGACCCGGCGGCCCTCTTCGGGAAGCTGCACATCGAACTGGCCTCCGTCGGAGGCTTCCGCGTCCAGGACTTCAAGAGCCGTGCCGTCCGCATGGACCAGTACTTCATCGGGGACGGCACCCGCGAGCAGTCGTTCGTCAACCTCGACGTGCGGACGTTCGGCGGCAAGTCCCCGGAGGCCAGGACGGCGGTGAGCGAGGCCGCCCTGACCGTGCTCGCGGACGCCTTCGAGGCGACCCTGCGCGAGACGGCCTGCGACATCGTGGGACGCGTGAGGGAGGCGGCCGACGTCGCCAAGGCGGTGCTCTTCGTCACCGGCAACGCCTACGCGACGGGCACCACCGTGTACGTCGACGGCGGCGGAACCATCGCCTGACGGCACATGACCCGGCGCCCCTCGCCGTACCGCGGCGGGTGCGCCGCGAGACCCCGTCTCCGGTACTCAGGGGGGACGGGGTTTCCCGCATATGTGACAGATCTCTTCTCCAGCGACCTACCGGCCGGTATACAAGCGATGTTGAGCGTGCAAGGAACGCCGCGTCAGTGTCGACGGAGGAGAGATGATGAACCATCACGTGGTCCGGGGCGACGCCACCCGAAGACGACGACATGCCTCCGCGCTGGGAGCCGCCCTCGGTTGCGGTGTCCTGCTCCTCGGTGTCGCCTCCTCGTCTCCCGCCGTCGCGAGCGGATCGCACTCCCACCGGGGAGTCGACTACGTGGCGCTCGGCGACTCGTACACCTCCGGACCCCTGATCCCTCGTCAGGTGGACGCCAACTGCGCCCGCTCCGACCAGAACTACCCCTCGCTCGTCGCGGCGCGGCGGCCGACGAGAACGTTCACGGACGTCAGCTGCGCCGGCGCGACGACCGACAACATGTGGAAGGCGCAGGGAACCAACGGACCCCAACTGGACGCCGTCGAGCGCTCCACGGATCTGGTGACCGTGCAGATAGGCGGCAACGACATCGGCTTCGGCTCCATCATCGGCACCTGTGCCGCGCTGAGTTCCAAGGACCCGTCGGGCAACCCCTGCCAGCAGTACTACAACTCCTCGGGCTTCGACCAGCTGACGCGGAACATCATCGAGACGGCTCCCAAGATCGCGCGGGTGCTGCGCGCCGTGCACGACAGGGCCCCGCACGCCCGGGTGCTCGTGGTCGGCTACCCGGACCTCCTGCCCGACGACGGCAGCGGCTGCTATCCGTCCGTCCCCTTCGCCGCCAAGGACTTCGCCTACCTGCGTGACGTCGGGAAGCGGCTCAACCTGATGATGCGCGCGGTGGCCCTGTTCAGCCGTGCCGACTACGTCGACACGTACAAGCCCACCGTCGGGCACGACATGTGCAAGGCACCCGCCGACCGGTGGATCGAGCCGCTGCAGCCCGCATCACCCGCCGCCCCCGCACACCCCAACGCCAAGGGCGAGGCGGCCATGGCCGGGGCGGTGCTCCGGCGGCTGTAGCTCCTGCGTGATGCGCGATCTGCATGGACCCCACGGACCCCATGAACCCCACGGACTCCGCGAACTCCATGGACCAGGCATGTTTACACGATCTGCCCAGGGTCACACGGGTCAGTGAGCACCTGATGCCGAGAGCACCGAGAGGTGAGTTCCATGGCTCGCGACCAGAAAGCCAAGGCCAAGGCCGAGCAGGCCAAGGGCAAGATCAAGGAGACCACGGGTCGTGCCGTGGGCAACGAGCGGATGACGGCCGAGGGGCGTGTGGAGAAGGCCAAGGGTGACGCGCGTCAGGCGAAGGAGAAGACCAAGGACATCTTCCGCGGCTGATGCCCGGCCGCTCGTGGGGCGGACGGTTCACACGGAGCGGGGGGCCCGTCGCATGGAGCGACGGGCCCCCCGCTCCGCTCCGCGCGCACCCGCGCCGAGCGGTGGAGGTTCGTAGGCTTTCCCCGCCGAAGATCGTAGGCTTGCCCCTCCGGAGACTGTGTGGGGGAGCCATCTATGACCACGGCCAGGGACCTCTTGATCACCGCCATGGACGTGGACCCGGACCGCCCCGTGGGGCAGGGCGACCTCTCCCTCGCACTCGCCGGGGCCGAGGTGATCGACCTCCTCGCCGCTGACGCCGTCCACCTGGACGGCGACCGCCTCGTGCCGGCCCCGGAGCCGACGACGGAGGACCGCCTCCTGGCCGAGGCGGCGTCCTCACTCGTACGGCAGGTGCCCTACGAGCCGGTCGAGGACTGGCTGTGGCGCAGGGGGCGCGGCCTGGCCGCGGTCCATCTGGCCGCCCTCGAGGCGGACGGCCAGCTGACCCGGCAACGCCAACGCCGACTGCCTTTCGGAGCCGTCCGGATGGTCGTGGTCGACTCGCCCGCCCGGCGCCGGGCCCTGCACCGCTGGGCCGCCGACGAGCCCGTCCTCGTCTCCCTCGCGGCGGCCGTCGGGATTCCGGCCGAGCAGGGCGCGGACGTACCGGTCGTGACCGACGACGCGGTGACGACCGTGCTGGCCGCTGTCAACGACGCGGTCATGGAACTGGAAGCGGTACGCCAGCGCCGGTCCATCGAGAACGCGGCGTTCGCCAACCTCTGGCGAGGTGCGTGACGAGAACGGGCGCGCCGCGACCCGCCGGGTTCAGAGGGTGACCTCGGGTCGGCGCCGGTTCCCGGTAGCGATCACTCGCCCCTGCCGGGCCCGTTCTCGGGCGTGCCGGTGCCGGTGCCTGTTCCCGTGTCGGTGCCCCCGTCCGGGCCGTCGTCGCGGGCCGCGCGCCGTGCCCGTACGGTGCCCGCGACCCGTTGGAACGTCCGCGTCAGCTGGTGGAGCGGGTTGCCCTCCTGACCGGCGGACGTCTCGTGCGCACCGGACGCACTCGTCCGGAGGTCGCGGAGCTCGGCCAGCGCCGCATGCGCGAGTTCGGTCGCCTCGCGGTACTGGTCGCGCGACTTCGTCATGGCGTCGAGTGCCTCGGCGTAGACAGCCACCAGCGCCCGCGCCTCCTCCAGCGTCAGCAGCTTCCAGTCCTCCCGGAGGCCGGTGAGGGCGTCCTGCGCCGTTTCCGGCAGCGGCCGGGGCAGTGCCGCGTACCGTACGACCTTCTCCAGGAGCTCCGTCGGCTCCGAGCCGTCGAGGAACACGCTGCGTACGGTGCAGTCCTGCTCGTCGTACCCGGGCCGGGCGGGGGAACCGGGCAGAATCACGGCGCCGCCGCGCGGTACCCGTACGCCCAGGTCGTACAGCGCCCAGTTGACCGTCTGGAACTGCTCGGGCGCGGCGCGGTGTTCCACGACGCGGTGCCGCAGAGCGGGCGGGAGCAGCCGGGCCAGCGGGAGGCGACCGCGTTCGTCGGTGGTCATCGCCTCGTGGATGACGACGTTGATGCTCCAGCTGTGCTGCGCCGCCTCCTTGAGCAGGCGGCGCAGTGTCTTGTCCTCCTGCGGCAGCGGGTTGATGTCCCGCAGGCGGAGCCCGGCCACGATGTCGTGGTCCCAGGGGACTTCGTGCCCCTCGGGCCAGAACATGGTCGCGGGAGAGGGCCACGCGAGGTCCCAGGGCCGTTCCGCCTCGGCCACCAGCGTCCAGCGGGTTCCCTCGGCGGCGTGTTCGCGTCCGTCCGTCGTGAGCCGTGCGCGAACCGGGACGGCGTCGTCGACCAGCCAGCGCGCCTCGAAGACATGGCCCTCGGCGTTCGAGGGGTCCTCTGCCTCCAGGAAGTCGTGGATCGTCTCGTCGGCCTTCAGCTTCCGCAGGTTCTCCCTGAGGATCTCCAGCGGGGCGGGCCCGATGTGGCGCCCGCCGGCCAGCCAGACGGTTTCCGGAGCGGTGGCGCGGGCGGTGGAGGGCTTGGGCATGAGTCACTTTGCGGTGGGAGGCGGCGTGGCCTCCCAGTATGGTCAGCGCGGGTGGCCGGTCGGGCGGCGAGGCCCACGTGGATCACGTACGTCCCCTATTGCGGAACTTCGACCGTTCCAGCGCCTTATGCGTGTTTTGAGGCTCTGGAGACGTCGCCGCGTCCGTCACGCCGGGCGCAGCGCGCTGTGAATCGCCTTCTGTCCGGCGAAGAAGAGGGACTCTTCGCGTATCGAGGCACCCGGGCTGGGGGCGTGGATCATCATGCCGTTGCCGGTGTAGAAGCCGACGTGGCTGACGTTGTCGTAGAAGAAGATCAGGTCGCCGAACTGGATGTCGGTCAGGGGAATCGCCGCACCGGCGGTCGCCTGACCGTGGACGGTGCGCGGGAGTGCGACCCCGGCGGCCCTCCAGGCGGCCTGGACGAGGCTGGCGGAGTCGTACGAGTCCGGCCCGGTCGCACCCCAGACGCACGGCTTGCCGATCTGCTCGCGGGCGAAGGCGAGGGCCTTGGCGGCCTTCCCGCCGTACGCCGACTCCGCCGCGCCGACGGCCGTGTTGACCGCGCCGGTGGAGGCGCCGGTGCCTACGGGCATACCCGCGGCCAGGGGCATCCCCGCGCCGAGGGACATGTCGGCACCGAGGGGCATCCCCGTACCCACGGACATCCCCGTACCCATGGACATCTCCGTACCCATGGACATGTCCGTGGGCAGCAGTACGCCTCTGCCGAAGGACATGTCCGCGCCGGGAGTCATGCCCGCGGCCAGGGGCATCCCGGCGCCGAGGGACATGTCCGCGCCGAGCGGCATCTCCGTACCCATGGACATCCCCGTACCCACGAACATGTCCGTGGCCGGCGGTACGCCTGTGCCGAAGGACATGTCCGCGCCGAGGGGCATCCCGGTGCCGAGGGACATGTCCGGGTCGAGCGCGGTCGACTGCTGTCGCTGCCACTCCTCCTCGGCCTGCCGGCGAGCCTGGTCCTCCGGGGTGGGCCAGACACCCTCGGCCGGACGTGACTCGATCGCCGCGGGCCCGGGGTTCCACAGCGCGGCGTGCTTGGACACCAGTTCACGGGCCAGCGCCAGCTTGCGCTGGATCTTCGCCTTGGACGTCTTCAACGAGGACTGCCCCGGCCCGGCGGGCAGCGCGGGCAGCAGGGCCGTGGCGGCCTCCTGGGCGGATCGCGGCGCAGGCTCCGGCGCG
>LRTP01000523.1 GCA_001550305.1 Streptomyces diastatochromogenes
GACGGCAAGAACATCCAGGACGTCCTGGGCGGCAACAGCCTCGGCACAGACCGCGGCTTCAACAACGAAGTCAAGATCACCGGCTACCCCACCAGCCGCGACACCCCGATCTCCTGCCAGAACCGCACCACGAAATTCAGCGACACCCAACTGCGCATCCAGTGCACCGACTTCGAGGGCGGCACGAGCGGCAGCCCCTGGCTCACCGACTACGACCCCAAGAGCCACACCAGCACCGTCATCGGCGTCCTGGGCGGCCATGAAGGCGGCGGCGACGAGAACGACGTCTCCTACGCCGCGTACTTCGACAACGACATCGCCAAGCTCTACCAACACGCCCAGGACGAGGACCGAAACTGACCCCGGCCTCCCGCGCCCCCGCACGGCCGCCGAGAGCCTGACCGCGGCTGGGTGCCGGCTGAGACGGGGGATGCACATCTGCGGAAGGCGATCGCCGCACTGCACACGGGAATCGACGCCAACGACCCCGCAATGCTGTTCAGCTACCACCCCGGCCGTCGCCGCGGTCGACGCCCTCCGGGCCTCAATGCCCGGTATGGAGGGGAGGGGCGCCGCCACCCTCGCCGAGCATCTTGCCCAGCGGGAACACAACCCGAACGGCCTCGACCAGGAGCAGTTCGCCAGCCGCGTCCAGCGGCGGCAGGCCATCCTCGAGACCACCTCCACGCTCACCACCCTGTCCGAGCGCGGCGGCCCCTTCTTCGTTTGACCAAACGCCCCGGGTCCTGGCCCAGGGGCGATGGCCAACCGGCCTCGAGTGGCCGGTCGTCGGGCTACAGGCGCACCGCGCCGGAGGCCACAACTGCGGCGAGCGCGGCGGATGACGAACTCGACGTTGACGCCGCGTAGATAGGCACTGGCCGGGGCGACGACGGGCCGAGTGCGATGAGCCGAGCCGACTCAGCGGCCTTTGTAGATGTCTTCGTCCACTGGCGGTTCGTCCCCGACGTAGTGGTAAGGGTCGTCGTCCAAGAGAACCTCCTCGTCCAGGTCGCCCAAGTGAAACAGCAGCTTGCTGTCCACTTCGAGGTCGCATGCCGCGCAGTGGACAGCGATGCCCTGGACGTTCGCCTCGCCAGCCACCCACCCCTGCGAACCGCAGGCCGGACACTGTTTTGGTGCTTCCCGGCTCATAGTGATCATCGGCTGACTGGTGGTTGCGGCCAAAACCAGATCACGCTCCTTGCGTGCCATGTGCCCGAAGCGCCATTCGAACATTGAGCGTGCCTTGACGAGCAGGGCTTCCGCGGCAACGCGTTCCTCTCGCACTTGCTCATCGACCAGATTGTCATGCAGGACGCGGTAGAGCCCCCAGTAACCGTTCGGATGGACTGTCAGTTCTTCGAGAACCGGGTCAACGAGGCACAAGCAGATCGTGATTACCGCTTCAGCTTGTGCCGAGTCGTGTATCGCGCTGTGGGCAACTCCTTTGCGGGCGTCCGCCAGGGGTTCGAGGGCCTTCTTGTCGATCGGGATCTTTCTGGGAAGGAGCCTCAGCACCCGCTCATTGGGCATCAGTGAGGCCGATGGTCTTCACCTTGGCCAGGGATGGTTGCGTGGAAGCCCAGGCCCGTGGCATGGAGCAACGAGTCGAAGTGCCGACCGTCGACGATCAGAGCCGGATGAATTCCTGCGAGGTAGGCCTTGAGCAGGTGCTCTGTACCGACTCCAGCGTGGTGAACGGCGAAGTCGTAGCTCTCAGGGCCCTCGGTAAGAAGCCGTTGTCTTTCCGAGCTTGAGGATTGTATTTCCGCTGGTCAGGCATAGGGACGGTGGTTCCGTTGCAGTGGTGACCTGTTGTGTCGTCGTTCCAGTGGAGGTCAGGAATGCCGTCGGTCGTGGGACTGCTGGAACAGCGCGAGTGCGCCGCTCGCCGTCGTGTGGACGAACTGCGGGAGGAGGCCGATCGGATCCAGGCCGAGCTGTCCATGGCCGAGCGCGATTGGAACGAGTGGGTCATCGCCTGGTCGCGTGTCGGCGAGGTACTGGCCCCAGGCGAGGGTGACGTCGCCGGTCCTGATGTCGCTGTGGACCTGCCGGATGGCGGTGAACAGCCGGTGCCCGCCGGGGCTTCGGAACCGGCGAAGTCGAAGTCGGTGGTGCCGATGGGGCGTGCGGGGCTGGCCTGGTCGGCGCTGTCGGTGGACTACCAACGCATCCTGCGCGTCCTTGCCGACCGCCACCGGCTTGGTCAAGGTCCGCTTTCCTGCCAGGAGATGGCCGTCTGCTTCGGCCTGGAGGTGGTGCCGTCAAAGGTGGAAGCGTTGCGGTCGAAGGCGAAGCGGATGGTGGCCCGGGGGTGGCTGGTCGAGCCGGTGCCAGGTAGGTGCTCGCTCTCGCAGGCCGTGGCCGCACAAGGCGAGGGATTGTGAATGGCGACCTCAACCAGATGGAGTGGATCGTGTCCTCCCCGCGCAGGCGGGGGTGACTGCCTGTTTCCGAACCGTGACGATCGGAATTCCCGGCTCCCTCACCTGCACTGTCGCACACCCCGCCACGATCTGCACACACCGTGTATACACGTCGCGTATACACGGTGTGTAGAGTGCGGGTCATGTCCATCAGTCACACCCTTTTGGGGCTCCTGGAGGCCGGTCCGCGACACGGTTACGACCTGAAGCGGGCCTTCGACGAGACGTTCGGTCACGACCGGCCGCTGCACTACGGCCAGGTCTACTCGACGATGTCCCGGCTGCTGAAGAACGGCCTCGTCGAGGTCGACGGCATCGAGGTCGGCGGCGGCCCGGAGCGCAAGCGCTACGCGATCACCGACGCCGGCATCACCGACGTAGAGCAGTGGCTCGCGACCCCGCAGAAGCCGGAGGAGTACCCCCAGTCGGCCCTCTACACCAAAGTCGTCCTCGCGCTGCTCACCCACCGGAACGCCGCCGACATCCTGGACACCCAACGCTCCGAGCACCTGCGCAGCATGCGCATCCTGACCGACCGCAAGCGCAAGGGCGATCTGGCGGACCAGCTGATCTGCGACCACGCCCTCTTCCACCTGGAGGCGGACCTGCGCTGGCTGGAGCTGACCGCCGCCCGACTCGACAAACTCCGTGAGGCTGTAGCCCGATGACGACTTCTCCCCCTGGTTCCCTGCTCACCGCGCAGGACCTGCGCAAGACCTACGGGCACACCCAAGCCCTCGACGGCGCCGAGTTCTCCATCCACCCCGGCGAGGTCGTCGCCGTCATGGGCCCCTCCGGCTCCGGCAAGTCGACGCTGCTGCACTGCCTCGCGGGCATCCTGCCGCCCGACTCCGGGTCGATCACCTACAACGGGCGCGAGGTGACGACGATGAGCAACGCCCAGCGCAACGCGTTACGCCGCTCCGAGTTCGGCTTCGTATTCCAGTTCGGGCAGCTCGTGCCGGAACTGACCTGCGTGGAGAACGTCGCCCTGCCGCTCAGGCTGAACGGCACCTCCCGCAAGGAAGCCGAGCGGGCGGCGCTCGGCTGGCTGGAACGCCTGGAGGTCGACGACCTGAAGGGCAAGCGGCCCGGCGAGGTCTCCGGCGGCCAGGGCCAGCGCGTCGCCGTGGCACGCGCGCTGGTCACCGGACCGCGCCTGCTGTTCGCCGACGAACCGACCGGCGCACTCGACTCCTACAACGGCGAGCGCGTGATGGACCTGCTCACCCACGCGGCCCGCTCCACCAACGCCGCCGTCGTCCTCGTCACCCACGAGACACGCGTGGCCGCCTACTCCGACCGCGAGATCGTCGTCCGCGACGGCAAGTCCCGCGACATGGAGCGCGCCATATGAATCCGCGCCAGTGGGCCAGAGACCTGGCCATGGGAGCCCGCTTCGCCGTCACCGGCGGCCGCGAGGGCTGGGTCCGGATGACGCTGACCGCGGTCGGCGTCGGCCTCGGCGTGGCACTGCTCCTGCTGTGCACCGCCCTGCCCAACGTCTTCGCCGCCCGCACCCGGGTGGAAGACGCCCGCTACGCCAACGTGTACTCCCAGAAAGTCCCGTCCAGGGCCGACAACACCTTCCTGATCGCCCAGGCCGACACCACCTGGCACGACGACGACATCCTCGGCCGGTTCGTCGAACCCGAGGGCAAACGGGCGCCGCTGCCCCCGGGAGTCGACGCTTTCCCGGGCAAGGGCGAGATGGTGGTCTCCCCCGCGCTCAAGAACCTGCTCGCCTCGGACGACGCCACGCTGCTGCGGGAACGCCTGCCCTACAAAATCACCGGCACCATCGGCGAGAGCGGACTCATCGGCTCCCACGAACTGGCCTACTACGCGGGCGCCTCAGGGCTGAAACTCACGGGCTTCTCCCCGGTGCACCGGCTGACCGAGTATGGCAAACCGGACGCGACACCCGAGAAGACCGACCCGGTGCTGCTGCTCATGGTCCTGGTCGTGTTCGTGGTGCTGCTGACCCCGGTCGCCGTGTTCATCGCCGCCGCCGTCCGCTTCGGCGGCGAGCGCCGCGACCGCCGACTGGCCGCGCTGCGCCTGGTCGGCTCGGACAGCCACATGACCCGGCGGATCGCGGCGGGCGAAGCACTCGCCGGAGCCCTGCTCGGCCTAGTCATCGGCACCGGCTTCTTCCTCCTCGGCCGTCAGACGCTGGGCTCCACCGAGGTGCTGGGCGTGAGCGTCTGGCCCAGCTACCTCGATCCCTCCCCCGTGCTCGCCGCGCTGGTCGCGGTGGCGATCCCGGCCGCCGCCGTACTCGTCACGCTGCTCGCGATGCGCGGCGTGATGGTGGAACCGCTTGGCGTCGTGCGCACGGCCAAGCAGCGCCGCCGCCGGCTGTGGTGGCGGCTGCTGCCGCCGCTGGCAGGCCTCGCGATGCTCTACCCGATGATCGACAAGGGCCGCAAGAACGGCGACTTCAACCAGTACCTCGTCATCAGCGGCGTGCTGCTGCTGCTGATCGGCATCACCGCGCTGCTCCCCTGGGTCGTGGAGGCGGTCGTCGTCCGCCTCGGCAAGGGCGCGCTGTCCTGGCAGCTCGCGGTACGGCGGCTGCAGCTGAGCAGCGGAACCGCCGCACGCATGGTCAACGGCATCGCCGTCGCCGTGGCCGGAGCCATCGCCCTGCAGATGCTGTTCACGGGAACGCAGAGCCAGTACACCAAGGCCACCGGAAAGGACCCCGGCCGGGTCCAGATGCAGGTCGACTTCAGCGACCGCAAGCCGCTGTCCGGCATCGAGCGCGAATTCACCGGCACCAAGGGGGTACGGGCCGCAGTGGCCCCGGCCATCTCGCAGTACGGGGACGCACGTCGCAACCCGAAGAACAGCAACGGCCTCACCGTAGGTAACTGCACCGCCCTGCGCGAACTCGCCACGCTTCCCTCCTGCAAGGACGGCGACGTGTTCATCACGCGAACGAGGAGCCACTACACCTCCCCCAGCAACGCCGACGAAATCGCCGTGGTGAAGCCCGGCCGGCAGCTCTACATCGACCCGTCGTACGACGGCGCCGAACGCGGCCTCGAAGTGCCCTGGACCGTTCCGGCGAACGTGCGAGTGGTGGACGCGCGCAAGGACTCACTGCAGGACGCCAACGGTCTGCTGGTCACCCCCGCCGCCCTACCCGCCAAGGCCGCGCCCGCAGTGTCCTCGGACGGTGTCTACCTGCGTCTGGACCCGTCGGTGCCGGACTCACGGGAGTACATACGCAACGTCGTCGCCCGGATCGACCCCCTGGCACACACCTACAGCTGGTCGGCGACCCAGGAGGACACCAAATACGCCTCCATCCGCACCGGCCTGTTCGTCGGCTCCGCCTTCGTGCTGGCACTGATCGGCGCGAGTCTGCTGGTCTCCCAGCTGGAGCAGCTGCGCGAGCGCAGGAAGCTGCTCTCCGCACTGGTCGCCTTCGGCACCCGGCGCCGCACGCTAAGCCTCTCGGTGCTGTGGCAGACGGCCCTCCCGGTCGGACTCGGCCTCGTACTGGCCACAACGGTGGGTATCACCCTCGGCTCGGTGCTGCTGAAGATGACCCGTACACCGGTGACCATGGACTGGCCGAGCGTCCTGACCATGACCGGCGTGGGCGCGGCCGTGGTCGGCATGGTCACGCTGCTCAGCCTGCCGCCGCTGCTGCGGATGATGCGCCCGGAGGGCCTGCGCACGGAATAGCCCCTCACACATCCCCCGAAGTGGGCTCCTCCTGCCAGGAGGAGCCCACCCCTGCACGCAGGCAAGCCCGGTCGGCATCAGCACAGTCACCGTCAGGGCAACCTCGGCGCACAGCAGGATCCGCAGTCGAGGCGAGCACGCCATCAGCCGGCGTCGGCCGGGAGCCTGCCGACAGCGACCAGGCAGAGTAGTCAGCGATGTGGGCTGGGATCTGCGGGCCACCTTCGCCCATTACGGCCTTGACCACTACTTTGACAAACGGATTGGGAATCGGTTGCCCAGCTTGGGCGGCGGGTGCGGCAACGGCTCACCCCCGCCTGCGCGGGGAGGACCCGGCGACGCCCGGAGGACGCCGCCGTGCTTGCGGGGCTGTCCGCCGCGTGGGGTGGAGCGGCGTGGGCCGACGTCCCGGAGCATGACGCGGTCCGAGCGCAGCCGGCCGACCAGCTCGGCGGGCAGGTCGGCCAGGACATAGGCGAGGCGCGTGACGTCGTAGCCGGTGTCCATGACGACGAGGATGTCCGCGTCGCCCGGCCGCCACTGCCCGGCGTGCACCAGCCAGGTGACCACCTCGCGCAGTTGGGTGGCGGTCACCGCGGTGGTGTCGTCGGACGGCCCCAGCCGGATCGCGTCCAGCACCGCCGTCCAGGACGTGCGTCCCGTCTCCAGTGCGGCGACGAAGGAGTAGGGCCAGCCGGGGATGAACTGATCCGCGCTGCGGCCCCGTCCGTAGACGTGGCAGAACAGCGACTCCGGGCTGGTGGGGGCGTCGGGTCGCAGCCAGTTGCTCACGTCCACCGCGAGTACGATCCGCCCGTCGGCGGCACGCGGCAGCGGCGTGGAGGTCAGCAGCCTGCGCAGACGGCGCGGCTCCAGCCAGCCATGGTTGACCGCGTCGTACATCGCTCCGTGCCCGCGCCGGTGCTCGGCCATGAGCGTCAGCTCGACCAGCGACGTCACTGGCCCGTCCGAGCACAGCACCGCGTCGGTGAGCTCGAAGAGCGCATCCGCCCGGGTGTAGAGGCAGTCGTAGAACTCGACACGAAAGTGGGACAGGACGCCCAACGCGGCGTCAGCGGACTGTTCAGCGGCGAGACTCTTCACCAGCGGCCGTTCCTTCACGCGACGTTGCTCGACACCTCGCAGCGTGAAGAACCGCCGCCCTGCTGTCCCGGGAACGAACCAAGATCAGCGGGTCAGGTGAACGGTCGAGGTTAAACGCCAAGCTAAGTGGCTGTTGTTGTTCCGAACTTGAGGAGTGCTGGTCGAACGGGAGTCACCTGAACTCCCAACCCGACCGGTCCTCCCCCGCCGTCGTGACCTCCGCGTCCATCACATCGAGCGGCAGCATGACCGCGCGCACCGGGTGGACGTCACGTCGCCGAGGTGCCAGGCCGCGCGGCGAGGCCA
>LRTP01000524.1 GCA_001550305.1 Streptomyces diastatochromogenes
CAACACCCGCCTCCAGGTCGAACACCCCGTCACCGAGGAGGTCGCCGGCATCGACCTCGTCCGCGAGATGTTCCGCATCGCCGACGGCGAGGAACTCGGCTACGGCGACCCCGCCCTGCGCGGCCACTCCTTCGAGTTCCGCATCAACGGCGAAGACCCCGGCCGGGGCTTCCTCCCGGCCCCGGGTACCGTCTCCACCTTCGCGCCGCCCTCCGGCCCCGGCGTCCGCCTGGACGCGGGTGTGCAGTGCGGCAGCGTGATCGGTCCGGCCTGGGACTCCCTGCTCGCGAAGCTGATCGTCACCGGTGCCACCCGCGAGCAGGCGCTCCAGCGCGCCGCCCGCGCCCTCGAGGAGTTCGAGATCGGCGGGATGGCCACCGCGCTGCCCTTCCACCGCGCGGTCGTCAAGGACCCGGCCTTCGCCCCCGAACTGACCGGTTCCACCGACCCGTTCACGGTCCACACCCGCTGGATCGAGACCGAGTTCGCCAATGACATCCCGGCCTTCACCGACCCCGTCGAGGTGGCGGAGGCGGAGGACGAGCCGGGCCGCGAGTCCGTCGTCGTCGAGGTCGGCGGCAAACGCCTCGAGGTCTCGCTGCCGTCCTCGCTGGGCATGTCCCTGGCCCGCACCGGCCTCGCGGCGGGCGCCAAGCCCAAGCGCCGCGCGGCCAGGAGGTCGGGCCCGGTCGCCTCCGGTGACACGCTCGCCTCGCCCATGCAGGGCACGATCGTCAAGGTCGCGGTCGAGGAGGGCCAGGAGGTCAAGGAGGGCGACCTCGTCGTCGTCCTGGAGGCCATGAAGATGGAACAGCCCCTCAACGCCCACCGCTCGGGGATCGTCAAGAGCCTCACCGCCGAAGTGGGCGCGTCCGTCGCCTCGGGCGCCGCCATGTGCGAAATCACCAGCTGAATTCCCGGGGCATTGCCTGGCATTCCCCGGCATTCTCCAGCGCAATTCTGAACCGGTCTGACAATTCCCTGACACGGGGAATATTGAAACCGCTCGTACCGCCCAAGATACTGAAAATGAGCTTTCGTCAACTGTTGTGTGGTGGGCCCCGAGGAGAGGGAAACGTATGTACAGCACGCTGATTGTGGCTCGGATGGATCCCGGGTCGAGCGTCGACGTCGCGAAGATTTTCGGTGATTTCGACGACACGGAAATGCCGCACCGCATGGGCACGCGCCGGCGCCAGCTCTTCCAGTACCGGGGTCTGTACTTCCACCTCCAGGACTTCGACGCGGACAACGGCGGCGAGCTGATCCAGCACGCCCGGCACGACCCCCGTTTCATACAGATCAGCGAGGACCTGAAGCCGTTCATCGAGGCGTACGACCCGGCCACCTGGCGCTCCCCGGCCGACGCGATGGCCACACGCTTCTACAACTGGGAGGCGTCCGCGTGACCGGCCGACGAGTTGTCATCACCGGTATCGAGGTGCTCGCCCCCGGTGGTGTCGGGGCGAAGAACTTCTGGAACCTGCTGAGCGAGGGCCGTACGGCCACCCGCCGCATCACGTTCTTCGACCCCAGTCCGTTCCGTTCCCGGGTCGCCGCCGAGATCGACTTCGATCCCGCGGAGCACGGACTGCGCCCGCAGGAGATACGCAGGATGGACCGCGCCGCGCAGTTCGCGGTGGTCGCGGCCCGTGGCGCGGTCGCCGACAGCGGTATCGACATCGACGCCTACGATCCGTACCGCGTCGGCGTCACCATCGGCAGCGCGGTCGGCGCGACCATGGGTCTGGACGAGGAGTACAACGTCGTCAGCGACGGCGGCCGGCTCCACCTGGTCGACCACGCCTACACGGCCCCGCACCTGTACAACTACCTGGTCCCCAGCTCCTTCGCGGCCGAGGTCGCGTGGGCCGTGGGCGCGCAGGGCCCCAACACGGTGGTCTCCACGGGCTGTACGTCCGGCATCGACTCGGTCGGGCACGCCGTGGAGCTGCTCCGCGAGGGCTCGGCGGACGTCATGATCACGGGTTCGTCCGACGCCCCGATCTCGCCGATCACGATGGCGTGCTTCGACGCGATCAAGGCGACTACGCCCCGGGACGACGTACCCGAGCGCGCCTCGCGCCCCTTCGACGGGACCCGCAACGGGTTCGTCCTCGGGGAGGGTGCCGCCGTGTTCGTCCTGGAGGAGCTGGAGAGCGCCAAGCGGCGCGGCGCGCACATCTACGCCGAGATCGCGGGCTATGCGACGCGCTCGAACGCGTACCACATGACGGGTCTGCGTCCGGACGGGGCGGAGATGGCCGAGGCCATCACGGTCGCGCTCGACGAGGCCAGGATGAACGCGACCGAGATCGACTACATCAACGCGCACGGCTCGGGCACCAAGCAGAACGACCGCCACGAGACCGAGGCGTTCAAGCGGAGCCTGGGCGACCACGCCTACCGGACCCCGGTCAGCTCGATCAAGTCGATGGTCGGGCACTCGCTCGGCGCGATCGGCTCCATCGAGATCGCCGCGTCCGCGCTGGCGATGGAGAACCACGTCGTGCCGCCCACGGCCAACCTCACCACCCCCGACCCCAAGTGCGACCTCGACTACGTGCCGCTGGTCGCCCGTGAGCAGCTCACCGACGCGGTGCTCACGGTCGGCAGCGGCTTCGGGGGATTCCAGAGCGCCATGGTGCTGGCGCGTCCCGAGAGGAGCGTGGCATGACCACCACGGTGGTAGTGACCGGTCTGGGCATCGCCGCCCCCAACGGACTGGGCACACAGGACTACTGGGCCGCCACCCGGACCGGCAAGAACGGTATCGGGCGGGTCACCCGCTTCGACCCGTCCTCCTACCCGTCGACCCTGGCGGGCGAGGTGCCCGGCTTCGTCGCCGCGGACGTGCTGCCGAGCCGGTTGCTGCCGCAGACCGACCACATGACCCGGATGGCGCTGGTCGCCGCCGAGTGGGCGCTCGCGGACGCGGGCATCGACCCCAAGGACCTGCCCGAGTACGACATGGGCGTCGTCACGGCCAGTTCCTCGGGCGGCTTCGAGTTCGGACAGGGCGAGCTGGAGAAGCTGTGGAGCCAGGGCAGCCAGTACGTGTCCGCGTACCAGTCCTTCGCCTGGTTCTACGCCGTCAACAGCGGTCAGATATCCATCCGCAACGGGCTCAAGGGCCCCAGCGGCGTCATCGTCAGTGACGAGGCCGGTGGTCTCGACGCGGTGGCGCACGGCCGGCGGCTCATCCGCAAGGGCACCCCGATGATCGTCTCCGGGGGCGTCGACGCGTCGATCTGCCCCTGGGGCTGGGTGGCGCAGATGGCCGGCGACCGGCTGAGCACCAGCGACGAGCCGACCCGCGCCTACCTGCCCTTCGACGCCGACGCGGCCGGTTACGTACCGGGCGAGGGCGGCGCCATCCTGATCATGGAGTCGGCCGAGTCGGCGTGCGCGCGCGGCGCCAAGATCTACGGCGAGATCGCGGGCTACGGCTCGACGTTCGACCCGCGGCCCGGCAGCGACCGCGAGCCCGCCCTGCGCAAGGCGATCGAACTCGCCCTCGCCGACGCGGGCACCGCCCCCGAGGACGTCGACGTGGTCTTCGCGGACGCGGCGGGCGTGCCGGAGCTGGACCGTGTCGAGGCCGACGCGATCTCGGCGGTCTTCGGGGTCCGGGGTGTCCCGGTCACCGCGCCCAAGACGATGACGGGCCGGCTGTACTCCGGCGCGGCCCCGCTCGACGTCGCCACCGCGCTGCTGGCCATCGAGGAGGGCCTCATCCCTCCGACGGTCCACATCAACCCCGACGAGGAGTACGGCCTCGACCTGGTCCTCAACCAGTCGCGCACCGCCCAGGTGCGCACCGCCCTGGTCCTGGCCCGCGGTTACGGCGGCTTCAACTCGGCCGTCGTGGTCCGCGCCGTCGACTGACCGGCACTCCCCCTGCCCCCAACGCCCCCGAGACCCCCGAGACCCCCGACTGAACGATCCATTTCGACCTGGGAAGGAACCCACGTGTCCACTTCGGAATTCACCCTGGACGACCTGCGCCGCATCCTCCAGGAGGGCGCCGGTGTCGACGAGGGCGTCGACCTCGACGGCGACATCCTCGACGAGCCCTTCGAAGTCCTCGGCTACGAGTCGCTGGCGCTCCTGGAGACCGGCAGCCGTATCGAGCGCGAGTACGGGATCGTCCTCGACGAGGACCTGCTGACCGACGCCGACACCCCGCGCGCCCTCATCGAGGCCGTGAACCAGCAGTTCGGCGCCGACGAGCCCGCCGCCGCCTGACGCCCGACGGCGTTCCCGGACCGGGCGAAACCTTTCACCTGACCTCGTCCGGTCCGGTACCGCCGCACCCCCGCAGCACAAGAGGGAGAGGAAGCACATGTCAACGCTGGAAAAGCGGGTCGCTCTCATATCGGGGGCCACCAGCGGTATCGGCCTCGCGTCCGCGCGGGCGCTGGCCGCGGCCGGCCACCGCGTGTTCATCGGCGCCCGCAGTGCGGACAACGTCGCCGAGACCGTCAAGATCCTCCAGGAGGAGGGCATCGACGCCGACGGCACGGTCCTCGACGTCCGCGACCCCGCCTCGGTCGGCGCCTTCGTGCAGGCCGCGGTCGACCGCTTCGGCACCGTCGACGTCCTGGTCAACAACGCCGGCCGGTCCGGTGGCGGCGTCACCGCCGACATCGAGGACGAGCTGTGGACCGATGTCATCGACACCAACCTCAACAGCGTGTTCCGGCTGACGCGGGAGGTGCTCAACACCGGCGGCATGCGCCACAAGAGCCGTGGCCGCATCATCAACATCGCCTCCACGGCCGGCAAGCAGGGCGTGGTCCTGGGAGCCCCCTACTCCGCCTCGAAGCACGGCGTGGTCGGTTTCACCAAGGCCCTCGGCAATGAGCTGGCCCCCACCGGCATCACCGTGAACGCCGTCTGCCCCGGCTATGTCGAGACGCCGATGGCCCAGCGCGTGCGCGCCGGATACGCGGCCGCCTACGACACCTCCGAGGACGCCATTCTCGAGAAGTTCCAGGCCAAGATCCCGCTCGGCCGCTACTCCACCCCCGAGGAGGTCGCCGGCATGGTCGCCTACCTCGCCTCCGACACGGCCGCCTCGGTCACCGCGCAGGCCATCAACGTCTGCGGCGGACTCGGCAACTTCTGAGCACCCCCACCGACCGGCAGCCCGTACCCAGCCATGGAGAAGAAAGCGTCATGACGACCCGTGAGGTAGAGCACGAGATCACGATCGCCGCGCCCGCACCGGCCGTGTACCGGCTGCTGGCGGAGGTCACCAACTGGCCCCGGATCTTCCCGCCCACCATCCACGTGGACCGCGTGGAGCACGACGGCTCCCAGGAGCGGATACGGATCTGGGCCACCGCCAACGGCGAGGCCAAGAACTGGACCTCGCGCCGCGAACTGGACCCCGAGGCCCTGCGCATCACCTTCCGCCAGGAGGTGACCGCCCCGCCGGTCGCCGCGATGGGCGGCACCTGGATCATCGAGCCGCTCGGCGAGAACGAGTCCCGGGTACGGCTGCAGCACGACTACCGCGCCGTCGACGACGACCCGCACGACCTCCTGTGGATCGACGAGGCCGTCGACAAGAACAGCCGCTCCGAGCTGGCCGCGCTGAAGAAGAACGTCGAGTTCGCGCACGCGGCGGAGGAGGTGACCTTCTCCTTCGAGGACACCGTCTACGTCGACGGTTCGGCGAAGGACGTGTACGCCTTCATCAACGAGGCGAACCTGTGGTCGGAGCGCCTGCCGCACGTCGCCACGGTCCGTCTGGAAGAGGACACCGTGGGGCTCCAGACCCTGGAGATGGACACCCGGGCCAAGGACGGTTCCGTCCACACCACCAAGTCCTACCGGGTGACCTTCCCGCACCAGCGCATCGCGTACAAGCAGGTCACGCTCCCCGCGCTGATGACCCTGCACACCGGTCACTGGACCTTCGAGGACACCGACCAGGGCGTCGCGGCGACCTCCCAGCACACCGTCACCCTCAACACGGACAACATCGAGAGCATCCTCGGCTGCGGGGCCACCGTCGCCGACGCCCGCGAGTACGTCCACACGGCCCTGTCCACCAACAGCCGGGCCACCCTCACCCACGCCAAGGCCTTCGCAGAGAACAGGCGTTGACGATGACGACGGACCATCAGGACACCGACACGACCATCCTGGACACCGACGTCCTCGTGGTCGGAGCGGGCCCCGCCGGGCTGATGCTCGCCACCGAGCTGAGGCTGGGCGGCGCCGAGGTGGTCGTCGTCGACCAGCGCCCCGGCCCGACCACCGAATCCCGGGCCTCCACCCTGCACGCCCGCACGATGGAGATCCTCGACTCCCGCGGGCTGCTGGACGAGCTCGGTACGCCGCCGTGCGAGCCGCGCGGTCACTTCGGCGGCGTACCGCTGGACCTGACGCTGCCCAGTTCGTACCCCGGGCAGTGGAAGGTCGCGCAGACCCGCACCGAGGAGCTGTTGCAGCGGCGGGCCGCCGTGCTGGGCGCCGATCTGCGGCGCCGGCACCAGCTGCTGTCCCTGGAAGCGAAGAGCGAGGGGGCCGGGCGGGGCGGAGTCGGGCGGGGCGGGGTGGAGGCCGAGGCCATCGGTCCCTACGGTCCCGTCCGTATCCGGGCCCGCTACCTGGTCGGCTGCGACGGCGAGGACAGCACCGTACGGCGCCTGGTCCGGGCCCCCTTCCCGGGCCGGGACGCCGCACGCGAACTGCTGCGCGCCGACGTCTCCGGCGTCGAGGTCGCCGACCGGCGCTTCCAGCGCCTGGAGCACGGACTCGCCATCGCCGCCACCCGCGAGGGGGTGACCCGGGTGATGGTCCACGAGTTCGGGCGCCCCGCCGCCGAACGCGGCGGCGCCGAACCGGACTTCGCGGAGGTCACCGACGTCTGGAAGCGCGTCACCGGCGAGGACATCAGCCAGGGCACCCCCCTGTGGGTCAACGCCTTCGGCGACGCCAACCGGCAGCTCGCCCACTATCGGCACGGTCGCGTCCTGTTCGCCGGGGACGCGGCGCACCGGCAGATGCCGAGCGGCGGACAGGCCCTCAACCTGGGCGTCCAGGACGCCTTCAACCTCGGCTGGAAGCTCGCCGCCGTCGTCCGCGGCAGCGCGGGCGAGGACCTCCTGGACACCTACCACGCCGAGCGCCACACCGTGGGCCGCCAGGTCCTCGCCAACATCCGGGCCCAGGTCGAGCTCCTGCTCGGCGGCCCGGAGGTCGAACCCGCCCGCGCCCTGCTCACCGAACTCGTCACCCTGGACGGCGTACGACAGCACCTCGCCGGGATGATCAGCGGCCTCGGCATCCGGTACGACGTCGAGGGCCCCGAGATCCACTCCGACGAACACCCGCTGCTCGGGCGGCGGCTGCCGGACGCGTGGCTGGAGCCCGCGGAGGGTGGCGCGCGGCGCCGTACGACCGAACTGTTGCGCACCGGTCGCGGGTTGCTGCTGTCCCTGGACGGGGACGGGGACGGCGACCCGGCGCTGCGCGCGACGGCGGCCCCCTGGTCGGACCGGGTCGCCTTCGTCGCCGACCG
>LRTP01000525.1 GCA_001550305.1 Streptomyces diastatochromogenes
CGGGCGGCAGCGCGGCGGCGTGCGCGCCCTGCGGCTGCTGCGGGGGTACGGCACCGCCCTGGTGGCCGCCGTACGCCGGATCCTGTGGGCCTCCGTAGGAGGACGTCTCCTGGCCGCCGTACGACGGCGGCTGCTCCCCGTACGGTCGCTGCTCCCCGTACGACGGCGGCTGGGTGCCCTCGGCCGGGAGCGGGCCGCCGGGGGCCTGCTGGGCCGGGAAGCCCTGCTGCTGGGCGGGGGCGGCGCCCCAGCCCTGCGCCGGCTGCTCGGGCGCGGCCCAGGTCTGGGTGGACGGGTCGTGACCGCCCCAGTCCGGGGTGGGGGCGCCGGACGGGGACGGCTCGGAGCCGCTCCACGTCTGGGTGCCGTTCACGGGCGCTCCCCAGCCCTCGGCGGGCTGCGGGGCCGGTGCCGCCGACGGGTCCGGTCCCCACGGCTGGTCCCAGGTCTGACCGCCCGCCGGGATCGCCGGGGCCGCCGGAACGGCCCGGTCGCCCGTCATGCCCGGCAACAGCGGTTCGCCGCCGTCGGAGGGCAGCACGATGCCTTCGCGCGCCGTGCGCGCCGAGGGCTGCTCGCCCTGTCCACTCTGCGTCACCGGGACTCCTACTAATGGGGGACCTTCGGAATCGTCGGCTCACGCTACCGGGTCCCCACGCGCCCGTGCCACGCAGCACAGGGCGTTACCCCCGCCCCCTGTGACCGGGGTAACGAATACGCCCCACTGTGCGCTGTATCTGACTCCTCCCACTCCAGGCGCCTTCGTTGGCTCGGCGTTCACGCGCGTGCACACCGCGTGTTCACCGGCGCGCACACGATCCACTCACGCCGCCGCCTGCAACTCCAGCCGCGCCCCGAACTCCCGTACCACCGCCTCGTCCCGGTACGGCTCCAGACGCTGCTGGAAGTCGTCCAGGTACTCGGCGCCGCGGTTGGAGCGGAGCGTGCCGAGGAGTTCGACCGCGCGCAGACCCGTGTGGCACGCCTGTTCCACCTCGCGCTGCTGGACCTGCGCGGTGGCCAGCAGGACGTAACCGATGGCCCGGCGGCGGGCCCGCGACTCCGGATGCCCGGCGAGGGACTCCTCGGCGCAGCGCGCGGCGGCCTCCGCCTGACCCAGGTCACGGTGGCAGTGCGCCAACTCGTCGGCGAGATAGGCCTCGTCGAAATGCGCGATCCACGTCGGGTCGTCCCCCGAGGCCGCGTCGGCGCCCTCGAGCGCGGTGATCGCACGCCCGGACGCCACCTGAGCGGCGCGCGCGTCGCCCATCAGGGCGTGCCCGCGCGCCTCCGCGGCGTCGAACATCGACTCCGCGCGCGGTGTCACCCGCCCCCGCGCCCCCTCCTGCGCCGCGCGCGCCAACTGCGCGATCTCGCGCGGGTTGCCGAGCTGCGCCGCCAGGTGGCTCATGGACGCGGCCAGCACGTACCCGCCGTATCCCCGGTCCCCGGCCGCCTGGGCGAGCCGCAGCGCCTGGATGTAGTACCGCTGGGCGAGACCCGGTTGACCGGTGTCGATGGCCATGTAGCCCGCGAGTTCCGTCAACCGCGAGACCGCCGAGAAGAGTTCGCGTCCGACACCCTCCCGGTACGAACCCGCGAGCAGCCCGGAGACCACGCTGTTGAGGTAGTGCACGACGACCGGGCGCACATGCCCGCTGCCGTACTGGTGGTCCAGGTCCGTGAGCGCCTGGGTCATCGCACGGACCGCCGCCACGTCCGAGAGCCCGACCCGCGGACCCGCCGCACGCGCCACCTGCGAGTCCGGCGCGGAGATCAGCCAGTCGCGGCTCGGCTCGACGAGCGCGGAGGCGGCGACGGACGAGCCGGACAGGAAGTCCCTGCGCCCGACGTCACTGCGCCACAGCTCACACACCTGCTCGATGGCGCCGAGGACGGTCGGCGAGAACTGCAACCCCACGCCCGACGCGAGGTTCTTGCCGTTGGCCATGCCGATCTCGTCGATCGTGACCGTACGGCCCAGCTTGCGACCGAGCGCCTCGGCGATGATCGCGGGAGCGCGCCCCCTCGGCTGCTGACCGCGCAACCAGCGCGCCACCGAGGTCTTGTCGTAGCGCAGATCGAGGCCGTGCTCGGCGCCGCACATGTTGACCCGGCGGGCCAGGCCGGCGTTGGAACAGCCCGCTTCCTGGATGAGCGCCTGCAGCCGTTCGTTCGGCTGCCTGGCGACGAGAGGCCTTGCGGCCATGGCGTACCCCCTGTGGCTGCGGTGCCTGCCCACGCACCGAGTTGACGTGTCCTCATCGGCCAACCACGGCGAAGGAAGTCGGCCATGAAGATCAATGCCCCGCCGACATACCGAAGATGCGAGACATGTGAGGATTGCCGGGGTAAGGGCGGTTGCCCCGACCCCACCCCTGGTTACCCACGACCCGCTGTCATTCCCCCTGCGCGCCCCCACCCGTGCATCCATGCGCCCCACACGCGGGAACGATGCCCCTCCCCCGCGCACGGGACCCCCGTAACCCCCTGTGGCAGCTAGAGTTGTGTTCATCGTGGAAGAGACCATCGCGGGGCCCGAGGCCGTCCAAATCCCGAAGCAGCGTGGCGAATCATTGCTTGACACCGCCGTGCGATATGCCGAAGAACGCCATTGGGACGTGTTCCCGGGCACGTGGCTGGAGGCCGTCGAGGGGATGCAACGCTGCTCCTGCGGCGGGGCCACCTGCCCCACGCCGGGCGCACACGCGGCACGCGAGGACTGGGCGACGCAGGCGACGGGCAGTGCGACCGTCGTGCGCCGAATGTGGTCGAAGCAGCCGAACGCGTCGATCCTGCTGCCCACCGGGCGTACGTTCGACGCGATCGACGTGCCGGAGACGGCCGGGTTCCTCGCGCTCGCCCGCATGGAGCGGATGGAGCTGACGCTGGGGCCGGTGACGTGCACGCCGGACCGGCGCATGCACTTCTTCGTCCTTCCCGGCGCGGCGGTGAAGGTCCCCGACCTGGTACGCCGACTGGGCTGGCCGCCCGCCTCGCTCGACCTGGTCACCCTGGGCGAGGGCTCGTACGTGGCGGCTCCGCCCACCCGGTTCGGTTCGCGGGGTGCGGTGCAGTGGGCCTGCCGGCCGACGCCGGCGAATCGGTGGCTGCCGGACGCGGAGGAATTGATCTCGCCGCTTGCCTATGCGTGCGGCAGGGATCGGTAACGCCGGTTGGGCGTCGTCCTTTCACTGCGGGTTCGTCGTGGCTGGTCGCGCAGTTCCTCGCGCCCCTGAAAGCCTAAAAGCAGGGCACTCGCCCTTAGGGTGCTCACATGGCCGAGCAAACAGGGGCAGACGTTCCCGCCGTACGTGTGCAGGGGCTCTGGAAGCGGTTCGGGGAGCAGGTCGCCGTCGCCGGGATCGATCTGGAGTTGCCCGCGGGGCGGTTCATCGGGCTCGTAGGGCCCAACGGCGCGGGCAAGACGACCACCCTCTCGATGGTGACCGGGCTGCTCAGGCCCGACCAGGGCGGCGTCGAGGTCGTCGGCCATGACGTCTGGCGCGACCCGGCGGCGGTGAAGGCCCGCATCGGCATACTCCCCGAGGGCCTACGGCTCTTCGAACGACTCTCCGGGCGTGAGCTCCTCGCCTACACCGGCCGGTTGCGCGGCCTGCCCGGCGCCGAGGTCGACAAGCGCACCACCCAGCTCCTCGACGTCCTCGACCTCGCGGGCGCCCAGCACAAACTCGTCGTCGACTACTCGACGGGCATGCGCAAGAAGATCGGCCTCGCCGCCGCTCTCCTCCACAACCCCGAGGTCCTCTTCCTCGACGAGCCGTTCGAGGGCGTCGACCCCGTCTCCGCGCAGACCATCCGCGGCGTCCTGGAGCGCTACACGGCATCGGGCGCCACGGTCGTCTTCTCCTCCCACGTCATGGAACTCGTCGAATCGCTGTGCGACTGGGTGGCCGTCATGGTCGCGGGGCGCATCCGCGCGCACGGCCCGCTCGCGGAGGTCCGCGGCGACGCGCCCTCCCTCCAGCAGGCGTTCCTGGAACTGGTCGGCGCACAGGGCCGCGACCGCGGGTTCGACCTGGACTGGCTGGGCGGCGGGGCGGCGCGATGAGCACGAGCACCTCCGGAGTCTCCTCCGAGGCCTCGATCACCCCCGTCGTCGTACGGCTGAAGCTGTCGCTGCTGCGCAACGGGCTGCGGCAGTCGGCCGGGCGGCGGGCCGCGTACATCACCTCGGTCGTCGTGGTCCTCCTCTTCGCCGCCCTCCAACTGCTCGGCCTCATCGCCCTGCGGGGCAACGCGCACGCCGCGTCCGTCACCGTCCTGCTGATCGCGGTCATGGCCCTCGGCTGGGCCGTGATGCCGCTGTTCTTCCCCAGCGGCGACGAGACCCTCGACCCGACGCGCCTGGTCATGCTGCCGTTGCGACCGCACCCGTTGGTCCGGGCGCTGCTCGTGGCCTCGCTGGTCGGTATCGGACCGCTGTTCACCCTGTGCCTGCTGGTCGGTTCCGTGATCTCCGTGGCGCACGGCACGGCGGCGTACGTCACCGGTGTCGTGGCCGTGCCGTTGGCGCTGCTCGTCTGTGTGGCCCTCGCGCGGGCCGTCGCCGCCGCCAACATCCGGCTGCTGTCCAGCCGCAAGGGCCGCGACCTGGCCGTACTGAGCGGCCTCGTCGTCGCGATCGGCGCGCAGCTCGTCAACTTCGGCGCGCAGCGGCTCGGTTCGGCGGGCGGACTGTCCCGGCTCGACCCGGCGGCGGACGTGCTGCGCTGGGTGCCGCCCGGGTCGGCGATCGGCGCGGTGGACTCGATGAGCAGGGGCTCGTACGCGATGGGGGTCGCCCAACTCGTCCTGAGCGTGGCGGCGCTGGTGGGGCTGCTGGCGCTCTGGTCGAGGCACCTGACCCGGCTGATGACCTCCCCGGACGGATCGACGTTGCAGGCGGGCGAAAGCGCGGCGCGGGAGCGGATTCCGACGGGCGGGCTGCGCCGGATGCTGCCCCCGGGGCGCACCGGGACCGTGATGGAGCGCAGCCTGCGGTACGTGTGGCGCGACCCGAAGACGAAGGCCGCGTGGGTGACCTCGCTGGCGATCGGGCTGATCGTGCCCGTGTTCAACGCCCTCCAGGGCACCGGCTCGATCTACTTCGCGTGCTTCGCGGCCGGGATGCTCGGCATCCAGATGTACAACCAGTTCGGTCAGGACACCTCCGCCTTCTGGATGGTCGCGATGACCATCGCGTCCCCGCACGACGCGTACGTCGAACTGCGCGGGCGTGCGCTGGCGCTGCTGGTGATCACCCTGCCGTACGCGACCCTCGTGACCGTGCTGACGACGGCGATGCTCGACGACTGGTCCAAGCTGCCCGAGGTGCTCGGCCTGTCCTTCGCGCTGCTCGGCGCGATGCTGGCGACCGGCGCCTGGTCCTCGGCCCGCTTCCCGTACTCGATCCCGCAGGAGGGCTACAAGAACGTGGCCCCCGGGCAGGCGGGCCTCGCCTGGATCGCCATCTTCGGCGGAATGGTCTCGGCGGCGCTGCTGACCGCTCCCGTCATCGCCCTCACGATCTGGCTGAACGTGACGGCGGACGGGGACCGGTGGAGCTGGCTGCTGCTGCCGCTGGGGGCCGGATACGGGGCGCTGACCACGGCGTTCGGGCTGCGGATGGCGGCGCCGCGGACGGCCCGACGGCTGCCGGAGATCCTGGCGGCGGTCAGCAAGGGCTGAGCGGGCGGGGAGAGCGACGGGGAGGCCGACGGGGAGGCGACGGGGAGCGCGAGCTGCTCGGTCGGCGGCCCGCGGCCGCGCCATGATCCGCCGGACAGGTCCTAGCGGTCCTGGCCGGTGAGTACGCCGTCGAGGAAGGGCTCGATCGCGGCGCGCCACGCCTCCGGCTGGTCGTAGTGCACGAGGTGACCGGCGTCGGCCACCTCCGCGTACTGGCCGTGCGGCAGGACGCGGACCATCTCCTGGGCCTCGGCCCGGCCGAGCTCGCCGTCCAGACCCCGTACGACCAGTGCGGGGCACCGGACCTGGGCGAGCTCCTCCCAGTGGGCGTCGTACACCCAGGTCTGGCGGGACTTGAGCATCTGCTCGGGTTCGAAGACCGGGCGCCAGCCGTCGGCGGACTCGTGCATCACCTCGGCGTAGAACTCGCCGCGGGACGGGTTCGGGCGCTCCACCCAGGGGTCGTCCTCGCCGAACCACTTCCGTACGTCGGCGAGCGTGGCGAAGGGCGTGGGCCAGGCCTTGAACCAGTCCTCCCACTCACGCTGCGACGCGGCCCCTAACGCGGAGGCCCGCATGTCGCAGATGATCAGCCCGCGGACGAGGTCGGGGCGCTTGGCGGCGAGCTGCCAGCCGGTCAGCGCACCCATCGCGTGGCCGATGAGGACGGTCGGGGCGAGACCCAGCTGCTCGAGAGCGGCCTCGACGTCCTCGACGTACGCCTCGCGTGTGTACTGCCCCTCCGGCGCCTTGTCGCTCTGGCCGTGGCCGCGCTGGTCCAGGGCGACCGCGCGGTGCCGCTCGGAGAGCCAGCGGGCGGTGGACGCCCAGTGGGAGGCGCGGCCCATGAGGCCGTGCAGAAGCAGCACGCCGGGGGCGGGCGGGGTCCTGGGCGGGTCGCTCTTGGGAGGATCGGCGAACTCCCAGGCAGCGAGCCGTAGGCCGCCCGCGCCCGTCACGTCGATGCGCCGCACCATAGGTCTGGCACCCCCCTAGCTCGCTCGGACCGCTCGCTCCCGCTCGAGTCGGCCGGTCCACTCGTACCGCTTCCTGCCGCGCTTCCTGCCGCGCTTGCTGCTGCTGTCGTGCCGCTTTCGTGCCGTTGAGTCTGCTGATGTGTTGCTCTACGTGTACCCGATTTGCCTGTGATACGCCGCCAGGTTATCGAATGAGTATTCGAAAATACTCCTCTCGGCGGCAACACCCCTCGTTCGAGTGACCACACTCGGGGATTGACCGCCGCCGCCGAGGGGAGATCTTCAGCGGGAGGCGGACCACTCGGGGAAATCGGTCCGTAGGGGATGACCCTGGGAGCTCGGGGCTCCGGGTCAGCACAGGGGAGGACAGGCCCCGGCGCCGTAAGGTGCCGGGGCCCTCTCCACATCTACGGCACATCCTCCCCGCCCCTTCCCCAACCGTGCGACATCCCTCTTGGACACGGTCAAGAGCCCTCAGGTCATATGCCTCACGGGTCAGCCTCGCACGCAAATGGTCGCGGCGCTGCGATTCCGCACACTGAATCTTGGTTTCGGCCAGGTAGCGAAAACATCACAACTGCCCCTGTGGTCGCGGGAGTTGACATGACCGAGGTGAGTCGACGGAGGCGCGGGAAGGAGATGGAGTGTTGGGTCACCGCGGGCGGACGACACGCTCCACGGCGAGCGACCTGCGCCATGGCGCCCATGTCCGCGCCCGGCGCGTTGAACGGAGCGCCGGGTCGTCCCCCACGAGCGGTGTCGCCGTGCGCGGGCTCGATCGCCACCGACGCGCAGGGGGGCGGGCCGGATCGATGCCGGCCCACGACGG
>LRTP01000526.1 GCA_001550305.1 Streptomyces diastatochromogenes
CCGCCGAGGACCGCGGCCGGTTCGGCGTGCCGGGCGAGGTCGTCGGTCGTCGGGTCGGGGCCGCGGCGCGGGGTGAGCCAGTCCTCGGTGAAGCGGGCGAAGCGGACCTCGTCACGTGCGTCGACCGCGCCGCCCTCGTACAGCAGCCCCACGGCGCCGCCGCCGATCCCCACCAGGTCGGAGTAGCCCGACCAGTCGGTGGTCACGACCGTGCCGCGGTCCACGCTGTCCCAGGTGCGCCCGCCGTCGTACGAGGAGCGGATCATCATGGTCCTGCGGCGGTCGGGGTCGCCGGGACAGGCCAGCAGGACGCGGTCGCCGAGGCGGAGTACGGAGCCCTGGACCTGGGGCGCGTAGAGGCCGGGGAGGTCGCGGAAGGGCGCCGTGAAGCTGTCACCGCCGTCACGGCTGACGGTCTGGGTGCGGTGGCCGAGGTCGGTGCCGTCCTGCTCGCGCCCGCTGACGAGGACGGACCCGTCGGCGCGTTCCGTGAGCGTCAGCTCGGACGGCTTCTGACGGAAGGTGCCGTCCTCCGCGATCGGCCAGGAGTCACTCGCGCCGATCCGCCAGTGGTCGCCACCGTCGTCGCTGGTGATGAGGGCGGCGTTGTTGGCGGTGACCCGACTGCCGTTCCAGGTCTCGGTGTTGACGCCGAAGACGAGCCGCCCGGCGTGCCTGCCACGGGTCAGCTGGATGCCGTGCACAGGGCCGGTCGCGTACCAGGAGTTCCAGTTCGGCGGGAGGATCTCGGCACTCAGGTCGCGCGGTGCGGACCAGCTGAGGCCGTCGTCGTCGCTGTACTGGAGATGCGGGGTGCGGTCGCAGGGGACGTCGCAGCCGCGCCCGTCCGCGCGGCCCGTGTTGTACGTCTCCGCCAGCACGATGCGACCGGTCTCGCGGTCCACGATCGGGGCGGGGTTGCCGTGGGTGTCGCCCGCGCCCTCGTTGACGACCTGGAGGGGTCCCCAGGTCCGGCCGCCGTCGGTCGACCGCTTGACGACGATGTCGATGTCACCCGCGTCGCCGCAGTCGTGCACGCGCCCCTCGGCGAACGCCAGCAGGGTGCCGTGGGTGCTCCGCACGACGGCCGGGATGCGGAAGCAGGCGTAGCCGGGATCCTGGGAGGCCCTGAAGAGCACCTGTTGTTCGAACGACGCACCGGACGCACCGGACGCGCCGGACCCACCGGACGCGTCGGTCGCGGAGGCCCTCGCGGGGCTCGGCAGCGCGAGCACGCACAGCGCGGCGGCCGTGAGGACGGCGGTCAGGGTCGATCTGAGACGTGCGCGCAGACGTGCCGACATGGTGCGACCTGCCCTTCGTGTGGCTGGGCAACCAGGGGGATCCGGACATCCGACATCCGACATCCGACATCGGACGTCCAATGTGTGTGCCACAGACGCTACTTGGGCTCTCAGCGGCCCCACAAGAAGCGAGCACCGGTCGTGTTCACGCCAAATCTGAACGCGTCCGTCAGGGGCGCAGCACCACCTTCCCCAGGTTGCTCCGTGACTCGATCGCCGCGTGCGCCTTCGCCGCGTCCTCCAGGGCGAACTCCCCGTGCACGGCGGGCCGCAGGGCTCCCTCCGCGAACAGTCGCCACAGTTCCTCGCGCCACCGCTCGTACCGCCCCGGCTCGTTCCGGGCGATCCGGGCCATCTGGAAGCCGATCACGGACTTGGCGCCCACCAGCAGGTCGTACGCCCGCACGCTCCCGCCGCCCGAGCTGTACGCGACGAGCCGCTCGCCGCGCTGGACGCCCGCACCCGCCTCGATGTGCGCTCCCAACTCCGGCGCCACCTCAGCGACTTCGAGGCCGTCGCCGTACTCGTGACGCACGACCCGCTGGACGCGATGGTGCTCGCCGACCGGCTGGTCGTCGTCGAACACGGCCGGGTGGTCCAGGAGGGGACACCGTCGGACATCGCCCGCCACCCGCGCACGGACTACATCGCCCAGCTCGTCGGCCTGAACCTCTACCGGGGCGCGGCCGAGGGCCACACCGTACGGCTGGACACGGGTCCGGCGATCACCACGACCGAGGACCTGGCCGGGCCCGTCTTCGTGGCGTTCCCGCCCAGTGCCGTCACGCTGTACCGCGACCGTCCGACCGGCTCCAGCGCGCGCAACCTGTGGCGGTGCGAGGTCGCTGGCCTGGAGACGCACGGCGACCAGATCCGCGCGGACCTCACCGGAGAGCTCGCGCTCGCCGCGGACCTGACGACGGTCGCCGCGGCCGAGCTCGACCTGCACACCGGGGCGCCGGTCTGGGCGACGGTGAAGGCCGCCCAGACGCACGCATATCCGGCCTGAAGAGGCCTGAAGAGGGGGAGGGGTCACTCCTCCCGGTCACTCCTCCTTGGGTACGGCTTCACGGGAGTGGTCGGAGAACTTTCGAACGGAAGGACGGAAGGACGGAAAGTGAACACGAGCACCGATCCGGAGAAACCGGCAACGGCCGCCGCGCTGGGCATGCGGAGGCATCCCGAGGGCGGCTGGTTCGTGGAGACATGGAGGGCCGCGCGGGACTTCCACCCCGACGGCTACCCGGGTCCCCGGGCCGCCGCCACCGCCATCTACTTCCTGCTGTCCCCCGGGGAGACCAGCGCCTGGCACACGGTCCGCTCCGACGAACTGTGGCTGTGGCACCGTGGCGGCCCCCTCGACCTGCTCCTCGGCGGCGACGGCGAAGCCCCGGACGCGGAGCCGGCGGTCCTCCGGCTGGGCCCCGCCCTGGAAAGCGGCGAGCGCCCGCAGGTCCTGGTCCCCGGCCACGTCTGGCAGTCCGCCCGCCCGACCGGCGACCGAGAGGTCCTGGTCAGCTGCGTGGTGGCCCCCGGCTTCGACTACGCGGACTTCCGCCTCCTCGACAACGGGCCGTGAACCCCCGGCAACTCTGCCGTGAACCACCAGCAACTCTGTACATCCTTGGCGGCTTTGTGACCTCCGCCCCTGGTTGCCGATCGCCGGGGGTGGGCATCACCCGAGGGCAGGACCGGCCGTGCACCATGTGCGCGGGTCCCGGCCGGCGGGGGTCCGGTCGCCGGGTACCGGTTGTCCTGGGAGGGGAAGTGAGGTTGTCATGCGTGCGCAGCAGCGCGCCGTCCGACTGACCGCCCGCGTGGAGTACACACTGCCGCGCGCGGCCGTTTCGGCAGGCAGGGCCCGCAGGTTGACCTCGGCGTTCCTGACCCGTCCGCGTCCGCGGACGGCGGCGCCGACCGCCGACCAGGTCGACGACGCCACGCTCATCGCTTCGGAGCTCGTCGCCAACGCCGTCCGGCACGGCCGTACGGGCTGCCGCCTGCGGCTGCAGCTGGGACAGGGCGGCGAGGTGACCGTCGAGGTCCATGACGACAGCCCCGGCCGCCCCCGGGTCGGCCTGGTGGACACCGACGCCGAAAGCGGCCGCGGTCTCGCGATGGTCCAGCAGCTCGCCCACCGCTTCGAGGTCGTCAACACGGGCGTCGGCGGCAAGACGGTCCGGGCGATACTGGCGGTGTAGCCCCGCCCGCCTCACCCGGGAGAGTGACCCGGCGCGGCCCGTCCAGCGGAGTCGACCGGTGGAGAGCCCGTCCGCAGGTAGAGACAAGCATGCGCTTCTCTCCTCACGAGCCTCACGAGCTCCCCGAGCCGCAACCGCCGCGCGAGCCGGGCAAGCCGCGCGAGCCGCGCAAGAAGATCTGGGTGGCGGCGATCGCGGCCACGACGGCGCTGGCGGGCGCCCTGACCGCCCTCCTGCTGCTGCTCCCCGGCAACGGAGGCACGTCCCCGCACCCGGTCTCGGCGGACGAGGCCCAGCGCCTGGCACTGGCCCGCTTCCGCGCGTACGAGGCGAGTCCTGCGGAGGTGACGGTGCGGCTGCCCGCGGCGGAGACGGGGGACGGGACGATCACGGTGCGTGCGGTGGTCGACCACCATGCGCACCGGGCCGTGGGCGCGTACGAGATCGTCGACGACACCCGGACCGTGCAGGGCCTGCTCGCCTGGGACCAGGAGGGCATCGCCGTGGCCCGCCCGCCGGCTGCGGCGCCCGGCGCCGAGCCCGGCCGAACGAGGACCAGGCCCCCCGCCCCGGACATCGTGACGACCGCCGCGCAGGCCGTGCGCAGGGCCGGCACCCTCAAGCGCGAGGAGTGGACCCGCCGCCCCTACTCCACGGCTCCCCTGGACCGAGCCCTGCGCCTGGTGGTGTCCGTGGCCGCGGACCGGCCCGACAACGCGGCGCTCCTCGCCCGTTCGGGTCCGTTGTGGCTGCGCGACGAACGTCTGGACGGCCACGGTTACGGCGTCTTCTCCGGCCCGCGCCCCACCCAGAGCGTCTCCGCGAGCCCCGCCGACGACTCCACTCTCACCTACTGGATCGACGCCGACGGCAATCTCCGTCGTGTCACGGCCCGGATGTCGCCGGGCCACTACGCGACGGTGGACTTCGTGGCGACGAGGGTGCGGACGGTCGTCCCCGGCGCCCCGTGGACGAAGGGCTGAGGAGACCTTCTTCGGCCGCGCCGGTCCGGCCGATCCGGAAAAGGGCCCGGGGCCGCTGGGCCGAACGGGGTGTTACGCGGTCTCGGCCCAGCTGGGGACGGCTGAGCGGGCCGGGGTGACGACCGGGTGGCAGACGAAGCCCAGACGGGTGAGGGCGCGGGCGACCTCGAGCTCGGTGAAGTCACGGCGGTCCTGCTTGGTGATGACCTCCCCGACCTGCTTGACGGGGTAGGAGTGCGGGCCGATGACCACGGACGCGCTGGTGACGGGTTCGGGCTCGCGGCCCGCCATCGAGTGCTCGACCTCACTCTTGATGAGGTCGAAGGGGAAACGGGCGATCACACAACGCATGGTGTCTCCGCGGGATGAAGTTTCACGGCGCCGGAAGGTGGGCACGGCGGAGCGGAAAGTGGGCACAGCGGCCAGAAAATTCGCCGGAAATTCAATCCGGAACGACCGGGAACGGCGGGGCTGAACCGGGGCCGACCCGGACGGAAGAAAAAAAGCAGGTGGCCGGGGCCTGCACCTCATGGTGCAGGTCCCGGCCACCTGTAAGCGTCGGCCGACTCAGAAGTCAGGCGTCAGCAGGTCCCGGACTAGGCGGGGACGATGTTCTCCGCCTGCGGGCCCTTCTGGCCCTGCGTGACGTCGAAGGTCACCTTCTGGCCTTCCTGGAGCTCACGGAAGCCCTGGGTGGCGATGTTCGAGTAGTGGGCGAAGACGTCGGCGCCGCCGCCGTCCTGCTCGATGAAGCCGAAGCCCTTTTCCGCGTTGAACCACTTCACGGTGCCAGTAGCCATGTCAAATCTCCTTCGGGGCAAAGCTCGAGGACCCACACTGTGCGGGTCCGCGTCGCCGCAATGATTGCCCCATCCGGAAAAACTTCCGGATAATTCAGAAGCGACCGACCGGTACGGACCGGAAAGTACGCTCCAAGACTTTGGGAACCACAACTGCAACTGATATCGACACTAGCACGTGCGGCTCCCGAAGGGCGGCGCACTATCTCACCCCACCTCGGGGAATAAAAAAACCGCCCGGACGGCGGCCCATTTTCTACCACGGTCATGACAGATATGTGCCCGCAGAGCCTCGCCGGGGCGGTCCCGCGGGCAGTGGAGGGGTGATCGGCCGGGCCGCTCACCCGGACGGCCCGGTGCCACTGGTGGGCCGCCGGGCCCGGTGGTGGCGTGGGAGGGACACTCGCGCGTCCGCCCCCTGGAGGCCCCCGCCATGAAGGTTCCGACCGGTCCGAGCGGTCCGTACCGTCTCCTCGCCCGCGCCCTGACCGCGGGCGTCCTGGTGTCGGCGTCCGCGTGCTCGTTGCACGGCGTCATGAGGCCCGCGGACGCGCCGTCCGTCGAGCCGCCCGCCACCTCCGCCGCCCCCTCCCTCACCGACGCCCAGGCCTCGGCCGCGCTGATCACCCAGGGCGAGCTGGGCGGTCGCTGGTCCGCGACACAGGGCGGGGCGACCTGGCGGGACGGGCTCCTCAAGACCAGGACGGACGCGCCGGACTGTCAGCGGCTGCTCGACGGTCTGTACGCCGAGGATCTGCTGGGCGAGCCGACGGGAGCCCGGGCCGTCGTGGGCCTCGACGAGAGCGGCAACGCGGCGCAACTGCGCTACCAGGTCGCCGCGTACGCCGCTCCTTCGGAGGTGGACGCCAAGCTGGCCTGGTTGCGGACGCTGCCCTCGAAGTGCGCGCAGTTCACGTCCACGGACGTGCGGGGCGGGCGGCTCAACGTGACGGTCGTGCCGTCGGTGTTGCCCGGGGTGGGCGACGCGCGGGAGGGGCTGCGGCTGACGATGAGCGATGCGTCGGCCGCCAACGCCGGTGACGGTTCCGGCGCGGCGCCGATGCTGACGCTGGACTTCGCCGCCGTGCGGGTCGGGGACCGGGCGGTCTCCCTCACCAACGGCGGGCTCGGCGGGGCGGCACAGGACTCCACCCAACAGGCCGTCCAGATCGGTACGCAACGACTCCAGGACGTCCTGGCGGGCCGACCCCCCACCACCGCGCCGGTCGAACACAGCACCATGCCGGCCACCCCCACCACCGCGCCGGTCAAGCCCACCACCATGCCGGTCCACCCCACCACCGCGCCGGTCAAGCCCACCACCAGGCCGGTCCACCCCACCACCGCGCCGGTCAACCCCCTCACCGGCAGGCCCACCGAACCCCTCACCGAAAGCCCCGCCGACACCGACAACACCACGGCCGACCCGGCCGATACAGCCGACACCGCCGATACGGCCGACACCGCAGACACCGCCGGCACCGCCGGCACCGCCGACACCGCCGACACCGCCGACACCGCCGACACCGCCGACACCGCCCAGGAAGGCTGACCCCGGCGCCCGACACCAGGACGGGGCTCCGCCCCGAACCCCCGCACTCCGTTCGGCGCAACGGCGGCACCTACCCGGCCGGTACCGCCACCACGGACGGCTCTGTGGGCACTGACGGCGTGGGCGTGTCGGCGGTCCGACCGGGATAGGTCGCGGCGCCGCCGGTGCCGCCCGGCAGGACCGTGCCCCCGGTCGCCGACGGCGGCAGGTCCGTCGCCGGGGTCGGGGTGGTCGCGCCCCTGATCTCGATCACCGCGCCCGGCTCCAACTGCTTGTACAGCCATACCGCGTCCGCGCGGCGCAGGCCGATCCATCCGGTCGTGACGTCGTAGTTCCCGGGGGCCTTCTCGTCGCTCGTGAGGGTTCCGACGAAGTTCGTCGTCCCGTCGGCGGCACGCAGGCCGATCACCCAGGCCACTTTCTGCAAGTCCTTGCCCGCGAACAGGGACAGCGTCCTGACGCTGTCCTTCGTGACGACCATCATCCGTCCCGTGGCCGTCGGGTAGCGGACGGAACCGGAGGAGATCGGCAGGTCGCGGCCCGCGACCGTCAGCATGCGCCGCGAGAGGTCGACGGTGGCGTCGGGCGCGGCCGGGGAGGGGGTGCTGGGCGGGGCGGTGGGGCTCGCGGCCGGGGAGGGGCGGTCCTCGC
>LRTP01000527.1 GCA_001550305.1 Streptomyces diastatochromogenes
TGCTACGCAAGCTCCGCTGCAGCACCAACCGGATCACCAACATCGTGAAGGCCGTCGTCGTCCTTCACCACGCCTCAACCTGAGGTTGGAAAGGGCTCACTGCTCCAGCCGTCGCGCCCTGGTGGCCAGTACCAGGGACCAGCATGCGACCGAACGAGCTCCAGCGTCGGCGGTTGCCGGCTGCTCCGTTGGTTCATCGCAGTCAGCAGGTCCGGAAGGTGTAGTCGTCGGAGCCCCGGGCGGTGACGTCCAGGTCGCGCTGCACGATGCTCAGCGACTTGCCCCAGCTGGAGCAGGCCTTGTCGAAGCTGTGGTCCTCGTACTCGATGACGTACACCCGGTTGCTGTACGCCTTGGCGTAGGAACCGCACTCGCTGTATTCCGCGCACTCCTCGGCGACGGCGAAGTCGAAGCCGATCCTGGTGTGCTCGGAGAGCATCTCTGCGGTGTTCTTCTGGCCGATGGCCAGGCCCTTGGCGTGTGCCTTCTGGACGATCAGCTTGGCGAAGGCAGAGTTGTCGGCTTTCGTCAGGAGGCCCTTGGACCGCTGGTAGGAGTCCAGGTTGTCCGGTTCGACGGCCTGGAAGCCGCTCGTGGCGCAGCCGTTGATCCACTGGCCGACGACGGCAGCCAACTCGTTGCGCTTGGCCGTGGTCGAAGTGTCCAGGAGTGCCTCGCCCCAGTTCTCGTCCATGACCGTGCGGTTGTTCTTGTCCTTCAAGATCAGGCTGGGGTGGTGCTTCTGCCACCAGCTCAGTGCGTCGGGCTGAGCCTGGAACGCGTTGACGTAGCAGATGTTGTACAGACCCTTGGCGGGCTTCGCCGAGCGATCCCGCGAGACGACCTTCACTCCGGGGGCCGGCGCGTATGGCGCGCCGATCTGGTAATCGAATGTCGCGTTCGCCTTCGGCAGCACGGGCTTGGCGGCCGTCGCCGGGCCGGTCGCGAACGCGTTGGAGAACAGCAGGCCGGCGCCGAGGAGAGCTACAGCGCCGGTGGCAGCTGCGGCAGCGGTGCTCTTGCGGCGGTGAAACGGAACGGTGGTGTGCCTCGACATGCATGCTCCTGTATATGCATCAGACCTACGTGAGCATCATGCGATCTCCTTCGTGAGGTTTTTATGAGGGGGTGTTGCAGCGCCGCAGTCGCCACTTCGGCCTGTGGGTGCTCTTCAGCCGGAGGACGAACACGGAGCCCCCTCCGGAGCGGGGCGCGACGGTGATCGACCCCCCATGAGCGACCGCCGCCTCCTGTACCAGGGCCAGGCCGATCCCCGTCCCGCCCCCCGGTGAGCGGAATCGTTTCACCAGGTCGGGCAGGTCGGATGGCTGCACGCCCGGGCCGCGGTCGGCGACATTCACGGTGGCGTCGAGCACGGAGACATCCACGTCGGCGTGGCAGCCGGGGTCCCCGGGCGTGGCGCCGTAGCGGAACGCGTTGTCCAGCAGGTTGCGTACGGCGACGCGGACGAGCGCAGGGTCGGCGTCGACCACCGCGCTGTGCAAGTCGAGGCTCAGCCGGTGCCCGTTCCGGGGCACCTCGTCGCAGATCTGTTCCACCAGCTGGTCCAGACGCAGGGGCACGGGCTCGAAGGTGTCGGGTGCCGTCTGGAGTCTGCCGCGTACGAGCACGTTGTCGACCACGTCGGTCAGCCGGTCGATGGCGCGTCGGATGCGGGGCAGGTGGGGTTCCAGGCCCAGCGGGTCCAGGCCCGCGACGTCGACGGAGCCGCGCATGATCGCGACGGGAGTGCGCAGTTCGTGCGCGGTGTCGGCGAGGAGCCGTTCCTGGGCTTCGAGCGACTGCCAGGCAGGCCTCAGGCTTCGTCCGGAGAGCAGGTGTCCGGACACCGCGGCCAGGCAGGTGAGGGCCGCGGAGCCGAAGAGCACGGCGGCCTTCAGCCGTTCGTGCTGGACATGGCTCTGCTCCTGACTGCCGATGGCCACGACGGCGCCGGCCGTCCTGTCGGTCCCGTCGTGGTAGAAGGGCAGGGCCAGTAGGTAGACGGCATGGCCGTTCCGGGTGCTGCCGTCACCGCGTACCGTGGTGTCCGCTCGCATCGCCGAGCGGACCATCCGCCCGCTCTCGGCGTCGGATATCAACAGTCCGCGGCCGAAGGAAGTGTAGACGGTGGAGAGGCCGCCGTCGGGCCTGGTACGGATGACGCCGACCTGGATGGGGCCGGTGGTCGCGTCGTCGTCGCGCAGTCCGTCGAGCCGAAGTCTGCCGTTGTCGTCGTAGTAGACGAGTGAGGCGCTGACCGACGCCCGGCGGTACAGCTCCTCGTACTCGGCCGATTGCAGGGAGCGCGCGTCGGTACGGATCACCAGCCACGACAGAGCGCCGACACCGGCCAGCATGGTCAGGGCGTAGGCGACGGTGAGGCGGACCTGGAGGCGCCGCAGCCGCGACGCGGAGGCTCCGCCCGTCGACGACGGCAATGTCCCCCCAGTGGAGCGCTTGCCTCGTCCGGCCGGGCGGCTGCGGCGGGCCGCCCGTACTCGCTGCCCCGCGGGCTCCCGGCGCTTCACGGGCTGCCCCCGGCGGCGGCCAGGCAGAATCCGTGTCCGCGTACGGTCCGGATGACCGGGGGGTCGCCGAGTTTGCGCCGCAGCCCGGCCATGACCGCGTCGACCACGTTGGAGACCGGGTCGGCCATCTCGTCCCAGCAGTGCTCGATCAGCGAGCTGCGGGTCGTCACCGACCCCTCGTGGACGAGGAGGTGGCGCAGGACTGCGTACTCCTTGGGAGTCAGAGAGAGAAGCACGCCCTCGCGGCGCACCTCGCGGCGGGTCTCGTCCAGTTCGATGTCGCCGTGGCGCAGGTAGACCGGCAGACGCCCGGCTGCGCGGCGGGACAGGCTGTTGACCCGCATGACGAGTTCGACCATGGCGAACGGCTTGGGCAGGTAGTCGTCGACGCCGAACCGGAACCCGTCGACCCGGTCGGCGAGGGTGTGCAGTGCGGTCAGGCACAGCACGGGGACGGTCCACCCGGCACGCCGGCGTTCCGCGAGCGCATGGAGGGTGTCGCCTGAGGGCACGAGCCGGTCCAGGACCAGGCAGTCATAGGGGGCGAGGTCGATCAGGATGTCCGCGTCCGGCCAGTCGGGGACGGCGTCGACGGCGTATCCGGCTTCCTGCAGTCCGGCCGCGATGGTGTCCCGGAGATCGGGTTCGTCCTCGACGAGAAGCACACGCATGTGTCGATGTCCTTGGGATAGCGCCGGTCGCCGACCGTACGGATGCCGAGTATCGCATCCGGTCAGGTGAGGCGGTGTGCCGGTACTCGCGGAGCACTCCGGTGGGCCGGTCTCGGCGGCGTGTGTCCAGACGGGAGATTTACCCGGGATCCGTCCGGAAACCGGCGAGTGCCGGCCGCCCTCGCCGGCATAGAGGAGTCGTGACTCCTCCCCCTCGTTCACGACTCCGTTGGGATAGTCGTGATTCGGGCGGGGCTGTGTCGTTCGTCTTGCTGATGGCTGTGGTCGTTGGCGGGTTGGGGGGATCGGGATGTCGCTGGAGTCGCGGTCGGATGACGGGGTGCCTGAGTTGACGGCTCGGGTGGTGCGGGCCGCGTTCCCGAAGGGGACTTTGGCCATCCGGGTCCGGGAAGTGCTCGGTCCGGTGTTCAGGGACGATGACTTCGCGGTGGCCTTCCCCCGGCAGGGACGGCCCGCGATCTCGCCGGGTGCTCTGGCCTTGGTGTCGGTGTTGCAGTATGCGGAGGGTCTTTCCGACCGGCAGGCCGCTGACCAGGTACGGGCCCGTATGGACTGGAAGTTCTTGCTGGGCCTGGAGTTGGATGATCCTGGGTTCGACTTCACCGTCCTGGGAGGCTTCCGGACCCGGCTTCTCGCGCATGGGCTGGAGGAACGGGTCCTGGACGTGGTTCTGTCCCGGCTGTCCGACGCGGGACTGCTGCGGGCCGGGGGCCGGCAGCGGACCGATTCCACACAGGTGCTGGCCGCGGTGCGCACGCTGAACCGCATGGAGTTCGTCGGCGAGACGCTGCGGGCGGCACTGGAAGCGCTGGCCGCGGCCGCCCCGGACTGGCTGACCCCGCTGATCGACGCGTCGTGGGTGGACCGCTACGGGGCCAAGGTCGACAACTACCGTTTCCCGAAGGGAGACAACGCCCGCCTGGACTGGGCCGAGCAGGTGGGCCGGGACGGGTTCGCGCTCCTGGATGCCATCGATGACGCGTTCGCTCCGGCCTGGCTGCGCGAGATCCCCTCGGTGGGGATCCTGCGCCGGGCCTGGTCCGAGCAGTACCACCGGGACGGGAAGGGGGTGCGCTGGCGGGAGGGCAAGGACCTCCCGCCGGCCAGAGAGCGGCTGTCCTCGCCATATGACATCGATGCCCACTACGGCATCAAGCGCGGGTCGGGCTGGTGCGGCTACAAGGTTCAGACTCCTACAACGCAATAGGTAACCCGGGGTGGGGTCCGAACTCGTTGACGGGATCGAGTGCTTGATGGTGATCCTGTCGGGGCCAATCCGGACTTCTTTGACCAGCGCGCGCAGTACGCGTTGTCGGTCGAGGATCGAGCTGGTCCGGGCGCTCTCGCGCAGCCGCGACAGGAACCCTTCCAGGTTCTCGGCGAGTTTGAGGTAGGCCTGCTGGTCGACGAGCTGGGCCGCCAGTGCGTCCAGTTGCCTTTGGAGGGTGTGTCGCCTGGTCCGCAGCCCGGGCATCCGGTCGCGAAGCTCCTGCAGGGTGACCAGCTCTTCTTGATAGGCGCTGACCATGCGGTTGATCTGGGCTTCGACCGTGGCGATCTCCTGGTGCAGGCGCTGTTGGCGGGCCTGGACCGGGTCGGCGTCGCGCATCCGCTCCAGGCGCCGTTCCAGCTCGTCGCGGACGAGTGCCGGGTCGGACAGCAGGGCGATCACCTTCTCCCAGATGAGTTCGTCGAGGGCATCGGCCCGCAACGGGCGGCTCGTGCAGACCTTGATGCCCCCGGGCAGCTCCCAGCCGTTGGTACCGGGGCAGCGGTAGTAGTGGTACTTCTTCGGGCCCGGCCCCTGCGAGGTCCGGTTGTAGGCGTATCCGCAGACGTCGCACACCAGCAGTCCCTGCAGGAGCGCAGGCGTCTTGGTGTTGCGCGGGGAGAACTTCGCGTTCTCGGCCAGCCGCCGTTGGACCAGTGCGAAGACCTCCTCGCTGACCAGCGCGGGAACCGGGATCTCGATCCACTCCTCGCGCGGTCGGGCAACCACGCCGGCCTTGGCCGGGATGCTTCGTCCGGCAAGCCGTGAGGTCCGGTTGGCCCGCGGAGCAGTCGATACGGCCTGGGTCTTCCCGAACGCTGCTCGTCCCATGTAGGCCGGATTGCGCAGCAAGCGGCCCAGCGTGCCGGCGTCCCACTGCGCGTTGCCCTTCGGAGAGGGGATCTGGTCGGCGGTCAGTTCCCGGGCCAGTGCCCGCATCGAGATCCCGCCGGCGGCGTACCGGTGGAAGATCCGTGCCACCACCACGGCCTCGGCCACCGCATAGACGGCCGCTCCGTACTCGGCCCGGGACAGGTAGCGGTATCCATACGGAGACCTGCCCAGAACACTGGTCGCCCCGCTGCGGGCCCGGTGCAGCTTGCCCCGACGCGTGCGCTCGGCGATCTGGGCCCGCTCGTACTCGGCGATCATGCCCTGGAACTGCACCATCAGGGCCTGCTCCGGCGTCGTCGCCACCGGGTTGTGGATGAAGACCAGTTCCGTGCCGTTGCGGGTGAACTCCTCCACCAGCAGCACCTGGTGGGCGTAGTTGCGGGCCAGCCGGTCCGGGGACAGGCAGACCACCCGCTCAACCAGCCGCTGGGCGCTCAGGTCCCGCAGCCGCTCCAGTGCCGGCCGAACCAGGCTCGCTCCCGACCATCCGTCGTCCGTGAAGACCCACTCCTCGGGGATCTCCCACCCCCGTGCCTGGGCGTGTTCGCGCAGGCAGGCGGTCTGGCTGTCGATCGTCTCGTGCTGCTTCTGCCGTGTCGAGGACACTCGGGCGTAGAGCGCTGCATGGATCACGGCCGTCACCTCTCTGGCCTGGGCGGCGTCCCCGCAGGGGGACGAGGATCTGATAGGCGGCGGCGAGTTCCGCCGCGCCGAGCCGATCGAAGACGAACTCGAACGTGATCTCGGGGTGGTCCATCGATGCTCCCAATCGATGGTGGCTGCCCCGCACACGACCGGCTCCGAAAGAGGACATCGGGAGCACGACCTGCACCTCGAACGTAGCGTCGGGCACGTCAAGCGTCTGCACCCCTGGGCGACCGGGTTCTGAGATCAGCAGTCAGACCCGCTGTGACCTCGAACTCGAAGTTGCCCTTTGCGTTGTAGGGGTCCACTACACCGAGACCTGCGAGCCCGAGGCCCCGCATCTGATCACGAACGTGGAAACCACCAACGCCACCGTCAACGACACCGAGGTCACCGCGACGGTCCACCAGCGAATGGCGGTGCGGGAGCTGGCACCGGATGAACACGTGGTGGACAGCGGATACATCACCGCCGCCCATATCCTCGCCGCCCGCCAGGACCACGACATCGACCTGATCGGACCGGTCGGGCTGGACACCCACCACGGCGGACGCGACCCACAGGCTCCAGACCTGACTCAGGCCGCTTTCACCACGGACTGGGAAGCCAAGAAGGTCACCTGCCCTCAGGGCGCGACCAGCATCAGCTGGTCCCATCAGCGCAAGGCCAGCGGCACTCCGCTTGTCCGCGTCCACTTCGCCCTCGCCGACTGCGATCCGTGCCCGCTGAAGGCCCGCTGCACCAAGGCGGCCAACGGCAAGTGGGGCCGCAGTCTCACCCTGCTGCCCCAGGACCAGCAGCAGATCCTGGAACAACGACGTGCCGAGCAGCAGACCGACGCGTGGAAAGAACGCTACGACGCTCGCGCCGGCGTGGAGGGCACCATCTCCCAGGCCGTCCGCCGCACCCGCCTGCAGCGCACCCCTTACCGAGGGCAGGACAAGACCCATCTTGCCAACGTGCTGTCCGCCACCGCCCTCAACATCATCCGCGCCGCCGCCTGGCTGAACGGCACCCCACTCGGCACGACCCGCGCCTCCCACCTCGCACGACTCACCCTCGCCGCATGACCCGGCCATCAGGGCGTTTTGCGTATTCACCAACGGAGTCGTTCACGAGGGGGAGGAAGTCAAGTGGTCCCCCTGACGTCCGTGGGGACAGACTGTGCTGCGCCAATCATGTCGGTGAACGGTCATGCCGGAGAATGACGTTGACTTGACGTTTGAGGCGACCCCGTTGGTGTGGACACTCTGACAATGGATCTTGCAGATCCGAGGAAGGGTGTCCTGGTGGGACGGAAGTCTCCGTATCCGGCGGAGTTCAGGAACGATGCCGTCGCGCTGTACCGCGCGGCGGGTGGGAAGCGCACGTATGCGGCGGTGGCGGCGGATGTTGGGGTGACCGGTGAGATCTGCGCAGTGGGGTGCGCCAGGCCGGTGAGCAG
>LRTP01000528.1 GCA_001550305.1 Streptomyces diastatochromogenes
CCCGGGCGCTACCGCGCGTATCTCCTCCAAAGACCCCATACGGCGTTGGGACTGGCTTCAGGGCATCCAGATGCCCGAGGGCGGGACCGCGACCCGGTGAGCCGAGTAGCGTCGTACCAGCGACGTCGACCAAGAGGAGGCCACGCCGTGTCAGCGCAGCCCGAGCACCCCGACACCAGCAGGTTCAGCCCGCCCATGCGCACGCTCGCCGAGCTGCGCGAGGCCCTCGGCACATGGGGGTTTCCCGGCGACTTGAAGAAGTTCGAGGAAGAGCTGGCCGACACCGACCTCGACGACCTCACCAGGGTTCGAGAGATCACGCAGGCGTACCGCCACCGCGTCTTGGTGCGTTACGACCCCCAGGCCATGGCCGCGCTCGCCCGGACCACGGACGACGTCGAGAGCGAGATGCGCCGGAAGCTGGCCGAGGCCGCCCGGTGACCCATGCCTTCTACTCGGACGCCGCCGAGAAGATCCGCACGGAACTGACCCCGGGGGAGCGGGCCGCCGTCGAGACCGTCCGCCGCTCGCTCGAAGACGACCCCGAGCAGGGCCGCGGCCTTCCGGACGCCGACCCGCGCAGCGAGTCGTACGTGGTTGAACTGCTGCCCGAGCAGACCGGCGGCCGCGGGATCTCCGTGGTCTATCGCTACTCGCAAGACCTCGACGGGCACTGTCACGTTGTTGGGTGTGTGGAGATCTGGCGGCGCGTCAGGGTGTGGTGTTGCTGGGTTCCGGGCCTTTGGTCAGACCGTGGCGGGTCGGCCGGGAGCGCCGGTGATCTGGTCCCAGATGGCGAAGCGGATGGTCATCTCGGCTCGGTGGTCGGGGGCGGTCATCAGGTGGCGGTGGGGCCGGAAGTGGGGTGAGATGCCGCTGAACGCGGACAGGAACCGCTGTGCTCCACCGATGCTGCGGAAGCCCTTCATCGCTCGTTCGCGCTGCCGGGTGGGCTGGTGGGAGTTCTCGGCCCGGTTGTTCAGTCCCTTGTGTGAGCGGTGCTCGACGGAGGGCATGACCTCGCGGTGGGCGGCGCCGTAGGAGCGGAGCTTGTCAGTGACGACCACCCGCGGCACCGTGCCGGTCTTCTTCATCAGGCGGCGGAAGAAGCGCCTGGCGGCGGCCTTGTCCCGCCGGTTCTGCACGAGGATGTCGAGCACGTTGCCGTCCTGGTCGACGGCCCGCCACAGGTACTTCAGCTCCCCGTTGACCTTGATGAACACCTCGTCCAGGTGCCACTTGTCGCCGGGCCGGGGACGGCGGCGGCGCAGCCCGTTCGCGTAGGCCTGGCCGAACTTGGCGCACCAGCGGCGGATGGTCTCGTAGGAGACGATCACGCCGCGCTGGAGCAGCAGCTCCTCGACCTCGCGGAAGCTGAGCGGGAATCGGTGGTACAGCCACACGCAGTGGGATATGACCTCGACCGGGTAACGGTGCCCCCTATACGACGGCGACGCGCTCTCCACGGACGATCCCCCTCCACCACGATCAACCAGAAGATCATCCCACCCAGTCAGTCAACGTGACAGCGCCGCCACACGCAGTGGGCGATGATCTCCGCCGGGTACCGGAACCCTTATACGACGGCGACCCCGCGTCCAAGACTGCCCTCCCCGCGATTCACAACCCCAAGATCATCCCAGATCTCAGCCAAGTTGACGACGCCCGCATGACGAAGGGAGATCCTTGGGTGCGGCCCGCCTCCTACAGCTGCCGTTCCGTTGGATCTCCCTCTCGCCTACGTCGGGTCCCGTGGCTTTGACCGAGACAGGAGACCCATGAACGAACGTACCTCAAGCCAAGGACATCGCTCTGCTGCCGGCTCACTGACCCCGCCGTTCCTCGCGGCGGTCGAGAGCGAGCCGCAGCGTGCCCAGCCGGAGCCGTTCTTCGAGCTGCGGTTTGCCGAGCTGCACATCACGCTGCAGCGCCCGCCGTACCGGCTCATGGGTGTCCTGGTGACGAGTGCCGGCGCCCTCTCTGCGTGGCTCGCCCGCTGAGGGCACCGTGTTTGTGTACGGACTCCGGAGAAGCTGACATCCGGAGTCCGTCCCCAGCGTGCGCCGCCATCTCGCTGAGCCCGTCCTAGTGACGGGGCGTCGCATTGTGCGGGATGTCGGCGTATGTCGGCGGGGCTGAGGTCGGTGCGGGGACGGTGCCAGCGTGCGGGGTGGCGCCACCTGCCGGAGGTGTCACGGCGACGTCGGCGGCGACTTCCACGACCAGGTCGGGTTCGACCAGGGTGACGTCCAGGGTCTCCCGGCGTCCCCATCCCGCGGAGAACGACCACCCCGTCCACGGATGCCCGGCCCGCACTGTGGTGAGCAGCTCGCCTACGAGGGCGCCGGCGGCACGGGGGAGTGTGGTGGTGCGGCCGATGTACTGCAGGCGCTCCTGGTCGTCGTACCTGCCGAGCAGCAGCGTGCGGGGCACGGACCGGTGGCCGGTGACGGCGCCGACGATTGCTTCGGTGGTCTCGCGGACCTTGTACTTCGACCATGCTCTGGTCCCGGGCCGGTACGGCTCGTTGAGCCTTTTGAAGACGACGCCTTCCACACCGACCGTCGTCCACGTGAGCCATTCGTTGACGACGGCCTGGTCGGTCGTCGAGGGACACAGCGCCCACGGAGCGGTCAGACGCCGGGCGGTGAAGACGGCCTCGAGGGCGTTCCTGCGCCGACGGTAGGGCCAGCCGGTGGTGTCGGTGCCGTTCAAGCGCAGGAGGTCGAAGGCGACGAAGTGCGCCGGCCACTGGTCCGCTGCCTGCCTGGCTGGCGCTGGTGCCGCGTCGCTGCATACGGTGCTGGAGCCGCTCGAAAGCTAGCCTGTCGGCCTCCCATACGACGATCTCTCCGTCGACCGCCGTGCCGTCGGACAGCTGAGCGGCCCCCGCCACGATCTCGGGGAACGCCGCACTCAGGTCTGTGCCACGTCGCGAGACGAGCTGCACGCGGGCTCCGTCGACGGAGAGCCACGCCCGGTAGCCGTCCTTCTCCAGACTTTGCCGTGTCTCATGAGCCATGGACCCCTTGATATGGACTGGGGCACCTGTGAGTGTCTTGGCTTTGCTGCCCAACAGCGGGGCAGAGGCGGCCGCCCCTTCGTCGAGTTCGCGACTGGAGCATTCGCGACGGCCGCGTCAGCGAGTGGACGCCGGGAAGCAAACTCACTTCCGTGAACACATAACGCCATGATCTGCACTTATTGTTACTTTTCATGGGTTGACGCTCGCCGTGGTGATTCTCTTGCTGGTGGGCGGGGCGGTGGAAGGGACTGCGGTCGTGAGTGGTGGGCAGAGCGGGCTTCCCCGGTTGCTGACGGCAGCGGAGACGGCGGCGCCGGTGGATGCGGTGGATGTGATCGCGGAGGACCTGCGGCGGCGTTTCGAGGCTACGAAGGTCTCTTTCCTCATCGTGGACCTGACGGGGAAGGCGGTGGCGCGGCTGTCGACCGCCCCGGCAGATGGGCGGGAGGCGGAGCGGATCCCTTTGTTCGGCAGTGTCTACGAGGAGGTGATCCGTACCCAGCGGCTGTATCAGGAGGCGACCGGTCAGGGGCAGCGGGTGATCGTGCCGGTCACCAACCGGGGGGATGCGATCGGGCTGCTGGAACTGCTTCTGCCGGACGATCCCGGCGAGGACGTCCTTGATGAGGTCGGTGAAGCCGCCCATGTCCTGGCTTACATCGTGATCGCCAACGGGCGTTTCACTGATTTCTACACCTGGGGCAAACGCTCCAGACCGCCCACCCTGGCAGCGGAGATCCAGTACCAGCTGCTCCCCCTGTCGCTGTCGTGCGAGGCCGCGCAGTTCACATTGTGCGGGAGCCTGGAGCCCTCCGAGGACCTCAGCGGCGACACCTTCGACTACACCCTGGACCGCGACACCTTGCACGTGTCGGTGACCGATCCCATGGGCCACGACATCGACGCCGCCCTGGCCGCCACGGTCCTGGTGAGTGCCCTGCGCGGCGCCCGCCGCGCAGGAGCCGACCTGGCCGAACAGGCCCACCGCGCCGACCAGGCACTGATCGAGCACGGTCAAGGGCACGCCACGGGGCAGCTGGTGCGCATCAATCTCCGCAGCGGGCGGGCCCAGCTCGTCAACGCGGGCCACCCCTGGCCGCTGCGGATGCGTGAGGGCGCTGTTGAGGTCATTACCTGCGAGGTAGACCATCCCTTCGGGCTGTCCGAGTTCGCGACCCTTCCCTACCGGGTTCAGGACCTGGATCTGCGCCGTGGTGACCGTCTGCTCATGTTCACCGACGGCATGGTCGAACGGCACGGGGAGAGGGTCGACCTGCCCGCCCTGCTGGCGCGCACCCGGGGCCTGCACCCGCGGGAGACCGCGTTGATGCTGACATCCGCAGTCCGGGACGCTGCCGGCGGCAGGCTCGAAGACGACGCCACCGTGATGTGCCTGGACTGGCACGGCCCCCAGGAGACCCAACGACACGTCAGCTCCGGCGCGGACGCCCAACAAGCCTCAGCCGGCCGCGCAAAGCAGCAGCCGTGACCACAGTGCTCTCCCGGGCAGTGCCGGGCTGCCGCTGAGTGGCACGCGTCGCGCCTCCTCCTGGAAGCCCGACTTGCCGCCCTTCCCCGGCCGCTGCGGACAGACCCGAATGAGACATCACGAGGTGTCTGGAGAACCGTCCCATTTCGGCTCGCCCGCCCATCCCGGCCGTAGGTCGGGCGTGGTGAGCATCGGCTCGGGCAGCGTCCAGGTCACCCCGGATCTCTTCCACCTGGCGGTGCACTGCGTCCCGCCGCCGAACGAGGGCAGGGTCGTCCGGCGCGTGGTGTGGGCTCTGGTGTGGCCTCACCACGGCTCACACCGGGGTGGGCGCGCTGCCTTCATCCGGCCGTTGCGCAGTCCCACCGGACTGATTGCGCAGGCCGGTGCGCATGAGCTGCGCAACGCTGCGACCTGCCATGGTCGGGCCTGTGGTCGGGGTACGGCAGTGCGCAGTCCTGCGCGCCGCCGGGCGTGGTTGCCCTGTGTCGGCGGCGGGTGAATCGTATTCAACCGCCGCCGACACCCTGACCGGGGCTTGTCGACGCCCTGCGCAGCGGCTTGCTGCGCAACTGGCCGGTCCGGGACCTCGGTTGCGCATCGGGCGGCCCGGTGTGTGCTGTCGCCTGCGCACCGGCGGTGCGACGCGGTGCTCTTCCTCAGGCGGGCGCGTCGTTCGGCTTGTCCTCCGGTCCGGCCTCTGGGTGCGTGGCGACCACTGCGTCGGCGGACGCCGTTGTGCAGAGCGCGACGTCGACGGTCCCCTCGGGCGCCGGGCGGCTGAACACCTTGGGCGCCGCGCCGTCGAAGCTTGTTCCCGCACATGGGCATCGCCCTTTTCTACAGCGAGCGGCTGCGGGCAACAGCCTGCATCCCCGGTTGTTGGCTTTGACACCAGGGTTGTAGTCCGTCGGGTGGAGGGTCCTCGTCTTGTGTGTGTTTTCCCTTTAGCCTGGGCGGCAGCCGTCGAAGGGAGGCCGCCATGTCGGATAAGCCGATGGGCTCGCTGGGTACGGAGATGCGGGAGGTCACATTCCCGGACCAGTCCTGCGGGATCATCCTGGTGCAGGCGGGGACCCCACAGGACGAGGCCGATGAGATGGCCGCACGCGTGTGGGCCGAGCTGCCCAAAGGCTAGGGCCGCGAGGGAGTACCTGGAGAAGGCTGTCGAGGCGGCGTAGAGAGCTGGCGGCGACCGCCGGGTTTGCCTCTTCGCTCCCCGCCTGGGGTCATGGTTCTTGTCGGCGGCGGTGGTCCGCTTCCTGGAGGGCCCTCTTGTGTGTTTCTGCGGCTTCGGGGGGCTGGCCTGCGCGGGCGCTGAGGTCGGCGGACAGCAGTCTGTTGAGAGCACTGGGGTTGGTGCTTTCGGTGTACTCGAGAAGGTGCAGGAGGGCTGTGAGCTCACCCTGGCGGAGGTACAGGTGGGTCAGAGGGTCGGAGGCGCGGGAGACGAGCGCCCGGCGCACGCGGTTTTCGTAGGCGCGCCTGTGCAGGTCGGCGAAGCGGACCTGGGGTTCCTCGAACAGGTAGGGCTGGGCGGGAAGGTAGGGGGCCAGGCTGTCCAGCAGCATGGGGAAGTCGTGGCCCTCCTGACGGTAGGACGGCTGTTCGCTGCTGCCGGCCCTGGCCGGGTCGAGACGGAAAGCGTCGACGAAGGCCGCGACGAGCCGAGGTTCGGGAAGCAGGCCGGCCCCGGGCCACCGGACACCGGACAGGTACCGGTCCTCCTTGCCGGCGGTGTACAGACACCAGCCGGACGTGGCCGCCCAGTGGAGCCCGCTGTCGCCCCCGCCATGCTGATCCTGGAATGCCTGCGAGAACGAGATGGCGGCCTCGACGTCGAGGTACTCGCCGTCCGTGTCGCGCCAGGGACCGCAACTCTGAATCCCGGTCACCGGCAGATCCGCTTCCAGGAGGCACTCGGCGACAGCAGCGGCATAGTGGCCCGCCCGCCTCGAAAGCTCAACTGACATCTGGGGACTCGGTTCGCTGGCCACGGAACTCTCTCTCCGCTGTCGGGATGGGACGGTGACGTCGCCATAGATCGTGCCGGGCCGGATTGGCGTCCGGCGCAGTGGGCGGCGCGCGGCAGCCCGTCCCGGCTCGCGTCCACGGGGTACGGCGGCTGGTGAGGGTAGCGACCTGAACTCGGCGCGGCTCGCACTGCTCCCTGTGTTGCGCCGCGGCGGTGCCGGGGGAGCGGCCGTGGTTGTTCGAGCTCGATTACCTTCTCACGGGCCGTGCGGAAATCTATGTTGGCCAGAGTAGACATTGGGTTGTGGCTTGGTTATGGTTTCTCTCGTAGCCAGGAAGACAGCAGGACCCGGCAGACACGAACTGCCAGGTAGCAGCATGTAGTTGCAGTGCGCAGGACGGTGCGGTGGTGGAGTTTCGGAGCCAGGGTTGTTGCAGGACGGCGACGGGACTGACGACCGGACCGGGTGGCCCGCAGTGATCAGGGGCCGCCGTGAGCAGGACCGCAGTGGCACCACCCGTAAGTGCAGTTCGTGGTACCCAGCAGTGAAGTCAGTAAGCAGTACCTCGGTGAAGGCGTCGGCTGCGGGCGCGCGCACCGGGAAGTTCGGCAGTGGGGTTCTAAGCCAGAGCAGATGCAGGACGGGCGACGGGGCTGGCTGCCGAAGAGTGGTGCTGTCGCAGGCCACTGAGTAGTTCGCATCACCAGCAGTACGCAGTAGAGCAGTACCAGCAGTACGCAGTCCCCGCTCAGTAAGTGATTGATCCCAGAGGGAAGAACGGAGGAGCCAGGCGCCATCAGGATCGCCCGGGCGGTGTTGAGCCCGGGTACCGCAGGACATCGATAGGTAGGTGGTCTCCGGTCACGCATCCGCGATCCCCGCACACGCTTTCATCCCCCGTGAGCTGGTGCGGAAAGAGAGGGCCGGTGCAGTATCAGGGCCGGCAGATGGTGTAGCAGTTCCTTC
>LRTP01000529.1 GCA_001550305.1 Streptomyces diastatochromogenes
CGCGACCCGCTACGACAAGACCGCCGAGTCCTACCAAGCAGCCGTCACCCTCGCCTCGCTCCTGATGTGGGCGTGACATTTGACGACAACTCCTAGGGCGCCGGGCTCGCCGCCGGCACCCTGGCCCGTCCGTCGGCTCACGGGTGCCGGTGCTGCCACCCCTGCCACGCGGACTCGATCATCTCGTCCAAGCCGTGGCGGGCCGACCATCCGAGTTCCTGGTGAATACGGTCGGCGGAGGCCACGACCCGGGCGGGGTCGCCGGGGCGGCGTTCCGTGACCTCGGGGACCGCGTCGTCATGGCCGGTGAGCTTGAGGATGCGGTCCACCATCTCGCGGACGGAACTTCCCTCGCCCCGGCCGATGTTGAGGACGAGTGAGGTTGCCGCGGGAGCGTCATGAAGACGGCGGGCCGCCGCGAGGTGGGCGGAGGCGATGTCCTGGACGTGGATGTAGTCACGCACGCAGGTGCCGTCAGGCGTGTTGTAGTCGGCGCCGAAGATCCGCGGGGCCTCACCGGCCTGCAGGCGTTCGAAGACCATGGGGATGAGGTTGAACACGCCGGTGTCGGCGAGTTCGGGACCGGCTGCCCCGGCGACGTTGAAGTAGCGCAGCGAGGCGGCCCGGATCCCGTGGGCGCGTGCGGCGGCGCCGATCAGCCACTCGCCGATCAACTTGCTCTCCCCGTACGGGCTCATCGGCACGCAGGGAGTGTCCTCGGTGACGAGGTCCACGTCCGGCATGCCGTAGACCGCGGCGGACGAGGAGAAGACGATCCGGGCGACCCCGGTGGCGGTCATGACCTCCAGCAGGGTCTGGAGTCCGGTGACGTTCTCGCGGTAGTAGTGAAGCGGTCGTTCCACGGATTCGCCGACCTGCTTCTTGGCCGCGATGTGCACCACACCGGTCACAGCATGGTCACGAATCGTCTTCTCGAGCCGGGTGGCGTCCAGCACACTGCCGACGACCAGCGGAACGTCGGCGGGCACGCGGTCGGCACTGCCGGTCGACAGATCGTCGTACACCACGACGCGCTCACCGCCCTCGATCAGGGCGCGTGTGACGTGCGCGCCGATGTATCCGGCGCCACCTGTTACCAGCCAGCTCATCGTCACATCTCCTTTGCTGCGGTCAGTGTGTTCAGACTGGTCTCTGGGGCCGGGAAAATCGAGTCAGGCAAATGGGGCGCCCATGCAGAAGGGCGGACAAGACGGTTAAGGCGAGGGAGCGGTACGCGACTACCGTCTTCACGGAAACATCTCGTGAATCCTTTACTCTATTGGGCGGTGCGTCCCACGGCCGGTATCGGCCGTGCGTGCCGGCCCGCACGCGCTCTCGAGGTTCGCCCCGGAAACAGGTTGCAAAAGGATGCCAAGACTCTCCCTCGTCGTCCCCGTCTACAAGGTGCAGGGGTATCTCTCCGAGTGTCTTGAATCCGTCCTGGGTCAGGACTACGCGGACTTCGAAATAGTCGCGGTCGACGACTGCTCTCCGGACGGGTCGGGCGCCATCCTCGACGAGTACGCCGCACAGGACGACCGAATTCGTGTGATTCACCTCACCGAGAACGTCGGGCTCGGGCGTGCGCGGAATGCCGCGCTGGAAAAGGCCCGGGGCGATTACGTGTTGTTCCTCGACAGTGACGACACGTTGTCCCCGGGGGCGCTCGCGGCGATAGCCGGGCGGCTGGAGGCCACCGGGGACCCCGAGATACTCATCTACGACTACGTCCGCACCTACTGGAACGGCGAGGTCCGCCCGAACCAGCGGAGGGACCTGCTCACGAGCGCCGGCCCGGACGTGTTCTCCCTCGCCGACCGGCCGCAACTGCTCGACCTGCTGCAGATCGTCTGCAACAAGGCCTACCGCCGGGACTTCATCGCCCGCCAGGGCCTCGCCTTCCCGCCGGGCTACTACGAGGACGCCCCCTGGACGTTCTGCTCCCTGATCAGCGCCGATCGCATCGCCGTACTGGACCGCGTCTGCCTGCTGTACCGGCAGCGGCGCGAGGGCGGCAACATTCTCGGGACCGTCAGCCGCAAGCACTTCGACGTCTTCGACCAGTACCGCCGCATCTTCGACTTCGTCGACGCCCGTGAGGACCGCGCGCAGTGGCGCGCACCGCTGTTCCGCAAGATGGTCAACCAGTACCTGACCATCCTGGAGCGCCCGGGCCGCCTGCCGCAGGACGCCCGGGCGGAGTTCTTCCACCGTGCCGCCGCCGACTACCGCGCCCGCCTTCCCGAGGACTTCAGGCGGCCGGCCGGCGACCGCGGCCACAAGTTCGCGATGCTCGAGCGCGACGCGTACGCCCAGATGGTGAGCGCCATGGCCGCGGTGAAGATCCGCAACACGGTCAAGGGGCGGGCACGCACCGCGCTCCACCGCTCCAAGCGCGGCGCGATGAGCCTCTTCTACCAGTCCCAGCTGAAGCTGCCGCGCGACGAGAACCTCGCGGTGTTCTCCGCGTTCTGGAGCCGCGGTGTCTCCTGCAACCCCGCGGCCATCGACGCCGAACTCGCCCGCCGCACCCCAGACATCCGCCGCGTGTGGGCCGTCCACCCGGACGCGATGGACACGGTGCCGGAGGGTGTCGAGCATGTGCGGGTGGGGTCGCGCGAGTACTGGGCGGCGCTCGCCCGTGCCACCTACCTGGTCAACAACGTGAACTTCGCGAACGCCGTGGTGAAGCGGGAGGGCCAGATCCATGTGCAGACGCACCACGGCACCCCGCTGAAGACCATGGGCCTGGACCAGCAGAAGTACCCGGCCTCGACGAGCATGGACTTCGCCGAACTTCTCGAGCGCTGCGATCGCTGGGACTTCAGCCTCGTCTCCAACCGGTTCTCGAGCGCCGTGTGGGAGCGGGCGTACCCCTGCGCGTACACCTCCCTGGAGACCGGCTACCCACGCAACGACGTCCTGCTCAACTCCACGGCTCAGGACGTCCGCGAGGCCCGCCGCGACCTCGGGCTGGACGACGGCGCGACGGCCTTCCTCTACATGCCGACGCACCGCGAGTACCAGCCCGGCTTCGTACCCCGTCTCGACCTCGAGAAGCTCGCCGAGCGGCTGGGGCCGGAGGCCACGCTGCTCGTGCGCGGGCACTACCTCCACAACCGGTCCGACCGACTCGCCGAGCTGCGGTCCGAGGGCCGGATCCTCGACGTGTCCGCCCACCCCGCGGTCGAGCGCCTCTATCTCGCTGCCGACTGTCTGATCACGGACTACTCGTCAGCGATGTTCGACTACGCCAACCTGGACCGCCCGATCGTGATCTTCGCCGACGACTGGGACACGTACTCCGTCGTCCGTGGCACGTACTTCGATGTGGTAGCCCAGGCCCCGGGCGCCGTCGCCACCACTGAGGAGGAGCTGGCCGAGGTACTCTGCTCCGACGGTTGGCGCGGCGAGCGGGCCGCCCGGGCCCGGGACGGTTTCCGGCGCCGCTTCTGCGACTTCGACGACGGTCGCGCGGCGGAGCGTGTCGTGCGCCACATCTTCCTCGGCGAGCCCCTCGCGGCCATGCCACCCGTCGTGCCGCTGGACGAACGGATCCCCGCTCCGCCACCCGGAACGGCCCACGAAGCATCGGCCCCGATATCCACCTACTCGAGCCAGAGGTAGCTGCTGCAGTGTCCGAGCACCCCGACACAACGCCCGACATCAGCGTCGTCGTCATCGTCTTCAATGACGCGGAACGCCTTCCGACAGCCGTGCAGTCAGTCCTCGACCAGACCCTGCAGAGCGTCGAGGTGATCATCGCCGACGACCACTCCACCGACGGCTCGTACGAGGTCGCGCAGCAATTGGCCGCCCGGTCCGACCGCGTGCGGGCGATCCAGTTGGCCGAGAACAGCGGTGGCTGCGGCGAGCCGCGCAACCAGGGCGTGGCCGTCGCCCGTGGCCGCTACGTGATGTTCCTCGACAGCGACGACACCCTCGAGCTCAACGCCTGCCGCAACATGCTGGACGCGGCGGAGAGCACCGGGGCCGACCTTGTCTCCGGGCTGTGCGTGCGCGTCCACACGGACAACAGGCACGGCAAGACGGTCAAGTGGTACCCGTGGCTGTACCGGGAGACCCGTACCTTCGACTCCATCGCGGAGATACCGGACCTGCTGGTCTTCGACACCCTGTCGACGAACAAGTGCTACCGGCGCGAGTTCCTGCTCGAGAACGGGCTGACCTTCCCCCGAGGCATCCACTACGAGGACCTGCTCTTCTCGGCGCAGGCCTACCTGGCCGCGACTCGGATCACCCTCATCCCGAACACGGTCTACTACTGGAACGTGGTCGAGAAGGCCGTCGAGAAGTCGATCAGCAACCGGCGTCACGAGATCAGCAACTTCGCCGACCGAGTGGAGATCCACCGCCGGATCGACCGCATCCTCGCCGAGCTGGGCCACGACGAGCTGAAGCTCCACAAGGACCGCAAGTTCCTCAAGAACGACCTCGTGCTGTACCTGCGGGACCTGCCCTTCCTGGACGACGACTACCGGCACCGCTTCGCCGAGATGACCCGGGGCTACATCCGGGACTTCCCCCAGGCGGCCTACGACGAGCTGTCCCCGATCCACCGGATCTGCGCCTACCTTCTGCTGCAGGAGGACTGGACGAACCTCTCCCCGGCGATCGACACGCTCATCAACACCAACAAGGTGTCCAGCCCGCTGCTGGAGCGCGACGGCCGGGTCTACTGGTGCACGGAACACCTCGACGACCCGCTGGGCCGCGAGGTCCTCGATGTGACCGACCTCGGCTACCACGCCAAGCCGGTGCAGCGCCTCAGCCTGCGCAACGAGGTGACCGACTACGCGGAGAGCCCCTCGGGCATCACGCTGGCCGGAGCGCTCGTGAACCCGCTCGGTGTGATCCCGCCGGACGCCAAGCTCAAGGCCGAACTGGAGTTCCGCGCCCGCCGCAGGAGCCTGCAGACGTTCCGGTTCCCGGTGGAGAGCCTGAAGCACGAGGGCGAGTCCGTGACCTGGCGGGCCGCCCTGCCGCTGGCCGCCGCGCTCCGTCCCGTCGGCATCGTCGACGACGTGTGGGACGTGCGCCTGCACCTGACCGTCAACGGCGAGCGGACGACCAGCCGCCTGACGGTCAGTCAGATCTCGCTGGAGGATTCGGGAGCCGTCCGCATCCGTCCCCGGCTCGGCCGGATGATGGCCGACCGCCTCCAGCCGCACGCCTCAGCCAAGGGCCACCTCGCCTTCCGCCTCACCCAGCACGGCAGGCTCGCCCGGCGCACCTCGATGCTGGTGCAGCGCAACATGCAGAGCCCGCCCGCCGAGCTGGCGAAGAAGATGGCGCGCAAGGTCGTCTCGGTGCGCAAGGACCTGCATTCGGGCCCCCGGAAGATCGAGGCGTACCACCGGATGATCCGGCTCCTGCCCGTCCGCAAGGGCACGGTCGTCTTCGAGAGCCACCTCGGCAAGCAGTACAGCGACAGCCCACGGGCGATCTACGAGGAGATGTGCCGCCGCGGCGTGCCCTTCAAGGCCATCTGGTCGTACGCCGGTGAGCGTCCCACGGGCTTCCCGAAGGACGTCGAGCTGGTCCGGCGCTGGTCCTGGTCCTACCTCAAGGCGCTGGCGCAGGCCGAGTTCTGGATCGACAACCAGGGCTTCCCGCTCAAGCTGAGCAAGCGCCCCGAGACCACGTACATCCAGACCTGGCACGGCTCCGCCCTCAAGCGCATGGGATTCGACGAGCCGAAGTACCGCATCCAGTCGGAGCACGAGCAGAGCGCCTACCAGGAGGCGATCGACCGGTTCGACCACTTCGTGGTGCGCGGCCGGCACGACGAGGAGACCCTGGCCCCCGCCTACCGGATTCCGGAGGAGAAGCTCCTGCGCACGGGCTACCCGCGCAACGACGCCCTGGTGCGGGCCAAGGACGCCGAGGCCCTCGACCCGGCGGCGCGGGAACTCGCCGAGCGGCTCGGCATCCGCCGGGACCGTCCGGTCGTCCTGTACGCGCCGACGTTCCGGGAGCAGGCCAACGGAGGCGTGCGGAAGTTCGAGTTCCCGTTCGACGTCGATGCGTTCGCGGACCGTTTCGGTGACCGCTTCACCCTGCTGATCCGGACCCACTACCTGAACAACGTGACGCTCCCGCCGTCCGTGGCCGGCCGGGTGGTCAACGTCAGCGAGGAGCCGGACATCACCCCCGTCCTCCTGCTGGCGGACGCGATGATCACCGACTACTCCTCGGTGATGTTCGACTACGCGCTGCTGCAGCGCCCGATGGTCTTCTTCACCTACGACTGGGAGGAGTACGTCAACAACAGCCGTGGCACGTACTTCGACCTGTCCGAACAGGCCCCCGGCCCCGTCGTGCGGACCGCCGAGGAGCTCTTCGACGTCCTGACGGATCTGGATGCCCTCGCGTCCGACCAGGAGGGACGCCTCAAGGAATTCGTGACCCAGTACGGCGAGTACGACCGCGGCGACGCCGCCGCGCAGATTGTCGACCGCTTCTTCGGAAACCGGGGAGACGCCCGATGACACAGCGTGACATCATCTTTGTGGCCAACGAGGTCAACGAACTCGGTGGCGTGGCACGCTGGCAGGCGCTGATGGCCACGCTGTTCGCCGAGCGCGGTCACCGGGTGACCATCGTGGGCATCGCGCCGCCCGAAGTACCCATGGACCTCGGCGACAACCCGCCGTTCGCCACGGTGACGCTCTACGACGAGCGCCCGCCGGGGCGTTGGCAGGCGCGCACCCTGCGGAGCCGTGCCAACCTCGCGGCGCGGCGGCGTGAGGCCGCCCGCGAGACGGGCATGCGGGAGGCCACCGAGCGGCTGTCGCGCATCTTCCGCGCCGCCGAGCCCGGTGCGTTGATCATCGTGACCCAGGTGTGGGCCATGGAGTGGGTGGCCATCGCGGACACGGCCGGGCACCCGGTCATCGGCATGAGCCACGAGTCCTACGAGTACTCGCGCGGCTCCTCCCGATTCCAGCGCGTCGAGCGGTACTACAAGGACGTCGACCGCCTGCTGCTGCTGACCCGCGAGGACGCCGACCTGTGGATAGGCCGCGGCCTCAACAACGTCGGGTACATGCCGAACCCGCTGCCGATGATGCCGGAGGCCCCCTCTCAGCGCACTGAGAAGGTCGTCGCGAGCATCGGCCGGCTGGGGCACCAGAAGGGCATCGACATGCTCCTGGACGCCTGGGCCGAGGCGGCGCCGAAGCACCCCGGCTGGCTCCTGCGCGTCTACGGCTCAGGCCCCGACGAGCAGGCGCTGCGGCAGCAGTGCACCCGGCTGGGCCTGGACGGATCGGTGGAGTGGGCCGGCCAGACCGACGACGTCGCCGCCGCGCTGCGCGGGGCGTCCGTGTTCGTGCAGTCGTCCCGAGGCGAGGGCTTTCCACTGGCCCTGCTGGAGGCGATGGCCTGCGCCGTGCCGTGTGCCGCCTTCGACTGCGCCCCCGGCGTGCACGAGATCATCCGGCACGAGGAGGACGGACTCCTCGCCCACCCCGGCAACACCACCGAACTCGCCCACCAGCTGGGCCGGTTGATGGAGGACGCCGACCTCCGCGACACGATGGGGGAGCGGGCGCGGAAGAACGTCCAGCGCTACTCGCCCGCCGCCATCACCGACCGGTGGGAGGAACTGTTCGCGTTCCTGGAGCGCTGAACATCGCTGCGTCCCGCGCCGGTTGCGGAGGTAGAAGGGGGCTTCCCCGGCTGAGTGCCGGGGAAGCCCCCCCTCCGCATTCGGTGCTTACCGCGGCCGGACCAGCGGACCCCCTGGCCGGGCTGGTAGGTGGTGATCGCCGCGTTCGAGCCGCCGGCGGTCACATTGGACAGCGTCTGGCCGAAGCGGTCACCGGCCTCGGAGGTGCCGGGCACGGCGTCGGTGCGCAGCAGCAGGACGACCGTGAGACCGTCCTCTTCCTCAGCGCCGTCTGCGCAGCCGGTGTGGCGGCCGCGGCGCGGGCAGCCCTGGAGTCCACGGACGAAGCCGCGCCCACCGCCTTCGGCGTCTCAACGGACCCCTGCCGCCCCTCTTGCGGACGTCCGGAGACCGACTGGCTCCTTCAGCGTTGCGGCTCTCTGCCGCTCGTCCGCGTACTGGACGACCGCGCGGCGACCGCCCCGCCTCGCGTAGATTCGGCACGTGGACACGGGCGTGCAGCGGGATCGGCGTGAGGAGACGGACAGCAAGGTGGCAAAGGCAAGGCAGGCCGTGCACGAGGCCCACAGAATCGTCGTCAAGGTGGGTTCCTCGTCGCTGACCACGGCCACCGGCGGACTCGACGCCGACCGTGTCGACGCGCTCGTCGACGTCCTCGCCAAGCACCGCAGCGGCGGCGAGAAGGAGATCGTCCTCGTCTCGTCCGGCGCCATCGCGGCCGGCCTCGCCCCGCTCGGGCTGCGTCGCCGCCCCAAGGACCTGGCCCGGCAGCAGGCCGCCGCCAGCGTCGGCCAGGGCCTCCTGGTCGCCCGCTACACCGCCTCCTGCGCCCGCCACGGCGTCCGTGTCGGCCAGGTGCTCCTCACCTCCGACGACACCAGTCGGCGCGCCCACCACCGCAACGCAGCCCGCACCCTCGACAAGCTCCTCGCGATGGGCGCCCTGCCGGTCGTCAACGAGAACGACACCGTCGCCACGGACGAGATCCGCTTCGGCGACAACGACCGGCTCGCCGCGCTCGTCGCCCACCTCGTCCGGGCCGACCTGCTGGTCCTGCTCTCCGACGTGGACGGCGTGTACGACGGCGACCCCAGCAAGCCCGGCACCTCGCGGATAGCGGAGGTCCGCGGACCCGGGGACCTCGCGCACGTCGACATCGGCACCGCGGGCAAGGCGGGCGTCGGCACCGGCGGCATGGTCACCAAGGTCGAGGCGGCCCGGATCGCGGCGGCCGCGGGCATCCCCGTGGTGCTCACCTCCGCCGTGCACGCCGCCGAGGCCCTCGCGGGCGGCGACACCGGCACGTACTTCCACCCCACCGGCAAGCGCTCCGCCGACCGGCTGCTGTGGCTGCAGCACGCATCGACGCCGCAGGGTGCGCTCGTCCTGGACGACGGGGCCGTGCGCGCGGTCGTCGACCGGCGCACCTCGCTGCTGCCGGCGGGTATCGCGGCCGTCGAGGGCGACTTCACCGCGGGCGACCCCGTCGAGCTGCGCGACAGCACCGGACGTGCGGTCGCACGGGGTCTGGTGAACTTCGACGCCAAGGAGATTCCCCAGCTCATCGGGCGCTCGACCCGTGAGCTGGCCCGCGAACTGGGCCCGGAGTACGAACGCGAGGTCGTACACAGGGACGACCTCGTGCTCCTGCATCCGTAAGACGCCTGTTCCGCGCCACCTCTGAAACAGCTGTCCAGTACACCCGTAAAAGGCCGATTCCGAGGCCCCCGCCGGGGGACGTTGTGTAAAAGCGCCACACGGCGGCTCCCCACCTGCTCAACTTTGTTGCGGGGAGGCCCCGGTGCAGCCCGATGCAGTACGACCATTGCGGACCATTGCGGACCAATGCGAAAAGGAGGCCGTCGTGAGACGAGTGCGCCCTGGGGCGGCGGCGTCCCGCGGCGGTGCCGCCTCCCGGGCGGGTGGTCCGGCTTCCCGCGCGGCGGGCGAGGAGCGGGCCCTGACGAGCGTCGCGGCCGGTGACACCTACCAGCGCGGGAAGCCGGCCGACCAGCCGCGGCTGTGGCACGTCACGCTGAGCGTCTCGGGCGGCGAGGCCCCGCTGAAGGAGGTCAGGCGTGCCCTCGAACAGCTGGCCCACGACCACCCGTTCCTGCTGACCAGCCGCTACGCCAACGACCACGCGGAGATCCGCTACTGGGAAGAGGCCCGCGACCTGCACGACGCGGCGGCCGTCGCCCTGCGCCTGTGGGGCGAACACCGCCAGACCGCCAAGCTCCCGCCCTGGGAGATCGTCGGCCTGGAGGTCATCGACCGCGAGACGTACCACCAGCGGATCGCGGAGGGGTATGGACCACTTCCGGCCACTCCGGTCGGAGTCCATCCCTTTTGACCCTGTCTCGGGGTGTGGGACAGCCGCTGGACGGGTCCGTCCGGCGCACTACCCTTCCGATATGACCACGCTCTCGCCGTACGACTCGATGTCCCCGGTCACCCAGGCCGCCTACCGCGCCAAGGCCGCCGCCGCCGATCTCGCACCCCTGCCGCGGGCCGAGAAGGACGACGCGCTGCTCGCGATCGCGGACGCGCTGGAGGTCCGTACGAGCGAGATCGTCGCGGCCAACGCCAAGGACATCGCGCGCGCCCGCGAGGCCGGCACCAGCGAGACCGTCATCGACCGGCTCACGCTCACGCCCGAGCGCGTGCGCGCCATCGCCTCGGACGTGCGGGACGTCGTCGCGCTGCCCGACCCGGTCGGCGAGGTCGTGCGCGGCTCGACCCTCCCGAACGGCATCGACCTGCGCCAGGTCCGTGTCCCGCTCGGTGTCGTCGGCATCATCTACGAGGCCCGCCCGAACGTCACGGTCGACGCCGCCGCCCTCTGCCTGAAGTCCGGCAACGCCGTCCTGCTGCGCGGCTCCTCCTCGGCCTTCGAGTCGAACACCGCCCTCGTCCGCGTGCTGCGCGACGCCGTGGGCGGCGCCGGACTGCCCGCCGACGCCATCCAGCTGGTGCCCGGCGAGGGCCGCGAGTCGGTGCGCGAGCTGATGCGTGCCCGCGGTCTGGTCGACGTGCTCATCCCGCGCGGCGGCGCCTCGCTGATCCGCACAGTCGTCCAGGAATCCACCGTCCCCGTCATCGAGACCGGCACGGGCAACTGCCACGTGTACGTCGACGCCAACGCCGACCTCGACATGGCGATCGACATCCTGATCAACTCCAAGGCGCAGCGGCCCAGCGTCTGCAACTCCGCCGAGACGCTCCTCGTGCACCAGGACATCGCCCCCGAGTTCCTGCCGCGCGCCCTGGACGCCCTCGCGGACGCCGGGGTCACCGTGCACGCCGACGAGCGCGTCCTCGCCTACGCCAAGGACTCCAAGGCCACCGTCGTCGAGGCCACGCCCGAGGACTGGGAGACCGAGTACCTCTCGTACGACATCGCCGCCGCCGTCGTCGACTCGCTCGACCGGGCCGTCGAACACATCCGGCTGTGGACCTCCGGCCACACCGAGGCCATCGTCACCACCTCGCAGCAGGCCGCCCGCCGCTTCACCCAGCTGGTGGACTCCACCACGGTCGCCGTGAACGCCTCGACCCGCTTCACCGACGGCGGCCAGTTCGGCTTCGGCGCCGAGATCGGCATCTCCACGCAGAAGCTGCACGCGCGGGGGCCGATGGGACTGCCGGAGCTGACGAGCACCAAGTACATCGTCACGGGCGACGGACACATCCGGCGCTGAGCCCGCGCTCCGCGTGAGCCGCGTCTCGTCAGGCGGATGAATTTCCATACCGTCTGCCCAAAATGACCCCCCAGGTCTACTCTGGATCCGTGCCGGAGGACGTGGGGGGCACGCCGTTCCCTGACGGCTGGGAGCCCGACGACGACCGCGACCGCGGGGGTGCGGACGAAGAGTTCGCCTCCGTGGTCTTCGACGAGGACTTCGTACGTGCGGCGGTGATTCATGAGCCGACCGCCGTCGAACGCCTCCTAGCAGCCGCGCAGGCCCGCGCGGAGGCCTCAGAGGCCGAGGCGCGCCGGGCGCACTCCCGGGGTGCCCGCGGCGACGACGAGCGCTACGAGGACGGGTTCGGGCCCGACGGCCCTGGCGATTTCGGCCATGACCCGGACCTGGACGACCTCGACGACACCGAGATCCTCGAAGGCCGCTACGGAGCGCCGGGCTCGTACGGCAGATACGGCAGGGCCTACGGAAAACAGGCCCGCTGGCACCGCCCCGTCGCCTGGGTGCTCGCCCTCGTGATGGGCGTGGGCATGGTCGCCCTGGCCTTCACGGCGGTCTACCGGGGGGCCTCCTCGGGCCGCCAGGACCAGGTCCCGCCACCCGCCTCCACGGGCCTTGAACAAGGCCAGGACAAGGTCACCGGCCCCGGCCCCTCCGCTTCGGCCGAGTACTCCCATTCGGCCGTGTCAGCGGTTCCCAAAACGCCCTGACACCCATGGCGCCCGCGCCACCTCCGACCGCCATTCGAACATTCTGACGATCGCGATGGTCCTTGGCGATCCTGGTGAGAACCTGTCAGAAGTTGTCGTGTACCACGGCGTTTACCTGAGCCCCCGGAGACCTACCCTGAAGGTATGGGCGGGCCTGGAGACCCACCTGAGGGGACACCCGAGGGCGCTCCCGCTGGTGGAGAGGACGAATACCGATCCGTCGTCTTCGACGAGTCGTTCGTCCGTGCTGCCCGCCTCCAGGAGTTCTCCGCGCAGGAGCGGATGGCCGACCACGCCCCGGCCGTACGCCGCCGCCCCACCCTCCAGCGCGGTCTGCCCCGGCAGGCGCTGATCCTGGTCCTGCTGATCGCCGTCGCCTTCGGCACCGCGATCTACATGGGTGTACGGCACCCGTACCAGACCCCGGCCGCGCAGCCCCCCGAACCGCTGCGGATGACCGTCATACCCCTCGCGCCCCAGACCGCCGTACCGGGGGCCACGAGCGCCGAGCAGCTGTACGCGCACAGCCCGGCCGCCCAGTTCGCCGTCGGCGCCGACGGCATCGCACTGCCCGCCTACCGGCGCACCGCGCACTTCTCCGACAGTCAGGTCGTGGCCGCCCTGACCACCGCCAAGGACTACCTCGTGAAGTCCTCGCTCGACCCGGAGGTGCTCACCGGCGTCACCAACCGGCCGGTGCGGATCCTGCTCGCCCCCCAGCAGCTCGACCAGTTCGACCAGAGCTTCGACCACCCGGCCGCCGACGGTCGGCACGCGCCCACCGGCTGGCTGGTCCGCTTCGATTCCACCCGCGCCCAGCTCGCCGACTCCAGGATCAGGGTGCAGGGCACGCTTCAGGCCGCCGAGTTCGACTCCAGCACCCTTGAGGTCATCGCCGACCACACCTTCGTGTACGCCCTGAAGCCGGCCGGCTCGGACGTCAACGCGAAGGCCTCGCTGTTCACCGTCCGGCGCGAGCTGCAGTTCCGCTTCGACCGCGACGACCTGCGCATGCACCAGGCCCAGGTGGTCGTCTCCTACGTCCAGGCCGGACCGCTCGCCTGCTCCGAGGACTCGGTGACCCATCTGCACCCGCTGCTCGCGGGCCAGACGGCGAAGGCGGGCGGCCCGGCCGGCACCGACCCGTACGCGACGGGCAGCGCGACGGCACTGTGCGGCTCACTGGCGACGAGCTCGCAGCCGAGGGTCTGACGGCCGGGGGTCCGACGGCCGAGGGTCTGGCGGCCGTCAGTCTGGCGGCCGCTGGATGGTCCGACAGCCGCAGGTCCGACGCCCACAGTTCCGACCGTGACCGTCGTGTCCCCGGCTCCCCTGCGTGTCAGTCGTCGTCCTCGGGGGTGCTGTCCCGGGGCGGCTGGTCCTTCGGCGAGGTCCGGTCCTCGGGGGTGGTCTGGTCGTTCGGGGCGGTCTGGTCCTTCGGGGTGCCGCCGGCGAAGCCTCCGAACCCGCGCCGCACCCGCCCGCCGAGGTCGCCCGCGCCCCCCGCGATGTCGCTGACCAGCTTCATCAGCGGGTCCTTGGAGTTCTTGACGTCCGTGGCGTAGCTCGCCGCCGACTGCCGGAAGGAGTCCGAGACCGAGGTCTCCTTGTCCTCGGTGCGCCGCGGATAGTGACCGTCCATGATCCGCTGGTAGTCGCGGGACTCGGCCCACTTCTTCAGCTCGGCGGCGCGCACGGTGGTGAAGGGGTGTGTGCGGGGGAGGGTGTTGAGGATCTTGAGCACGGAGTCGCGCAGGTCGCCCCCGGCCTCGTACTCCTCGGCCTGTTCGAGGAACGCGTCCACGTTCATCTCGTGCAGGTGATTTCCTCCCGCGAGCTTCATCAGGCCGCGCATCGAGGCCTTCAGGTCCTGCCCGACGAGGAGCCCCGCCCGGTCGGCCGACAGCTCCGACTTGCGGAACCACTCGCGCAGCGCGGTCACGATCGCCATGATCGCGATGTTGCCCAGCGGGATCCAGGCCACCCGGAGCGCCAGATTGGTCAGGAAGAGCAGGATCGTGCGGTAGACGGCGTGCCCGGAGAGCGCGTGGCCGACCTCGTGCCCGACGACGGCCCGCATCTCCTCCTCGTCCAGCAGTTCGACGAGCCCGGTCGTCACGACGATGATCGGCTCGTCCAGGCCGATGCACATCGCGTTCGGCTGCGGGTCCTGGGCGACGTACATCGGCGGGACCTTCTCCAGGTCCAGGATGTGGCAGGCGTCCCGCAGCATCGTGTTGAGGTGCGCGAACTGGGCGTCCGAGACGCGCACCGAGTCGGACAGGAACAGCAGCCGCAGGCTGCGCTCGGGCAGTAGGCCGCTCAGGGCCTTGAAGACCGTGTCGAAGCCGCTGAGCTTGCGCAGGGCCACCAGGGCCGAGCGGTCCGCCGGGTGTTCGTAGGTGCGTGAGGAGATCCCCTCGAAGCGCCTGCGCTGCCTGCTCGGCACGTTCTCGTGCTCGTTCTGCTGGTGGCCGTTGTCGGACATGTGTTCCCCCATGTGCGTCAGAGTGCCCTTTGTGCCCCCAAGGCACGGACCAGCCTAGGCGGAGATAACGTGGACGGGCAGTACAGAGAAGGAGTCCATCACCATGGAGCACATCCCCGCAGCCGCCTGGCTCACCGAGGCCGCGAACGCGGCAGACAAGCAAGGCCCGGGCAATCTGCTCCGTGTCGTGCTGATCGTGATGATCGTCGGGGTGGGCCTGACCGCCTGGTTCCTGCTGCGCGGGTACAAGCGGGACGACTGACACCGGGACAGGCGGCACGGCCGAGGCGGGGACAAGCCGGACGACCGAGGCTGTGTCGGCCGGGGAGGCCGGAGCAACCGGCGTCCCCAACGGCGGAGTCGGCGTGATCGCGACCGAGGCCCCCGCATACGATGGGCCGACGTCTTTATCCCGCCCACACCGGATAGGTCCTGCCGAGATGAGCTTCCACAGCACCGCTGCACAGTTGGTCACCGTTGCCGCCGAGGGCGAGCAGGGGGGCAACCACGAGAGCCTCAACCCGTTCCTGACCGGCGGTGGCGCGCTGTTCGTGCTGCTCCTGCTGCTGTGGATCACCACGCGTTTCAACCGCGACCGCTGAGCCTTTTCGGCCGTTCGGAGCCGTCCCGGGGACCCCTGTCGGGCGGAGCCCGTCGACCGGGCCGGTAGGGTCTGCACGCATGGGAGAGCAGGACATGCCTACCGGTCCGGCGAGTGACACGGAGAGCGGCGCCGTCGGCGGCGCCGCGGGTGACGCGCTCGGCGGCCCAGTGAGAGGCGGGACCAGTCGGTTGACGACCGGCCCCGGGAACGGCCCCTCGAATCCGGGCAAGCGCCGCCTCGGCGTCATGGGCGGAACCTTCGACCCGATCCACCACGGGCACCTCGTGGCGGCCAGCGAGGTCGCCGCGCAGTTCCACCTCGACGAGGTGGTGTTCGTGCCGACCGGGCAGCCGTGGCAGAAGTCGGACCGGAAGGTCTCACCGGCCGAGGACCGCTACCTGATGACGGTCATCGCCACCGCCGAGAACCCGCAGTTCTCGGTGAGCCGCATCGACATCGACCGCGGCGGCCCGACCTACACCACGGACACCCTGCGCGATCTGCGCGCCCTCAACCCCGACACCGATCTGTTCTTCATCACCGGTGCCGACGCGCTCGGTCAGATCCTCACCTGGCGGTACGCGGAGGAGCTGTTCTCCCTCGCGCACTTCATCGGAGTCACCCGGCCCGGTCACACCCTGACCGATCCGGGCCTGCCGGAGGGCGGCGTCTCGCTGGTCGAGGTTCCCGCGCTGGCCATCTCCTCCACAGACTGCCGTGCGAGAGTCGCCAAGGGCGACCCCGTCTGGTACCTGGTACCGGACGGTGTGGTGCGCTACATCGACAAGCGTGAGCTGTACCGCGGCGAGTGAGGCGAGTGAGCCGAGAGGGGCACCGGTGAACGACCGATACGACGGATACGCGGGCGGCGACCAGTACGAGCTCGTCGGCTACGACGAGTTCGGGCAGCCTGTGTACCGACAGGTGCCGCCCCAAGGGTCCCAACAGGGCTACGACCCGTACGCGCAGCGGCAGCCGCAGCAGCCCCAACAGCACCAGGGCTATGGCTACGACCCGTACGCGACCGGCGCGGGGGGCTATGACACCGGTCAGCAGCAGCCCGTGTCCTCGTACGACACCGGTCAGCAGACCGCGGTCCCCGCCTACGACCCCTACGACCCGTACGGAGCCGGCGCGTCCGGTGCCACCGGGACGACGCCGTCGTACGACCCCTACGGGCAGACGGCGCACACGGGGCAGGCTGGTCAGGCCGGCCAGACGGGGCGGGGCGGGCAGACGGATCGGGCCGGGCAGGCGGGTCAATCCCGGAGCGGGACCGGCGCCGCGGGCACGAGCACCGGGCAGCAGCCCCGGGTCGCCGAGCAGACCGCGTACATCCCGCAGCAGGCGCGCCCCGCGGAGGAGAACGAGCCCCGGGCCGACCGGGACTACCGCACCGAGCAGTTCGCCTTCGTCGAGGAGCAGGAAGCCGAGCCCGAAGACGTCATCGACTGGCTCAACTTCACCGAGAACCGTACCGAGCGCCGCGAGGAGGCCAAGCGCCGCGCCCGCAGCAGGGTCGTCGCCCTGGTCGTCGTGCTCGCCCTGGTCGTGGTCGGCGGCGTCGGCTACCTCTGGTACGCGGGGAAGCTGCCCGGCACCTCCTCCGGCGGCAAGTCCGCCGCGACGACGGCCACGGGTGCCCAGAACCGTGACGTGATCGTCGTCCACCTGCACAACACGAAGGGCGGCGGCACCTCCACGGCCCTGCTCGTCGACAACACCACCACCAAGCAGGGCACCACCGTCCTGCTGCCCAACTCCCTTGCCCTGACGGACGACAGCGGCTCGACGACCACGCTCGCCAAGTCCGTCGGCGACGACGGCTCCTCCGGGACCCGGGACGCGATCGACACGGTGCTCGGGACCAACATCCAGGGCACCTGGCGCCTAGACACCCCCTACCTCAACAACCTCGTCGACCTCGTCGGCAACATCGACCTGACCACCAACGCCGATGTGCCGGACCCCGATGCGAAGAAGAAGGGCGAGGCGCCCCTCGTGAAGAAGGGCGAGAACCAGACCCTCAGCGGCAAGATGGCGGTCGCCTACGCCACCTACCGGGCCTCCGGCGAAGCCCAGAACGCTCAGTTGGAGCGGTTCGGACAGGTCATGCAGGGCGTGCTGCGCAAGCTGTCCTCGGACAAGCAGGCCGCGACCACCACCGTGCAGACCCTGGCGCAGATCCTCGACCCCTCCCTGACCGACCAGGACCTCGGCGCCTTCCTCGCCAAGCTCGCCGACCTCGCCAAGGGCGGCGACTACAAAACGGCGCTGCTGCCCGTGCAGCCGGACGGCACTCTGAGCGAGAGCGCCACCAACAGCGTGGTCAAGGACGTCCTCGGCGGCACCGCCAAGAGTCCCGACGCCGGCGCCGCCGTCCGTGTCGGCATCAAGAACGCCACCGGGAAGAAGGACGCCACCGAGAAGGCCCGCGTCGTCCTGGTCAACGGCGGCTACACCTTCCTGGACTCCGGCACCGCCGCCACCGCCCAGAGCGTGTCCCAGATCACGTACACCGATGCCGCCAGGAAGAACGACGCCATCGAGGTCGCGAAGACCCTCGGTCTGCCCACCAGCACCGTGAAGAAGGGCAGTGGCTCGTCCAACGCGGACGTCTCGGTGGTCCTCGGCCAGGACTACAAGGTGACCAGCTCCACCGGGTGATCGCGGTGACCACTCCACTGGGTGATCACGAGGAGTGGTCACGGGTGACCCTCCGGAGCGGTCGGCGCCACGTCCCGGGGCCCTCGGGACGTGGCCACGTAAACGCGTGGGGTGCCGTCGGCGGTCCGTGAGACCCTTGAGTCATTACTGACCGCCGACGGAAAGCCGCGTAGTGACCGCCACGGACCGCTCCATCGAGCTCATCACCACCGCCGCGCAGGCGGCCGCAGACAAGCTCGCGCACGACATCATCGCTTACGACGTCAGCGACGTTCTCTCGATCACCGACGCCTTTCTGCTGGCGTCCGCCCCCAACGACCGCCAGGTCAAGTCGATCGTCGACGAGATCGAGGAGCGGCTGAACAAGGAGCTCGGCGTCAAGCCGGTGCGCCGCGAGGGCGACCGCGAGGCCCGCTGGGTACTGCTCGACTACGTCGACATCGTGGTGCACGTGCAGCACAGCGAGGAGCGTGTCTTCTACGCTCTGGAGCGGCTGTGGAAGGACTGCCCGGAGCTTGACCTGCCCGCCGACGCCAAGGCCACCCGCGGCAAGGCCGCCGAGCACGCCAAGCTGCAGGCCGAGGAGGACTCCGTCGAATTCGGGGAGCTGCGGTGACCGCGGCGGGCGCCGAGGCGGCCGCGACGTCCGCCACGGGTGACGCCCAGGCGGGGCGGCAGCCGACCGTCGCGGGCGTCGAGGCCGGGGAGAAGCCGGGCCGCGGTCGCCGCGTCATCCTGTGGCGGCACGGCCAGACCTCCTGGAACGTGGATCGCCGCTTCCAGGGCACCACGGACGTCGAGCTCACCGAGACGGGCGTCGGCCAGGCCCGCCGCGCCGCCCGGCTGCTCGCCTCGCTGAAGCCCGACGTGATCGTCGCCTCGGACCTCCAGCGCGCCGCGAACACGGCCGCCGAACTGTCCACGCTCACCGGCATCGACGTCATCCACGACGAGGGCCTGCGCGAGACCTACGCGGGCGTCTGGCAGGGGCTGACGCACGAGGAGATCATCGCCCAGTACGGCGACGAGTACGCCGCCTGGAAGCGTGGTGAGCCGGTGCGCCGCGGTGGCGGCGAACTGGAGACCGAGGTCGCCGACCGCGCCGCTCCCGTGGTGCTGCGCCACGCCGACAAGCTCCCCGAGGACGGCACCCTCGTGGTCGTCAGCCACGGCGGCACCATCCGTACCACCATCGGGCGCCTGCTCGGCCTGGAGTCCCGGCACTGGGAGAGCCTGGGCGGCCTCTCCAACTGCTGCTGGTCCGTCCTCGGAGAGGGCGCGCGGGGCTGGCGGCTGCTCGAGCACAACGCCGGCACACTGCCGGAGCCGGTGCTCGGCGACGACGACTGAACGGCCCCCTGTCCGGTCCCGGGGGCCGGGCGGGACCGGATTTCACTTTCTGGCAGGTCGCAGGCTAAAGTTCTTCTTGTTCGCCCCGCCGGGCGGGAAGAACGCAAGGGGCTATAGCTCAGTTGGTAGAGCGCCTGCATGGCATGCAGGAGGTCAGGAGTTCAATTCTCCTTAGCTCCACAGATCAACTCTCTTGAGTTGTCAAAGATCAGCACAGATCAGTGATGAGAATCCCGTTCCCTTCGAGGGGCGGGATTTCTTCATGTCCCCCAGGTTGTCGGTGACATGGGCGACTTCGACCCCAGGGATGCCGTGGCGGCCGGGAGTGACGGTGGCCACAACCGCTCCCGCCGCTCGCGCAGAACCGCCAGCCCCTTGCGCGCCTTCTCGTCGTCCGGGGTGTAGGCGACGATCCGGCACTCCGGCATCCCGTCGATGGACAGCGACACCGAGGTCATCCGCAGTTCGCCCACCGCCTCATGGCGGAACGTCTTCACACGCGGTCCCGGCGGGAGGACGTCCCCGCCCGCCCACAACTCGGCGAAGCGCGGGCTGGCGGCCGACAACTCGCGTATGTAGTCCTCCCAGGCGGGCTCGCCGACGTGTCTGCCGTACGCGGAGCGCAGCGTCGCCACCATCAACGGCAGTTCGCTGTCCCGGAACACCACGGGGCAGCCGGGCTCGGGCACGGTGAACAGGGTCCACAGCACGTTGGGAACGCCGATGTCGAGCGTCTGCGGCACGAAGAACAGGTCGCGGTAAGGGGGGTTGGCGGCCAGGATGTCGTACCGCGAGTTGTAGACCGCCGCCGGGCGCGGATCGAGGGCGTCGATGATGCCCTGGATCTCCGCGCTCACGGTCTGCGCGGGGAGCTCCGGCTCGGACTCGTAAGGCACTTCGGCCAAGTGGTACAGATGCTCCCGCTCGGTCTGGTCCAGGCGCAGGGTGCGCGACACCGCGTCCAGCACCTGAGGAGAGGCGTTGATGGGGCGGCCCTGCTCCAGCCAGGTGTACCAGGTCACACCGACCCCGGAGAGCTGTGCGACCTCTTCGCGGCGCAGACCCGGCGTGCGGCGCCGCAAGCCCGGAGGCATCCCGACGTCGGCGGGTGTCACCCGCGCCCGCCGGCCGCGCAGAAAGCCGGCCAGCTCCGGCCTGCGACGTTGTGTCGTGTTCATCGGCTTCACTTCCCCCGTCTTCCATCGTCCGCGCCGAACCCGCCCGCTGCCAGGTGCTGTCAGTACCAGCATCGGCGGGCTCTCGGCACCCGTATCCGGCCGCCGCCAGGCTCGGAGCCATGACGACGACAACCCCCGCGGACCCAGGTCCCGCAGCGGATTCAAGTCCTGCGACCAGTAAAGCCCCCGGCACTGACAATCGCCCCGGACGGCTGCTCGCGGTCGTGCTCACAGCCCAGTTCATGGCACTGCTGGACGTTTTCATCGTGAACGTCGCCGTGCCCACGATCGGTTCCGAACTCCACGCGTCCGGCGCCGGAATGCAGTTGGTGGTCGCCGGATACTCCATCGCGTACGCCGTACTGCTGATCACCGGCGCGCGCCTCGGCGACCTGCTCGGCCACCGCCGCGTCCACCTCGCCGGGCTCGCGCTGTTCACCGCGGCCTCGCTGGCGTGCGGACTCGCCCGGGGAACCGGGGAGTTGATCGCCTTCCGGCTGGTGCAGGGCGCCGGTGCGGCCGTGATGATCCCGCAGGTACTCAGCCTCATCCAGCGCCACTTCACCGGCGAGGCCCGGGCCCGTGCCCTCGGCGCGTACTCCGCCGTCGTCGCGACGGGAGCCGCGGCCGGACAGGTGCTGGGCGGCGTCCTGGTCAGCGCCGACCTGTTCGGCACCGGCTGGCGGCCGGTGTTCCTGGTCAACGTGCCCGTGGGCCTCGTACTCCTGGCCGTCGGCCACCGCGTCCTGCCCCGGGACGCCCCGGGAGCCGTGGAGCGCTCACGCGGCCTCGACCTGCCGGGCCTCGTCCTGCTCGGCGCCGCCGTGACGCTGCTCACCGTGCCGCTCGTGCTCGGACAGGAAGAGGGCTGGCCGCTGTGGTCCTGGCTGTCGCTCGGCGCGGCCGTGGTCTTCTTCACCCTTTTCTGTCTGTACGAGTCCCGGCTCGCCCGGCGGGGTGGAGCGCCGCTGATTTCACCCCGGGTGCTGCGCCACCCCGGCATGGGCCTCGCGGTCTTCCGCCTGCTCGCGGTGATGGCGGTCAACGCGGGTTTCCTGTTCGCTCTGACCCTGCATGTTCAGGGCGGCCTCGGGTACAGCGCGCTGCGCGCCGGACTCACCTTCGCGCCGACCGCGGTGGTCTTCGGCCTGGTCGGTCTGACCTGGCGCGACTGGCCGGCCGCTCTGCAAGGTGTCCTGATCCCGGTCGGCTTCGCCATCGCCGCCGTTTCCGTGGCCGGTGTCGGAGCCGTGCTGAAGGGCGGGGGCGACGGCGGATTCTGGCTGTACGTGGCGTTCGCGGGCATGGGGACCGGTCTCGCGCTGGGCTTCAGCCCCACACTGACCAGGGCTCTGGCCACGGTGCGGCCCCAGGACGCGGCGGACGCCAGTGGACTGCTCGCGACGGTCACCCAGCTCGGTCAGCTGTTCGGTGTCGCGGCCTTCGGCACACTCTTCTTGAACCGACTTGAGTCACTTGGGGCTCCGGGGGCGTATACCTCTGCGGACGCGCTCCTCATGTGCACGTATGCGCTGGCCGCGACGGCCACGTCGGGTGCTGTGTCCGGACTGGTACGAAGGCGTCGCTGACCGTATTGCTCCGGCCGTGGCAGAATCAAACGGCCGGAAGGGGGCGCGGCCCGACGGGAGGGAGAAGCGATGCCTGCGAGCATCCTCGAGGAGGTCGACGATCTCCTCGATGTGGCACAGACACGTAGAAGAGCCACCCTCCTCGACTGTCCTTCCTGCGGATCGGTCCACGTCGCCCAGGTCCTCGGCGACAACGGCGGGATCTCCTACGTGTGCACGGCCTGCGGCCACAGCTGGAGCTGATCGATGGGTGCACACAGGCGGAAGTGCGATTGGTGCGGCAGTGGTACGCCGATCGTCCGCGACATGGAGCCGGTCAACCACGACTACCAGTACTGGTGCGAGGAGTGCGCGCGGGCGCTGATCATAAAAGGCGACCCGATCGAGACGTACCGCGAGCTGGAGGGCGAGCCGATCTACGGCCGGCTCCTCGACGAGCACTGCACGCTCAAACGGTTCTATACGTTCGCCACAGCCTGACCCCGATCAGGGTCAGGAAGACGAGACCGGCTCCTTCGTAGAGGGCCGACAACGTCAACTGGGCGCCCGTCTGATGCAGTTCGAGCCGTCCCGGGCCGTGTGGCACCCACCACAGCGCGTAGGAGCAGAAGACCAGCGACGTACCGACGGCGGTCACCAGCGCCGTACTGACGGCGGTCATCTGTGCCGCGCCGACGGCGGACGCCCTGCCGCGCGTGGCGAGGATCAGCACCATCGGTACGCACCACACCCAGTGGTGCGACCACGACACCGGACTGATCAGCAGCGCCGTGACCGCGCAGGCGGCCACCGCCCAGGCGCGTCGTCCGCGCAGCTCCGCCGCCACGGCGACCCCGAGGCCCAGGGAGCCCGCCACGACCGCCGTGGCGACCCACCAGAGGCCCGGCTGAGTGGTGTGCAGCAGCCGGGCCAGTACCCCGCGCAGCGACTGGTTCGCGGTGTCCTCCACGAGCCCGACCCGACCCGTTTCGAAGACCATGCGGCTCCAGAAGCGCCATGAGTCGTAGGGCAGGGCGCAGGCAGCCAGCAGGGTTGCCCCGGCGAACGCGACGGCCGACCCGCGCACGTGCCGCAACCAGGGGCCTCCGGAGCCCCGCCGTACGTATGCCACGACACCGGTGACCAGCAGGAACGCCGCGAAGAGCGCCGGTGTCAGCTTGATCGCCGCCGCGAGCCCGATGCCCACTCCTGCCCACCGGTGCCCGGGCCGCCGCGTCAGGTCCCACAGCACCAACACGCCGAGCAGCAGATTGATCTGCCCGTACCGCACGGTCGTCCACACCGGCTCGCACCACACGGCCGCCGCGGACGCCCACCAGACGCCCTCCACGCGCGCGTGGTCGACGAGCCGTAGCGACAGGGCCACGAACACCACAAGAAGGGCCAGATTTCCGGCCGTCGCCAGAGTCCGCATGGTCGACGTGTCCAGCAGCGTCAGCGGCGTGAACAGCAACGCCGCGAACGGCGGGTAGGTGGTCGGCAGATGGGCCTCGGTCGTACGCAGCGCGTAGAGGTCGCCGCCCGCGCGGACGGTCTCGCCCTCCGCCCGGTACACCATCAGGTCGATCATCGACACGTGCGCGGCCCGCTGTGCCCACCAGAAGGCGGCGAAGGACAACAGGCACGCCCCCAGGGCGACGGGCGCACGGCGGCGGACATCGGGGAGCGCGATCACGGTCACGAAGGCCGACACTATCCCTCATGTCCGCATTGTCCGCACGGCGCGGAATCGATTTGGTGGTCCACGGGGAGGACCGTGTAATGTTGGCGTCGCCGCCGGGGAAGCCGGGCGACACGGTCGATATGCGGCTTCGCCGCATGGCCACAAGGGGCTATAGCTCAGTTGGTAGAGCGCCTGCATGGCATGCAGGAGGTCAGGAGTTCAATTCTCCTTAGCTCCACACATATTGAAGGCGGGTCACCCGGTCAGGGTGACCCGCCTTCGTCGTGTTCAGCGGCCGCTGCCGAGCGCCCGACGACCACGGCGCTGGGAGAGGACCGGAAGGTTGTTGCGGGCCGGGGCGGAGGAGCGGCTGTCCTCCTCGATGCGCAGGGCGAGCGCCGGGCAGCGGCGTACGGCCCGCAGCGCCTTCGCCTCCGCGTACCGGGGCACCTGGGCCTGCGCGACGGTGGGGAAGCCGTCGGCGCCCAGTTCGAAGACCTCGGGAAGGATGTCCGCGCACAGGCCGTGACCGCGGCACAGTGTCCAGTCGACGTAGATCTTCTGGCGGCTGGGGCCGGCCTCCTCGACCGCCTGGCCGCCGGGGATGCCGGTGGGCAGCTGACCGCCCTCGAAGAGCGGCAGAACGCCCTCCACGGGCCTTCCGCAGCCATTGCCGAGGACATGGGCGGCCAGATCGTCCGTGAACGCCTTGATGGTCGACTCGATGAACATCGCCGAGCCGTCGGGGTGCGAGCAGGCGCCGCGTCTTTTCACGGCCTTGGCGACCTGCTTCACGGCCTCCAGGGCGGCCGGTCCGCCGCCGTTGAGGATGTCCTCCAGGCCGCGCGCCGCGGCGGGCAGGCCGAGGTAGCAGGGACCGCACTGTCCCGCGCTCTCCTCCGCCAGCCACTGGGCCACCCGGAGGGACTCGCCCAGCGGGCACGTCTCCTGGGTGATCGGGAGGATCGCGCCGGCGCCGAGCGCGCCGCCCACCGCGTCCAGGGAGTTGCGCGAGACGATCGCCTCGTTGACCGTCGCCGCGTCCAGCCACTTGCCGTGGTAGCCGCCGGTCAGCACGCCCTGCGGCATCGGCGGGGCGCCGGCCAGCTGGAGCACGTAACGCAGCGGCACGCCGGTGGGGACCTCGATCACCATGGGGCGGGCGACCGCCCCGGAGATGGTGAGCATGACGGTGCCGGGCTCGTCGTACAGACCGGTGTTGCGGTAGCGGTCGGGGCCGATACGGGCGGCGATGGCCAGCTGCGCGTACGTCTCGGCGTTCGACAGCAGGGTGGGCGCGCCACCGACGCCGCTCTGCGACGCGCTGATCTTGCGACCCGGCGGGATGGCCGGGCCGCCGTCGATGGAGCGGATGAGCGAAGCGGCCGCTCCGGTCACCATCCGCACCGGATTGCGCTGCACGCGCGCGCGGAGCGGCGATCCGCGCCGATCGCTGAGGCCGCGCTCGGCCAGCGCGGCCTCCATGGACCGCTGGGTCGACTCGCGGGTCACCCCGATGACCAGGGTGCGGGCACCCATGGCCTCCGCGGCCAGCAGGGCGCCGTCCAGGATGAGGTGCGGGGCACGGTTGATGAGCACCGTGTCCTTGCGGCAGGCGGGTTCGTCCTCACTTCCGTTGACGACCACGACGGGTCGGATGCCCTTGCTGATGGCCGACTCGGCGACCGAGCGCAGTTTCTTGGCGAAGGGGAAGCCCGCACCGCCGCGGCCCTTCAGACCGATCGCCTCGGCGAGGCCCGCGAGCTGTTCACCGCCCATCGGCTCGAGCGGCCCGTGCACCTTGAGGTGCATGGGCAGATCGAGCCGTTCAACCAGGTCGAAGCCCGACGTGAGCTGCGGAAGCCCGACGACGCGGACCTCCGGGACGTCGGGCAGGGCCTCGTTCACTTAAAGCCTCCGGAAGGGGCGTTCCATGGTTCACCGGAGCCAGGAGCGTCGAAGGCGCCCGGCAGTACGTCAGTCGTGGGACCGCTGTCGTACGTGTCGTTGGTGTTGTACGTACCGAAGGCGGGGTTCGTCTCACCGTTGTTGTACACATCACTCGTGCCGTACCCACCGGTGGCCGAATTGTCATAGACGGGGATGTTGTATCCCGTGTCGGCGAGCGGGTCGTACGCGGAGCGCGGCGCCTCGCCGACCGGCGGCGGCGAGGGGATGGGCCAACTGCCCGACGTGCTGCCACCGGCGTCGGCGCGGGGGAACGTCTCCGTCGGCTGCATGTTCATGGGCATCTGGAAGCGCTCGGTCGGGGCCGCGCCTGCGGGGTTCGCGCCGGGCGTGCCCGAGACGGCCCGGTAGGCGGCCGCGAAACCGGACGTGGCGTCCGCGGCGGCGGGGTCGGCCGGGGTCTGGTACAGCGACTGCTCGGGGGACGGCGTGCGCTGCGGGGGTACGAAGGGGGCGCCCGAGGACTGCTGCGCGGGGCGCGGGGCGAAGCCCGGCAGGGAGTTCTCCGACAGGGCGGCACGGGATGCCGTCAGGTCCTCGCGGGCCATGCGGCCACCGGCGCCGCCGCCCTCGCCGAGGATCGCCAGGATCCGGTCGGCGACCTTGCGCTTGAAGGGGTGCGGAGCCGCACGCAGGGCGAGAGCCCCGCCGACCGCGACCAGGCACAGCTCGTACGACACCATGAAGAACGGCTTTGCCGCCCGTCCCGCGAAGAGACCGTGGATCAGCGCCGCGCACAGGGCCGGGTACGCCAGCATGTGCATCGCGCGCCAGCGTGCCGCGACCGGTGCCGGGGCCGCGAACTGGTTGCGCAGTGCGCCGGTGATGCCTACGAAGATCATGAGCAGCCCGGCCAGGGAGCCGAGGCCGATGAGTCCGGCGCTGCCCTTGACGCCCAGGCTGAAGGGGATCAGCGCGGCGATCAGGACGGTGTGGTCCAGCGCCAGTTTGATGGTGATGTGCACCAGGAGGAACGCGATCGAGCCGACGGCCGTCACCCGGTGGATGCCCTGTGCCACGATCCGCTGACGCGTGTTGAGGATGAGCCGGTCCTGGGCGATGAGGCCCCAGATGACGGAACACGTCAGGGAGACGAGCGACAGGACGCCCGCACCGAAGTTGAGGAAGTCCTGGACTCGGTTGCCTCCGGTCAGCACGACCACGGGTATGAGCAGCAGGACGGCAGCCGTCGCCACCCCGTAGGCCGAGCGGCCCGGTCGGGGAAGCGTGCTGCCACTGCGACGAGGGTTCATAGGGGGTTACTCCCAACGGTTCGGGGAAGCGGTCCCGAAGCCGAACTCTAAGTCGAGCCATACCGATGGGTACGAGGTTTGAGTTATTGCGTTGTTATCAAAGTGCGACCAGGTCCTTGTGTTGTCCCGTAGCGTCCCCTTACGCGAAGTAATATTTGAATATTGTTCAGTTTTTTTGGCGTGATTGTGACGAGCGGCACGGCGTGTCCGACCCCGTCCCAAGCTCGTCGCGGCGCGCGCGGGGGCTGCGGTACCCTGACGCCATGCGTGCCGTACGCCTTCTGCTTAGCGAGCCGCGCTGATCAGTCCCGACCACTGATGACCCGTGGTCGGCATCGGCGCGGCGTCCCCTCCTGTGCGAGGGGATTTTTCATTTCTAAGCCGCTGGCAGAGACGATCGATGGAGCTTTGAGGATCATGAGCGAGACGAACCCCGCTGCCGCCTCCGAGGTGGCAGCGCCGCACCGCTACACGGCCGCGATGGCCGCTGAGATCGAGGCACGCTGGCAGGACTTCTGGGACGCCGAGGGCACGTACGAGGCGCCGAACCCCAGCGGTGACCTGGCGGGCGACCCCGAGCTGGCCGCCAAGCCCAAGAAGTTCATCATGGACATGTTCCCGTACCCCTCGGGAGCGGGTCTGCACGTCGGCCACCCCCTGGGCTACATCGCCACCGATGTATTCGCCCGGTTCCAGCGCATGACGGGCCACAACGTCCTGCACACCCTGGGCTTCGACGCCTTCGGACTGCCCGCCGAGCAGTACGCCGTGCAGACGGGCACCCACCCGCGCGTGTCCACCGAGGCCAACATCGAGAACATGAAGGCCCAGCTGCGCGCGCTGGGCCTGGGCCACGACAAGCGCCGGTCGTTCGCCACGATCGACCCGGAGTACTACAAGTGGACCCAGTGGATCTTCCTGCAGATCTTCAACTCCTGGTACGACGACGAGGCGGACAAGGCCCGTCCGATCTCCGTGCTGATCGCCCAGTTCGAGAGCGGCGAGCGCGCCGTACCGAGCATTGACGGCGCCGCGCGCGCGTGGAACGAGCTGACCGCCACCGAGCGCGCCGACATCCTGAGCGAGTACCGGCTGGCGTACGCCTCCGACGCGCCCGTCAACTGGTCCCCGGGTCTGGGCACGGTGCTGGCCAACGAGGAGGTCACCGCCGACGGCCGCTCCGAGCGCGGGAACTTCCCCGTCTTCAAGGCCAAGCTGCGCCAGTGGAACATGCGCATCACGGCGTACGCCGACCGGCTGCTGGACGACCTGGAGGCGCTGGACTGGCCCGAGGCGATCAAGCTGCAGCAGCGCAACTGGATCGGCCGCTCCGAGGGTGCCCGCGTCGACTTCCCGATCGACGGCGAAGCCATCACGGTCTTCACCACGCGCCCGGACACCCTGTTCGGCGCCACCTACATGGTGCTGGCGCCCGAGCACCCGCTGGTCGACAAGTTCGTGCCCGAAGCCTGGCCCGAGGGCAGCCACGAGGTGTGGACCGGCGGTCACGCCACGCCCGCCGAGGCCGTCGCCGCCTACCGAGCGCAGGCCGCCTCGAAGTCCGACGTCGAACGGCAGGCCGAGGCCAAGGACAAGACCGGTGTCTTCACCGGCGCCTACGCGACCAACCCGGTCAACGGCGAGCAGGTCCCGGTCTTCATCGCCGACTACGTCCTGATGGGCTACGGCACCGGCGCGATCATGGCCGTCCCCGCCGGTGACCAGCGCGACTTCGAGTTCGCCCGCGCCTTCGAGCTGCCGATCCGCTGCATCGTCGAGCCGGTCGACGGCCGCGGCACCGACACGTCGACGTGGGAGAACGCCTTCGGGTCGTACGACGCGAAGATCATCAACTCCTCCAACGACGACATCTCGCTGGACGGCCTGGCGGTGGCCGAGGCGAAGGAGCGCATCACCGAGTGGCTGGCACGCAAGGGCATCGGTGAGGGCACCGTCAACTTCCGTCTGCGCGACTGGCTGTTCAGCCGCCAGCGCTACTGGGGCGAGCCCTTCCCGATCGTCTACGACGAGGACGGCGTAGCGCACGCGCTGCCCGAGTCGATGCTGCCCCTGGAGCTGCCGGAGGTCGAGGACTACTCGCCGCGCACCTTCGACCCGGACGACGCGAACACCTCTCCCGAGACGCCGCTGTCCCGCAACGAGGACTGGGTCGACGTCACCCTGGACCTGGGTGACGGCCGCGGCCCGCAGAAGTACCGCCGCGAGACCAACACCATGCCCAACTGGGCCGGTTCCTGCTGGTACGAGCTGCGCTACCTGGACCCGCACAACGACCAGAAGCTGGTCGACCCGGCCATCGAGCAGTACTGGATGGGTCCGCGCGAGGGCCAGCCGCACGGTGGCGTCGACCTGTACGTCGGCGGCGCCGAGCACGCCGTGCTGCACCTGCTGTACGCGCGTTTCTGGTCGAAGGTGCTGTACGACCTGGGGTACGTCTCCTCGGTCGAGCCGTTCCACAAGCTGTTCAACCAGGGCATGATCCAGGCCTTCGTGTACCGCGACAGCCGTGGCATCGCGGTGCCGGCCGCCGAGGTGGAGGAGCGCGACGACCAGTACTACTACCAGGGCGAGAAGGTCTCCCGACTGCTGGGCAAGATGGGCAAGTCCCTGAAGAACGCGGTCACTCCGGACGAGATCTGCGCCGAGTACGGCGCGGACACCCTGCGCCTGTACGAGATGGCGATGGGTCCCCTGGATGTGTCGCGGCCGTGGGACACGCGCGCGGTGGTGGGCCAGTACCGGCTGCTGCAGCGGCTGTGGCGCAACGTCGTCGACGAGACCACGGGCGAGGTCACGGTCGTCGACACCCCGGCCGACGAGGACACCCTGCGGGCGCTGCACAAGGCGATCGACGGTGTGCGCCAGGACCTGGAGGGCCTGCGCTTCAACACCGCCATCGCCAAGGTCACCGAGCTGAACAACCACCTGACCAAGGTCGGCGGCCCCGTGGCGCGCACGGTCGCCGAGTCCCTGGTGCTGCTGGTCGCGCCGCTGGCCCCGCACATCGCCGAGGAGCTGTGGCGCAAGCTGGGCCACAGCGACTCGGTCGTCCACCAGGACTTCCCGGTGGCCGACCCGGCGTACGTCGTGGACGAGGCCGTGACCTGCGTCGTGCAGATCAAGGGCAAGGTCAAGGCCCGCCTGGAGGTCTCCCCGTCGATCTCCGACGCGGACCTGGAGAAGATCGCGCTGGCCGACGAGAAGGTCGTCGCCGCGCTGGACGGCGCGGGCATCCGCAAGGTGATCGTCCGGGCGCCGAAGCTGGTGAACATCGTCACGGCGTAGGCGATTGCCCCGGTCCGGCACGGATGGGTGGCTTGGCTAGGGGTAGTCCCCTACGGGCAGGTTCGGGGTTCTTCTGGAACTCCGGACCTGCCCGTTGCGTTTACCGTTGAAGAGCGACGCGGCGGCTGCCGCGACCGTCCGAGGAGGAGGAGCGTGGTGGAAGCCGTGATCACAGTGATCGCCCTGCTCTTCCTGCTGTTCGTGGTGCTGGGCGCATACGCCACCGTGAAGGTGATCGGCGCCGCCAAGCGCGGTGTGGACCGCACGATCTCCCAGGCCCGCCGCACGGTCGAGGACACCACCCTGCGTGCCAAGACCTTCACTCAGCCGGGCCCGGCGGGGGAGATCGCCCAGCTGAGGCTGACGCTGCGCACCTCGATGCGGGCCACGCAGGACGCGCTGCACTCGGGCGTGGCCGAGGACGAGTCCCTGAAGGAGTCCCTGGGGCTGTTCGAGCGGCTCAGTGTGCACGGGCGTGAGCTGGACGACGAGCTGAGGCGCCTCGAGAGCGAACCGGACAAGAGGACGCTCTCCACGCGGTTGCCCGAGCTGCGCGAGCGCACCGAACGGATCACGCAGTCCGCGGACTCGCTGCGCTGGGCCGCACGCGACCGGGCCCGCCGGTTCGCCGCCGACGACCTGGATTCGCTGAGTGAGCAGATCGACGTGGAGGCGGGCGCCCTGCGGCACTGGACGACCGAGCCGGGACCCACTGCCTCCTGGCCCGAGGCGCCGGCACCGGACACGGCCACTTCCAGCGGCCAGACCTGGCCGGAGCCTCCGCGGTCCCGCCCGGCCGACGAGCCGCCGCCCTCCGCGATCACCCCGCCGGTACAGCGGCCCACTTACCCTTGGCAGAAGAAACCCCGTCCCGAGAGCACGACTTGACCTGACCTAGACCGCAGGTGAAAGGGGCCGGGCTGCCGTCCGCGCTCCCCGGCAGGTAACCTCCAGCTCATGTCCCGCCATGTCGCGATCGTCACCGATTCCACGGCCTACTTGCCGCCCCGGACGATGGAGCGCCACGGCATCACCGCGGTGCCCCTGACCGTGGTTCTCGGTGATCAGGCGCTCGAAGAGGGCACCGAGATCTCGGCCCGCTCCCTGGCACAGGCACTCCAGAAGCGGCGCCCCGTCACCACGTCCCGGCCCAGCCCCGAGGTCTTCGCCGCGGCCTATCGCAGGGTCGCCGAGTCGGGCGCGACCGACATCGTCTCGCTCCACCTGTCCGCCGAGCTCTCCGGCACCTACGACGCCGCCGTCATCGCGGCCCGAGAGGCCCCGGTCCCCGTGCGAGTGGTGGACACCGGGATGATCGCGATGGCCCTCGGGTTCTGCGCACTGGCCGCGGCCGAGTCCGCGGAGGCGGGGGGCACCGTCGACGAGGCGGTCACGGCCGCGGAGAAGCGGGCCGCCGGCACCTACGCGTACTTCTACGTCGACACACTCGACTATCTGCGCCGTGGCGGCCGGATCGGCGCCGCGCAGGCGCTGTTGGGCTCCGCGCTCGCGGTGAAACCGCTGCTCCAGCTCGACGGGGGGCGGATCGAACCTCTGGAGAAGGTACGGACGGCGTCCAAGGCGATCGCCCGGCTCGAGGAGATCGTGGCCGAACGCGCGGGCAGTGCCCAGGTCGACATCGCCGTCCACCATCTCGCCGCCCCCGAGCGGGCGTCCGCTCTCGCGGACCGGTTGCGGGCGCGGGTGCCGGGCGTGGTCGATCTGCATGTGAGCGAGGTCGGTGCGGTGATCGGCGCGCACACGGGTCCCGGGCTGCTGGGAGCGGTCGTCTCGCCTCGATGAGGCTGGGGAATTCGGTGGGGGCGGGGTGGGCGCGCCTGCGTCTGGTGGGACTGCTGCGTGTGCTGCGCGTGCTGCGCATGCTGTGTCCACCGTGCCTGCTGGGCCTGGTGTGACTCGTGTGGGTGACGGAGTTATCCACAACTGGGTAGTTTTCCCCGGGATTTGAGCAAGATCATCGCGAGGGACGCGAGTTGCCCGATCCTCGACGCATGGCACTTCGATCACGCTCACGCACCGCCACACCGACCAGCGGCCCGGGCCGCGGCCCCGTCTCCGACGGCCGCACCCGCCATCGCCGCCCTCACTCGCCAAGCCGCACAGGCGCAGGTGTAGGCACAAACGCAGGTACAGGTACAGGTACAGGTACAGGCACGGGTACGGATACAGGCGCCCGCGCCCGACGCCGCGATGCCTCGGCCGAGGCGCTCCGTCTGCGTGCACAGGCACTGTTCTCCGAAAGGCCCGGCACGCGAGGGGAGTTGGGGGACGGGCCGCCGGGCGTGGACCGGGATGTGGGAGGCCCAAGGGGGAGCACCTCGGCGGGGGTCGGCGTCGCCGTAGTTCGGGGGAGTGGCGGCTCTTCGCCCACCGGGGTCCTGGACCATGACGAACCGAGCCGAAGCTCAGGTGCGCGTGCGAGTGCGGGCGACCATACCGAGCACGGCGCTCCCGCCCCCGGGGCAACGGCGGCATGGCGAGCGCGGGCCGGGCTTGCCGTGCGGGAGCGGATGCCGCTGTGGCTGCAGTCGAGGTGCGGTCTGGAGCGCAAGAGTGTGACCGCACTCGGTGTGCTGCTCGTTGTCGCCGTGGTCTTCGCCGTGCAGCAGTTCTGGGGTGGCCGGACGCAGTCGGTGCGGGCCCCTGAGGTGGTGCGGGCAGTGGCGCCGTACGGCGGGCAGAGCGGCGCGGTGGAGCGGAAGTCGGCGGAGCCGGGAGGCGCGGCCGGGGCGCCGCCGAGCCCGGGCGGTTCGACCGCTTCGACCGGTTCGACCGGGACCGCGATCGTGGTGGACGTCAGCGGCAAGGTGCGCAGTCCCGGGCTGCAACGACTGCCGGCCGGGTCGCGGGTCGAGGACGCGCTACGGGCCGCGGGTGGGGTGCGACCGGGTGCGAACACCGAGGGGCTCAACCGGGCCCGCCTCCTGGTGGACGGCGAACAGGTTCTGGTGGGCGTCCCGGTCGGCGTGACTGGACCGGTCATGGGTGGCGGCTCCAGTGCCACGGGGATCGGTGGATCCGTGTCAGGAGCGGCTCCTTCGGCTCCCGTCTCCCTCAACACGGCCACCGTGGACCAGCTCGACACCCTGCCGGGCGTCGGCCCCGTTCTCGCGCAACACATCATCGACTACCGCACCCGGCACGGAGGCTTCCGTTCGGTCGACGAGCTCCGCGAGGTCAATGGCATCGGCGACCGCCGGTTCTCCGATCTGCAGAAACTCGTACGACCGTGAGCGGGCCCACCGGGCCCTCGACGGCTTCCGCGACCTCCTCGCCCTTTGTGTCCCGGTCACTCCCTTCACCTCCTTCAACTCCTGCACCCTCTTCGCCCCACGCGGCCTCACCACCGGCGGATGTCACGCGGAGCACCCGGCACTCCCGAAGCCGCCGAGCCGTGCACGCCGCCTCGGGAAAGCGGCTCGGTACCGCCCACCCCCGCGAGGAAGGGCCGACGGATCTGCGGCTCGTCCCGCCCGCGCTCGCGGTCTGGGTGACGGCGGCGGTGACGGTGGGCGCACCGCCCGGACGGGTCACGGCCGTGGTGGTGAGCTGCATGGTCCTGGCCGGCGCGTTGTTGGCGTTGGGGCGGACCAAGGCGCGCAGGGTGAGGGAGTACGGCGCACGACCATCCCGTGCGTGGCCGCGGGTCTCCGTCGCTGCCTCGCTGCTCTGTGTCGCGGCGGCCGCCGCCTCCGCGGGGCTGCACGGGGCGGATGCGCGCCGCGGCCCGATCCCGGCCCTGGCACAGCAGTACGCCCATGTGACCGCCGAGGTGGAGATCACCTCCGATCCACGGATCACCCGGCCTCGGATCAAGGGGGATCACGCGGCTCCCACGGCTGTGCTGCTCGACGCGGAGGTCCGGCGAGTGACGCGGGCGGGCGGAGACGGGACCGTGGTGGTGACGCGTACGCCGGTGCTGGTGATCGTCGACGCGAGTTCGCCGAGGGGCTCGCCCCGGCTGCCCGGCGGGCGCTCGCCCTGGCTGTCACTGCTGCCGTCCACACGGTTGCGGGTGGCCGCGCGGCTCGCCCCCGCGCTGTCGGGCGGGGA
>LRTP01000053.1 GCA_001550305.1 Streptomyces diastatochromogenes
GACGGCCGTCGCGACGCCGGCGGCGCGCCAGCGGCGGCCGAGCAGCAGCAGACCGATGAAGAGAGCGGGGGTGAGCTTGATCGCGGCGGCCAGCCCGATGCCGACGCCCGCCCGGCGTCCCCGGCCGGTCGACAGCAGCCAGGCGTCGCTCAGGACGAGGGCCAGCAGCAGGAGGTTGACCTGCCCGAAGCTGAAGGTGTCGCGGACCGGTTCGAGCAGGGTCAGCAGACAGGCCGCGAGGGCGTAGCCGTACCAGCCGTAGCGCCGCAGCGCGGGCCCGACCAGGATCCACACCACGACCGCCAGCGCCACGAGATTGAGCACCACGGAGACGGCGATCGCGATGCGCAGCCCGACAAGCGCCATCGGCAGCATGGTCACGGCCGCGAACGGCGGATAGGTGAATCCGTACGTGGTTCCCGGCACCCAGTAGTCGTAGATCCGGCCGCCGTGGTGGACCCAGGCGTCGACGGTGCCGTAGTAGACGCGCAGATCGAACCAGTTGCGCAGCAGCGGCACGGTCGCGGTGAACACGCCCACCGAGACGGCGAGAGAGAGCAGGCCGAGCAGCCGTCGGCGGTCGGTGTCCAGTTGTCTCATGCCGTCCGTCCCAGCACCGGCGACTGCGCCGGCTCCTCGGCCCTGGCGGCCTGACGGGCCTGCAAGAGCACGACGAGGGCGAGCGCGCCGCCGGACACGGCCAGCACCACCTGATCCACGTCCGGCGGTCCGCCGCTGGGCAGTACGGCGAGCGCGAGTACCGCACTGGCCGCCGCGACCCGGTGGCGCACCGAGCCGTTGGGCGCCGCGGCGGCGATGAGGAACAGGCCCCACAGGGCGTACCAGGGCCGGATCGCGGGACCGAACACGGCGACCGCGCCCAGGCTCAGGCCCAGCGCGTAGATGGGGCCCGGCCGCAGGCGCAGCCATATGAACAGGACGACCAGGACGGTCACCACCAGCCCGGTCGCGTGCCAGACGGGCATCGCCAGCGGGGCGAGACCGCTGCCGAGATCCTCCAACAGGGCGCCGGTGGCGCGGCCGAGGACGCTGGTGGGCGACCAGTTGTGCGGGGAGACGGGGGTCTTCAGGGCCGCTACCCATCCGTACCCCGTGCCCGTCACGGCGGTCACCGCGGCGGTGGTGGCGAGCGCGACCCCGGTCGTGGTCAAGGCCGTGCGCACTACTCCGCGACGCCCGCGCAGCGCCACCACCGCCAGCAGGCCGAGCACGGCCGGCGCCTTGACCAGTGCGGCGAGGGTGATGAGGACGACGCCCAGCAGGTGCCATCGGCCGCGCGCGGCGACCAGGCCGACGCCGAGCAGTCCCAGCATGATGGCGTCGTTGTGCGCACCGGCCACCAGGTGCAGCAGCACGAGCGGGTTGAGCGCGCCGAGCCACAGCGCGGCGGCCGGATCGGCACCGCTGTGCCGG
>LRTP01000530.1 GCA_001550305.1 Streptomyces diastatochromogenes
GGCGGGCCGCAGCGCGCCCGCGAAGGCTCGCTGACCGGACTAGCGGGAGGCTCAGCGGACCGGTTGGCGGCGGTGCTGCCGCTGCTGCGGGCCTACTGCGGCGAGGTCTTCCATGTCGGCCCGGTCGGCGGCGGGCTCGAACTGAAGCTCGTCAACCAGCTCCTCGTCAGCGTCCACATCGCCGCCGCGGCCGAGGCCGCAGCGCTGATCGCCCGGCTCGGACTCGACCCGGCGCCGACCAAGCAGGCGCTGATGTCCGGCTGGGCGGCCAGCACGATGCTCGACTACTGCATCCCCGCCGCATTGACCGCCGACGCGACCGCGTCAGCGGCGACGATCGGCGGCATGGCGGAAGTCCAAGGACTCGTCGCCGACCTCGCCACGTCGTCCGATCTCTCCCTTCCGGTCTTCGCCGCAGCCCAGGACCTGTTCACAGCCCGAGTCGCCGCAGGCGCCGCCGTGGCGGACCTGTCGCAGGTAGCCCGCGCGTACGACCCGAGCCTGACAACGAAAGCGTCCTGATGTCCCAGAACAGCACCCGTCCGCAGAACGGCGACGCGTTCAACGCGGACGACCGCGACGGATTCCTGCACCGTGCGTTCATGCGGGGAGCCGGCCGCGGCGAAGAGTCCATACGAGACCGTCCCGTCATCGGGATCTGCACCTCATGGAGCGAACTCAACCCCTGCAACAGCGGTCTGCGACGGCTCGCGGAAGCCGTCAAGCGCGGCGTCATCCAGGCCGGCGGCCTCCCGCTGGAGTTCCCGACGATCTCCCTGGCCGAGCCGTTCATCCGTCCGACCACGCTCTACCTGCGCAACCTCATGGCCATGGACGTCGAGGAGATGATCACCGCCTCTCCGATCGACGCGGTCGTCCTGCTCGGTGGCTGCGACAAGACCGTCCCGGCGCAGTTGATGGGTGCGGCCAGCGCGGGGAAGCCGGCCATCGCGCTCGCGGCCGGCCCGCGCGCGACCGGTCGCTTCGAAGGCAAGCCGCTGACGATCGACGACCTGTGGCCGCTCTCGGACCGGCACCGCAACGGCGAGCTGGACGACGCCAAGTGGTCCGAGCTGGAGGGATGCCTGATCCCCGGCGTCGGAACCTGCAACGTGCTGGGCACCGCGGTCACGATGGCGCTGATCGCCGAGACGCTCGGCATGGCCCTGCCCGGCAGCACCCTGCTGCCGGCCACGAGCGCCGCACGCGGAGCCGCCGCCGAAGGCACCGGTCGCCGCGCGGTCGCGCTCGCCCGTTCGGGTCAGACACCTGACGACTTCATCACTTCCACGTCGCTGGAGAACGCGTTCCGCATGTTGTGCGCGGTCGGCGGATCCACCAACGCGGTCATCCACCTGGAGGCCATCGCCGGGCGGCTGGGCCACCGGCTCGGGCTCGACACCATGGCCGAGTGGAGCCGGACGACACCCGTCCTCGCCGACGTCCGGCCGTCAGGGCCCTACCTTCTGGAAGACCTCCAGGACGCCGGCGGGCTCCCGGCGGTCCTGGACCGGCTCGGAGACCTCATACGGACCGACGCCCTGTCCGGCACCGGAGAATCCTGGTCCGAATTCCTGGTCTGGACCAGTTCGACACGCGACACACCGCACAACCCGGCCCTGCGCACAGCCGACGACCCGGTCTTCGCGTCCGGAGCGCTGGCGCTCCTGCGCGGATCGCTGGCTCCGGACGGCGCGGTTATCAAGGTCTCGGCTGCCGATCCCCGGCTGCTGAGCCACCGCGGACGCGCCGTCGTGTTCGACGGCCTGGCCGATCTCAACGCCCGGATCGACGACCCGGACCTGGACGTCGACGAGGACTCCGTCCTCGTCCTGCGCGGCGTGGGTCCGCTCGGCGGGCCCGGCATGCCCGAGGTCGGGCAGCTGCCGATCCCCAAGAAGCTGATGAGCAAGGGCGTCACCGACATGGTACGGATCTCCGACGCCCGGATGAGCGGCACCGCGACCGGCGCCGTCGTCCTGCACGTCGCCCCAGAGTCCGCCGCCGGCGGGCCGCTGGCCCTGGTGCAGGACGGCGACGTCATCGTCCTCGACGCCACGGCCGGCCGGCTCGACCTCGACGTCGACCCGGCAGAGCTGGCCCGGCGCGCACCCACGCCCGCTCCGACGCCGCCGACCCGCGGCTTCGCAGCCCTCTACCACCGACACATCACGCAGAGCCCGCAGGGCTGTGACTTCGACTTCCTGACCTCAACCTCGCTGACAACCCAAGGAGAATCCTCATGAAGATCGTCAGTTTCGGTCCCGCGTACGCCGAGCAGCCCGGCGTCCTCGTCAACGACGAGAAGCACATCGTCCCGCTGGTGCCGCTGCTACTCCGCGCCGGGCTCCCGGCCCTGGACACCAACGCCATCCTCGCGTTCCTTCCCACCCTCCAGCCGCTGATCGAAGAAGCGGTCAAGGACGCCGTACAGCTGATCGAGGTCGACTCCACGCGCCTCGGGGCTCCGGTCCCGCACCCCGAAAAGATCATCGTCGCCGGAGGCAACTACCAGTCCCACGTCGACGAGGCCGCAGGTCGGAAGAACGCTCCGTCCCCCTCCGAGCCGCTGCTCATCTTCAAGCCGTCCAACACCGTCATCGGCCCGAAGGACGCGCTCGTGCGTCCGGCGGCCAGCGAGCAACTCGACTACGAGACGGAGATCGCGGTCGTGATCGGCCGCGGCGGGCGCAACATCTCCCGCGCGGACGCCTACGACCACATCGCCGGCTACATGATCGGCAACGACGTCACCGCCCGGGACATGGCGTTCAAGGACATCGCCCTGAGCCCGCTGTTCTCGCAGATCACCAAGGCCAAGGGCATCCCCACCGGAGCCCCGTTCGGCCCGTGGCTGGCGACCAAGGACGAGATCCCGGACCCGCACAACCTGATGCTGCGCTGCTGGGTGAACGGCGAGCTGCGCCAGGAGGGCTCGAGCTCGGAGATGATCGTCGACATTCCGGGCCTCATCGAGGACTTCAGCAAGGTCCTGGAGTTCTCCCCCGGCGACATCATCTTCACCGGCACGACCACCGGCTGCGGCGCGTTCCAGGACCCGCCGAAGTTCCTGTTCGCCGGCGACGTCGTGCGCATGGAGATCACCGGACTGGGCGTCATGGAGACCCCGATCGCCGACGAGGTCGTGCGTTGAACCAGACCGGAATCCTGATCGTCGGCGGCGGACCGGTCGGACTGAGCGCCGCGCTGCTGGCGACCCAGTACGGCATCCCGTGCACCCTGATCGAACGCTTCGAATCCCCGCTGCGTCACCCCAAGGCACGCGGCGTGCGCACCCGCGCCATGGAGCTGTTCCAGCTCTGGGGCCTGGAGGAGGAGATCCGCGCGAAGGCGCCGGGCAACCCGCAGTTCGGATTCGTCTACTGCGAATCACTGACGGGGCGCGAGTTCGGCCGCACGTCCGCAGGCGGTGCCGACGAACATCAGAGCCCGACCGGGGACTGCCGCATCCCCCAGGACGAATTGGAACTGATCCTGCGGCAGAAGGTCGCGCGCACGCCCGGCACCGACACCCGATTCGGAACCGCACTCGACGCCATCGAGCAGGATGAGAACGGCGTCCGCGCCAGCGTCACCGACAGCCGGACCGGCGAGACGCAGACTCTGACGGCCGACTACGTCATCGCCGCCGACGGCGCCGCGAGCACGGTTCGAGCCGCACTGGGCATCGAGCAGGACGGCGAGGTGCTGGGCTTCTGGCAGAGCGTCTACTGGCACGGCGCGCTCGCCGACCTCACCAAAGCCCGCACCGCGATCCAGTACCTCACCGCCGACCCCGACGGCGGGTTCGTCACCGTCGCTCCCGTCGACGGCGCGGAACGCTGGATGACGTTCCGGATGCGCGGACGCGATGAGGCACACCCGGGAACGCTCACCGATGACGAGGCTCGGCTGCTGGTCCGCACCGCGGTCGGTGAGGAACGGCCCGTGGACATCATCAGCACAGCTACCTACCAGGTCGCGGCGAAGGTCGCCCGCAGCTACCGAAGCGGGCGGATATTCCTCGCCGGGGACGCGGCGCACACGTTCCCGCCCACCGGCGGGTTCGGTCTGAACACCGGCGTCCAGGATGCCCATAACCTGGTGTGGAAGCTCGCGCTAGTACGCCAGGGCGCTGCCACAGACGACCTCCTGGACACCTACGAGCGGGAGCGACGACAGGTCGCACAGTCCAACGCCGAATGGAGCATGGAGAACGCCGCGCGCTTCGATGCCGTGTGGGACCGGATCTCGTCAGGCGCGCCTGCAGGGGACCCGATCGCCCGGCAGCGCGCGCACGTGGTGGCCGTCCAGCGAGATCTCGGCTTCAGCTATGCGGCTGGGGGTGTGGCCCCGGACGAGCCGGTCGACGCGCCCGACCGCCCCGCGGCGGACTTGACCGCCCAAGTCGGCCGACGCGCGCCGTACCTGCTGGTCCTCGACGGCGATTGGCCGACCACGACCCTCGACCTCTTCGATCGCAAGATCTCCGTCGTCCACGGCGCCAGCGGGAACCAATGGGTCGAGGCCGTGCGAAAGGTGGCGAAACACTTCAACGTCGCCCTCACCGCCTACTGCGCTCCCGGACCCGACTTCGACGTCCATCCGGAGGCTTTCGACGAGCTCTACCGGCTCGACGCCGACGGGGCCATGCTGATCAGACCGGACGGGCACGTCGCATGGCGCAGTGCCCCAGGCGACCCGCGCCGCGCCGAGGACGCGCTCACGCAAGCCGTCGGTCGATTGCTCGGCGTGCTGCCGTGACGTCAGCCCAGCTCGGCGGCTCCAGGTACGCTCTGAACCTATCGCTATGCCTTCCCGGGCACCGCATCCCCGACAGCGCCGCCTTGGCCGCGCTGTCGGGGTTCGACCAGGTCGAGATGTGGTGGCCGTTCCCGACGCCGCGTCCGACAGCCGCCGACATCTCACAGTTGTGCGACCAGTTACGCTCGACAGGCACCCGGCTGGTCTGCGTCAACAACGACGCGGGTGACTTCGCCACCGGAGATCGCGGTCTGCTCAGCGACCCGTTCCGCCGCGATCGCTGCCGGGACAGCATCCGCGCTGCGATCCAGATCGCCGCACAGACCGGTTGCCGGCTGATCAACCTGCCCTACGGCAATCGGATCACAGCGGTCCCGGAGTCGGACCAGCACCGCACAGCGTGGGACAACCTGGTGTTCGCGGCCGAATCCGCCCGCGGCGCGGGCGTCTCGGTCATGATCGAACCACTCAACGTCCACGACAATCCGGACTACCTCATGCCCGACCTCGCCAGCGCCGCCGACCTGGTAGACGGCTTGGGACAGGCGGGCATCGGCAATGCCGGCATCCTGCTGGACGTCTACCATCTGGGGCGCACCGAGAAGGATGTGGAGACCGCCATCCGCCGGTACGCCCCCGACGTCCTGCACGTCCAGTTCGCGGACCTTCCCGACCGACGTTGCCCCGGCACCGGCGAACTCGACTTCGCCGGCATTCACGCCGCGTTGGCCGAAGTCGGCTACCAGGGCTTGTTCGGACTGGAATTCGCAGCTCATGCCGCTCCCGATGCCGCGGTGCTGCGGGGCGCCCAGGACTTCATCCGCCGCTATCCGGGACACACACCGGCTCAGATCTGAAACGGAGGGCGGGGCGGCGGCCGGGGACCGGCTGCCGCCGCTGCCTCAGGAGGCTACGGGCTAAAGTCTCGCCTGCTGCTGAGTCGCGAGGTACAGCTCGACTCCCATGCTCATGGCCGCGACGTGCTCGCGCATGATCTGCTGGTAGAGCAGCGCGGTCGGGTTGCGGTGGTCGGCCTGGAACTCGCCGGTGACGGAGTACCAGGTGACCGGGACGGCGCCGGCTTGGACCATGCGCTGTACCGCGGTCAGATGGGTCTCGGTCGTCAGGCTGGCGCTGGCGTCGACGACGACATGCGCTTCGGGCCCTCGCGCAGGGCGCCGAGGACGGTCTGCAATACGCATCCCTCGGTGGAGACTCCGCCGATGACCAGCTTGCGCCGGCCGGTCTGGCGGACGGCTTCGGCGAACGCCTCATCGCTGAAGCAGTTGAAGAACCCGGGGCGCTCGATGACCGGCTGGTCGACGAGGACGTCGAGAAGCTGCGGGTACAGCGGCCCGGACGGCTTGCTCGGCAGTCCGTTGGTGACGACCAGACTCGACTTTCGACGTTTTCGTTGATCGTCGTGGGGCGCTCGTGTGGGTGATGGGGGCCTGATCTGGCAGCGCGGGGCTGGGCAGCAGAGAAGCATCGGCGGTGCTTGCGTCACCTGCTGTGAGGGGACCCTGCCCCTGCCGATAACGTCATCCGCGCTGGTCGGAGGCGGTGCGCGACGGTTCGCGGGATGTCGGCCGCTTCGCCGACGTCGGCCACTCTGGCACGACTGGCGATTCCCCGGGCATGATGACCGACCATGCTGCTGCGACTGGCGTACCTGGGCCTGGCGAGCGCGTTCGCGATGCTGCGGCTGCTGCCGATGAGCGATCGGGACAAGGACGTGGAGATCCTGGCTCTGCGGCATCAGATCGCGGTGCTGGAGCGGCAGCTGAACGGGCAGCGGGTGCGGTTCGACGCGGGCGACCGGGCGTTCCTTGCGGCGCTGCTTCAGGGTCTGCCGCCCGGGGTGCTGCGTCGGATGCGGCTGGTGGTGCGGCCCGACACCGTGCTGCGTTGGCACCGCGACCTGGTCGCCCGCCGCCGCGCCGCCCGGTCCCGGCCGAAACGCGGGGGCCGACCGCGTACCGTGCGCTCCATCCGCGCTCTGGTCCTGCGCCTGGCCCGCGAGAACCCGACGTGGGGCTATCGGCGCCTGCACGGTGAACTGCTTGTCCTCGGCGTGAAAGGGGCGGCGTCCACGGTCTGGGAGATCCTCAAGGACGCTGGGATCCCGCCGGCACCCGAGCGGACGTCCAGTACCTGGGCGGACTTCCTGCGCTCCCAGGCGGACGCGCTCCTCGCGTGCGACTTCTTCGAATCCGTCACCCTGTCCGGGGCACGGCTGTAGGTGTTCGCGTTCATCGAGCACACTGGCCGGCGCATCCGGATCCTGGGCGTGACCGCGCACCCGACTACCTGCTGGGTCGTGCAGGCGGCGAGGAATCTCGTCATGGACCTCCAGGACGCCGACTGCCAGGCGCGCTACCTGATCCGGGACCGGGAGGGGAAGTTCCCCGAGCTGTTCGACACGATCCTCGCCGACGCGGGGATTGAGGTCGTGCTCAGCGGTATCAGGATCCCCGGCTTGACTTCTCCCCCAGCTGAAGCAGGGGGATTCTTCCCTCGCGGGTTGAGCTTTCTGCTTCTCAGACAGCAGCTGCCCCGAACTAACGGCAAGGGACGT
>LRTP01000531.1 GCA_001550305.1 Streptomyces diastatochromogenes
GCCCGGCGGGACGGCCGTCGCCGCATGGTCACCGACGCCGAGCCGGGGTGTGTCCGGCAGCGCCGGCAGGACGAACAGCAGGCAGGCGTTCCAACGCTCGGCGGCCGCGAGGGTGATGCCGGCCAGTTCGGTCAGCGCCGCCAGGGCATCACCTTCGCCGAGTTCCTCGAACCGCGGGCACACCACGAGGACGTCGGCACCCGAGCGGGCCGCCTCGCTCCGATCGTCCAGACACTGCTGCGCCATCTGGTTGAGCGGGCCGACCGTGATGTCCGCCGGCAGGCCCGCGTCGTGGAGCCCCACACCGAGGTAGGGGATCAGCGGGTCGACGGTGTACGACGCCAGCAGCGTGACGCGCAACGCCGCCGACACCGTCCGCACCTGCTTCCAGCGCCGACGCAGCTCCAGGGGAGTCGGCCGGCCCGTGGTCGACGTGTTCACGAGGCGACACCGGCCTCCGCGAGCAGTTGCGGAGAGTTCAGCTGCGCCTTCAGCGCTTGAAGGAACATGACCGCGTCCCGACCGTTGATGAACCGGTGGTCGTAGGCGATGCCGACGTGCGCGATGTGCCGGACGCCGACGGTGCCGTCCTCGCGCGGCGCGTACTCCGCCAGCACCGCGCCGAGCGAGAGCATGCAGGTCTGCGTGGGGAAGATGATGGGCTGGGCGAACACCACGTCCTGGTCGTTGTTGAGCGAGATGACGATCGACGCGTCCGTGAGGTCCTGGGCCCGGAAGGAGCCGCGCATGGCCTTGATCCGGAAGTCCATCATGATGTCGGCGATGTCCCCCAGGGGCAGCGCGGCGGGATCCCGGAGGACGGGTATGTACAGCCCCGTACCGACGTCCATGGTGACCCCCACGCTCACCTCCTGCGCCGGGACGAGGCCGTCGTTCCGCACGGTGGCGAAGAACACCGGGAACGTGTCGATCTGCCGTGCGACACACTTGACCAGGATCTCGGGAAGCCCGACAACACCCCCGTTCAGTTCGGCGACCTCGCGGGCCAGCTCCAGCGCCGGCCCGACGTCCACGCGCATGACGGTGAACGCGACGGGGATCTCCCGGTGGGCGGCGGTGACCACATCCGCCACCGCGCGCTGCGACCGACTCACCGGCAGCAGTTCACAGGCGCCGGCCTCCCCGGCGGCGAGTGCCTCCACATCGGCGCTCTTGATCGTTTTCTTGCCCAGGCCCAGCAACTGCTCCTCGGTGATGCCATGCCGCTCGATCAGCTCGCGGGCCGCGTCGGTGGTCACCAGCGTCGTGGCTGCCGGCGTCGCGGGCCCCGTGGTACCCCCCGGGTTGTCGGCCAGGAACCGCTCGCGCTCCTCCTCGTCGGCGAAGAGCCGGCCGATCACCTCGCCCGGCCGGCAGCGGTCGTTGACCGACGCCGTGCGGTGCAGCAGGCCGCCGTCCTCGCTGACCAGTTCCTCCGCGGCCTTGGACGTCTCCACGACGACCACCTCCGCGCCGGGGGAGACCACTGTGCCCTCGTCGAAGAACCACTCCACCAGGACGTAGTCGTCGTCGTTGTTGTTGAGCTTCGGAACGACGATCTCATGCACGGCATGCCTCCCTCAGCGCGGCGCGGATCGTGCCCGCCTGGACCAGGACCTCACGCTCCAGGTGAGGCGCGGTCGGAATGATCGAATCGGCGGAGTGGACCAGTCGCACCGGATTGCGCAGCTCTCCCCACAGCCGGGTGTGGACGGACTGTGCGAAGTCCGCGCCCCAGGTCCCGCCCGCGGTGCTCTCCTCGACCACCACGATCTGCCGGGCCCGCGACAGCATCGGCAACAGGGGTTCCGTGCCGAACGGGTAGAGCCGAGACGGCACCAGCAGCAAGGGGGTCGCCTCGTCCTCCAGGAACGCGGTGCGCATCGCGGCGAGGGCCCGGTGGGCCACTCCGCCCGGCGCGATGATGACGTCGTCGAACTCGTCCGGGGCGTCCATGTACACCCGGGCCACCGGGTCCTCGGCGCCCACGAAGTCGTAGCTGAAGACGTCGTCCACCCGGCCGTCCTCGTACATCTGCTGGGTGTAGAGGACCTTGTCCTCGAAGAGGATGCCGGGCTCGCCCGTCGCCAACATCCGGTCCAGCAGCGCGGTGTTGTCATGGAACGGGGAGAGTTCGAACAGCGAGAGGTTCGGCACTCCCAGGAAGTGCTTCTGGAGACTCTGGCTGTGCGTCGGCCCGTAGCCGCGGCCGCCGCCGACCGGACACCTGACGATCAGCCGGAGCGGGATGTCCCGGCCGTACATCGAGGTCGACTTGCTCGCGAAGTTGACGATCTGGTCGAAGCCCAGCGCGAGGAAGTCACCGAACATGATCTCCACGATCGCCTTGTCGCCGGCCAGCGCGAGCCCGCCGGCCACTCCCACGATGCCGCCCTCGCTGAGCGGCGTCGCCAGGACCCGGTCGGGGAACCGCGTGGACAGCCCCTTGGTCACCTTGAAGGCGCCGCCGTACGGATCCCGGATGTCCTCGCCGAGCAGGATCACGTCCCGCGCGGCTTCGAAGAGCCGGTGCAGGGCCTGGTTGAGATTCTCCGCTACACGCACGACGCCTCCCAGGCAGATGCGGGCCGCTCCATGACCTCGCGGACGATCGCGTCGACCCGAGCGCTCTGCCGCCCGTCCGAGGCGGCGAACGCGTCGGGATACTGCTGGGCGTACAGCCGGTACCAGTCGTGCGCCTCGGCCTCGGCGATGAGGGCCGGATCGCGGTTGTCGTCGCCCTTGCTGTGCGGTCCGACCCGATAGGTGTCGAACTCGATGACCACCGGGCGGCGTTCTGCACGGGTCGCCTCGATGAGCGGCGCGACCTGGGCGCGGATCGCGTTGACATCGCAGCCGACCACGAGCTGGTGGCGGACGCCGAACGCCGCCGCGCGGCCGGCGATGGTGCCCGCCATCTGGTCCGTGGTCGGGGTCGACTGGGCGATCCGGTTGTGCTCGACCAGGACCAGCAGCGGAAGTCCCCACAACTGGGCCATGTTGAGCGCCTCGTACACCGCTCCCTCGCCCCAGCTGCCGTCGCCGATGTAGGCGGCCGCCAACAGCGGATCGGTGCCGCGCTTGAGATGCAGCGCGGTCCCGGCGGCCACCGCCAGGCTCTGGCCCTGGACACCGGTGGAGAGGTACCGGCCGCGCAGGATGTGCTGGCTGCCGCCGACGCCGTTGCAGACCGCGCCTTCCCGGCCCATGATCTCGGCGAGCAGACCGTGCGGGTCGCCGAACCTGGACAGGTAGTGGCCGTGCCCACGGTGATTGCTGAAGACGAAGTCGTCCTCGGCGAGCAGCGGGCGCAGCGCGACCGGGATGTACTCCTGACCCAGGCAGGTGTGGGTGGTGCCGTTCAGTTTCCCCTGCCCGAAAAGCTCCAGCAGGCGCAACTCGAAGTGCCGGACGAGGAGCAGGAGGTCGAGATCCGCCTCGTCGAGTGCCGAGAGCGACGCGATATCGCGGTGCTCCGGGACGGTGACCGTCATGCCTTCGCCGCCTCGTTCTCGGTGGCGGCGTCGGCCACGGCTGCGCCCTTGCCGGCCAGCACCGTCCGGATCCGCTCCACGGAGCCGAGCGACTTGATCTCGTCCCGGGAGAACGACACCCCGTAGACCTCCTCCAGCGTGACCACGAGTTGTACATGCTTGAGGCTGGTCCAGTCGCCACCCATGGTCGCCGGGCCGGCCTCCTCGCTCAGCGCGTCGGTGTCCACGTCCAGCACGTCAGCGATGATCTCCAGGAGTTCCACTTCGTCACACCTCTCGTTGCCCGGTCGGCCGGTCCCGAAGGCTGCGCGGCCGCATGTCCTGCCATACGGTGGCGACGTGGGCGAGGCAGTCCTCCTTCGTTCCCACGACGCCGACCTCGCGCCAGCCGGGCGCGTTCTCCCGGCCGACGGGCCAGATCGAGTACTGCTCTTCGTCGTTCACGACGACCTGGTATTCGGGTTGCATTTGTGTCTCCATCCGTACGACGGTTCGCTAACGACCGGCGCTGACGGGGTCCTCCGCGACGGGCGCATCGTGATCCGGGAGCAGCGTTTCGAGGTTGCGCACCTGCGGCAGCGCGAAGCCCAGGGCGGCCACGCCTGCGCCGAGAATGCCGGTGAGCACGAAGATGACCGACATTCCCGTGCCCGGCCCGGTTCCGACGAGCCATCCGAACCAGTCGGCGAGCCGGCCGCCGGGGCGCATTCCGGGTTCGAAGACATGGTCGGCGAGCGGGCCCGCGATGCCGAGCGCGATGGGCGTGGCCACACTCTCGACGAGATTGCGTGCGGCGAACACCCGGCCCTGGGCCTCGGGTGCCACCTTCTCCTGCCAGATCGCCTGCGAGTAGCCCAGGATGAACGGCAGGCAGGACCAGGCGCAGCACCAGCCGATCGACCACACCGCGATCGAGTCCCCGAGGCCGATCAGCAGCCTCCCCAGCAGGCTGAAGACCAGGATGGCCGTCAGGATCCGGCCGATCTTGTGCGGGGTCGGCTTCAGTACGCCGATCAGGATGCCCCCGGCCACCCCGCCGACCGCGCCCAGCGACTGCACGATTCCCACCTGGCTGGCGCTGTTACCGGTCCGGGCCATGATCATCGGGGTGAGCAGGGTCCAGCCCATGAGGCCGATGAGCATGATGCCGAAGACGACCGATTCCAGACCGAGCAGACCGGGCCGGCGGAGAATGTACCGGAAGCCGAACAGCGAGTCCTGCCACAGGCCCTGACGATCGCTCGCCGACTTGCGCGGGGTCGAGGGCATGGCGACGCAGAACACCGTGAGGATCGCCAGCGCGTAACTGAGCGCGTCCGCCAGCAGAATGACCTTGACGTCCGTGACAGCCAGCAGGGCGACAGCCAGCGTGGGTGCGAAGATCCCGGGCACCGACTGGGCGAGCGACATCATGGCGTTGGCCCTCGGGAACTCCCCCTTCCGCATCATGAGCGAGATGGTCGAGGAGTAGGCCGGCGTCTGGAAGGCGAGGAACGCGCCGGTGAGCACGTTCACCGCGTACAGCTGCCAGACCTGAGCCGACCCAGTGGCGAAGAGCACCAGGAGCAGCACGGTGGCCGCGCCGGAGCCGACGTCGCTCAGCACGATGGTCAACCGCCGGTTCCAGCGATCGATCAGGGACCCGGCGAGGGGGCTGAACACCGCCGTGGCGAGGAAACCGGCGAAGGTCATCAGGGCCAGGTCCGTCGCATGCCCGGTCTGCTGCCAGATCCAGATGCTCAACGCGAAGGTCGTCATCCGGGTACCGAGGGTGGACAGCAACTGGCCGAGCCAGATGGTGGTGAAGGCGAGGAACCCGCTCGGGCGATGTGGTTTCACGGTCTCACTCTCCTGCGGCGGCGGCGATCGCGCGCAGCCGGCCGAGCAGCTCCCGCATGATGCCCTCCGCGGTCCGCCGGCGGTGCACGTTGTTGCTGTAGTTGATCTCCAGGGTGAGTCGGCGGTCGACGATGGACGGCACCACGTCCAGGAGGTAGAGCCACTGCCCGTTCTCGTCCTGGGGCGACCCGTACTCAGCGGGGGGCACGCCGAACATCTCGGTCCCGATCGGGGTTCCCGCGAAGCTGAAGTCGCCCATGAAGTTGACGCTGACCACCGGCGGCCGGACGGCCGCGAGCGCCTCGCTCGCCGCGCTGTCCCCGGAGCAGTAGCGCAGCAGGCTGTAGCCGATGCCGTTGTTGCGCACCTGGGCCAACTGGTCGCGAACCGAGGCGAGTCCGGCACCGGGGTCGCGCAGCCGCATCGGGTAGTAGACCTGGAACCAGCCGACGGTGCGCGACAGATCGACTTCCGCGAAGAGGTCTTCGCGGCCGTGTCCGGCTAGGGCGATGGTGCAGTCCTTCCGGCCCGTCCGGTCCACCAGCCAGCCCGAGACGACACCGATCAGCAGTTCGCCGAGCTTCATCCCCAGTTTCCGGGCGCCCTCCCGCACCGCGGTGGTCTCCGCCGGCTCCAGGTGCCCGATCAGGGTGTCGTAGCTGACGCAGGTCGGCTTGCCGTCGGGGAAGTCCACCGGCAGGTCGGCGCAGTCGTCGTCGAAGGTCTGCGCCAACCAGAAGGGCAGCTCCGCGCGCACCTCTGCCGAGCGCGCGTACTCCTCCAGCCGACGGCCCCAGTACTGGAGCGACGTCGTCTTGGGCGGCAGCGTCGGCTCCGCGCCCGCCGCGAGCTGTCGGCAGAGCGACTGCAGATCCTCCAGCAGGATGCCCCGGGACATCCCGTCCACCAACAGGTGGTGCGGAATGATCAGCAGCCGGTCCGGGGCCTGGCTGCCCAACCGGAAGTGGACGGCCCGCAGCAGCGGTCCGGCGGCCAGGTCGAAGCTGCCCTGGGCCTCGTGGGCGAGTTCCACCATGCACCGCGCGCGCTCGTCCTCGGCCAGGTCGGACAGGTCGTGGCTCGCGAACGGCACCGGTTCCGGCCGGACCCGCTCCTGCCGCCAGCCCCCCGCGCCGTCCGGCAGGAAGCGTGACCTCAGACCGTCGTGGTGGGCCATCAGCAGGTCCAGGGCCCGCGCGAGCACCCCGGGCTCGGTGGGCTCCAACAGCTCCAGGTAGTACGGGTGGTTGAAGTGCGCCGGGTTCGGGATGCGGGCGGCGACCGTGCTGAGGAACCACCGATGCGCCGGGGTGAGCGGGTTCTCGCCGTCGTCCGGACCTCGCACGACGGTGTCCCGGCCGTCGGCGGCGGCCTCGGCCAGCGCGGCCACGGTGGGGTGTTGGATCAGCTGCCGCGGAGTGAGCGTGATACCCGCCTTCGCCGCCAGCGAGACGGCCTGGATGGACAGCAGCGAGTCGCCACCCAGCCGGAAGAAGTCGTCGTCGATGCCGACGCGTTCGACGTGCAGCAGGTCCGCCCAGAGCTGGGTGAGGACGCGCTCGTGCTCCGTTCGCGGACCCCGGTACGGTACCCCGGCCGTTGCCCCGGAGACCGGCTTGGCCGCCGCCAGGACGGCGCGCGCGTCGGTGGGCGTGAGCAGCTCCTCGACGACCGCCGCCGGCCGCGGCACCCGCCGTATCGGTTCCACCTGCGGGTCCAGGTACCAGACGTGCGAGAGAACGGCACGCAACCGGGGGGCCGCGTCCGGCAGGGCGACGACGGGAGTCATCGGGAAGCGGGCCCTGACGGCGGCACAGATCTCCGGGTCCCGCTCCAGGACCAGGCACTGCGCCGGGTCGAGCCGACCGGCCTCGGCCAGCTCGGTGAACTGCCCGAGCAGGTCGGGGCCGGTGGAGCGGAGTGCCACCTCGGCGGCGTCCAGTGGCAGCCGGCCGCCGACCGGATCGGGCCCTGCCGTGCCCTCGGCGGCGAGCAGCGCCTGC
>LRTP01000532.1 GCA_001550305.1 Streptomyces diastatochromogenes
CCGCGGCACCCAGCTGGACGGCACCGTCCCGGCCCGAGGCTCCCGCCTCGTCTGCGCCCGCCACACCCAAGGCACCGGCCTCGACGGCGCCCGCCGCACCCAAGGCCACCGCCAGCGCGTCCCCGAGCACCGCGGGCACGACCGCCCCGGCATCCGCCGCCGTGGCTCGCGTCCTGGCCCTGGTCAACAGTGAGCGCGGCAAGGTCGGCTGCTCCTCGCTGACCCTGAACGCGAAGCTCTCGAAGGCCGCCCAGGACCACAGCGCGGACATGGCGAGCCACCAGAACATGTCGCACACGGGCTCCGACGGTTCGGATCCCGGTCAACGCATCACGACCGCCGGCTACACCTGGAGTGCGTACGGCGAGAACGTCGCGTTCGGATACTCCACCCCCGAGGAGGTCATGGCGGGCTGGATGTCCAGTCCCGGCCACAAGCGCAACATCCTGGACTGCGGCTTCAAGGAGATCGGCATAGGTCTCGCACAGCCCGGCAACTACTGGACGCAGGACTTCGGCACGGCCCGTTGACCTACGCCTCGCGGCGGCCTTCGTCAGCCGCCTCCGTTGCGGCCGCACGGCGTGAAGGAGCCGAGCGCAACACCCGGGTCCACCGGTTCGCCGGCCCGCTCGGCGAACCGGATGCGGCTGCCCCGGGACGGGACGGAGCCGGGGCAGCCGTCGCGACCGACCTCGGCCGCCGCTTCGGGAACGGCCGAGTACGGAACGCCCGGATAAGGAAGGGCCGGGTCGGCGACTGCCGGATCGGCAACTGACAAGCCGTGAACCGCCGGCTCGTGAACCACCGCGTCGGCAACCGCCGGGTCGGGAACGGCCACCTCGGCGACTGCCGGGTCTTGGACCTGCCGGTCCTGAACCGCCGGGTCTTGGACCGCCGGATCGGCAACCGCCGGGTCGACAACCGCCGGCTTGTGGAGCAGGAGCAGTGCCGCGTCGTCGTGCAGTCGGCCGCCCACGTGCGCCAGCAGTTCGTCGTGCAGGGCGGTGAGAGTGCGCGCCGGCTCGTCGCACAGGTGGCGCGCCAGGCCCTCGGCCAGCGGGTAGAACTCACGGCGGTGGTTGCGGGCCTCGGTGACCCCGTCGGTGTAGAGCAGCAGCTGATCCCCGTCGGCGAAGGGCAGCACCTGGAGGCTGGGAGTCTCGCCCGTGAGAGCGCTCAGCCCGAGCGGCGGGGCGGGATGGGTGGGATCCACCGGCACGACACCCCCGGACGCACGCACCAGCAGCGGCGGCGCGTGTCCGCAGTTCACCACCTCCAGATGCCCTGCCTGCGGATATCCGGCCACAACGGCGGTGACGAAGTCGTCGGTACCGAGGTTGCGCGCCAGGCTCCGCTCGATCCTGGCGACGACGGCGAGGAGATCGGGCTCGTCGTAGGCGGCCTCCTGGAAGACACCCAGGACGAGTGCGGCGGTGCTCACGGCCGGCAGCCCCTTGCCGCGCACATCCCCGACGATCAGCCTGACGCCGTACGGAGTGGGCAGCAGCGCGTAGAGATCCCCACCGATACGGGCCTCCGCCGCCGCCGCGCTGTAGCGGACCGCCACCTGAAACGGCCCGACCGTCGCCGGTACCGGCCTGAGCAGCGCGTGCTGGGCGGCCTCCGCGACCGAGCGGACGGCCGCGAGCACCCGCTCACGACGTCCCCGCAGCGCGCCGGACAGGCCACTCGCGAGGGTGACGGCCGCCAGCCCGGACAGTACGGCCACCAGTTCGCGGCCCGGCAGACCGTCCCGGATCCCGAGCGCGGCACCCAGCACCGCGGCGAGGAGACCGACGCACAGGACCCCGCGCGGCCCACTGGTGGTGGCGGCCAGCGCGGGCCCGGCCACGAGCAGGGAGAGCCAGATCACGCCTGCTCCACCGACGAGGCCGACGAGCACGACCCCGAGAACGATCAGCACGGACAGTACCGGCGTGCCCGAAGCCAGGTGTGCGGCGGCCCGTGTCCGGGCCGACGCCCCGGGACCGGCCACGCGGTTCCTGATCGGCCCTATCGGCCAGTGGTCGCCACCATGGTCTCGGACCTGACTCATGTTTCGTCCGCAGTCCTCACCGTGCGTCGCCCGCACTCCGGAAATGTCTGTTTCATCCAGGAAACGGGTTCGGGTCGGACGCGACAAGGACAGGGATTTCAGATAGTGAGCGAGAGGCTTCTGGTCACGCGGTTCGCGGTCGGCGCCAACCGCTCCAGAACCTCCTCGAGCCGGGAGAGCCGGTTCACCGGCAGCGAGACTCCGAGCGAGCCGAGCGTCTCCCCGCTGTACACCGGCACCGCGACACACACCGTCCCCAGCGCGTACTCCTCCAGATCCGTGACGGCCGGAGCCATCGGCGAGGAGTCCAGCCGCCGCAACAGTTCCCACGGACTCGTGATCGTCCGCGGCGTGAGATCCGCCAGGGGATGCCGCGAGAGGTAGTCCTCGCGCGACTCGTCGTCCAGCTCCCGCAGCACACACTTGCCCAGCGCGGTCGCGTGCCCCGCGTCCTCCATCCCCACCCACAGGTCCACCCGCGGCGCCCGGGGACTGTCGACGATCTCCGCGACCCGGATCTCACCGTCCTCGTAGAAGGTGAGATACGCGGCAGCCGTGACCTCGTCCCGCAGCGCCGCCAGCGTGGGACGCACCCGCCCCAGCAACGCCTGCCCGCGCCCCGAACTGTGCAGCGACTGCACCTTGTCCCCCAGCACGAACCCGCCGTCGTCCAGCTTCCGCACATAGCCGTCGTGCACCATCGTCCGCAGCAGGTGGTACGCCGTGGCCAGGGGCAGCCCCGTCTCCCGCGCGAGATGCTTCGCCGGCACACCGTTCTCGTGCGCGCCCACCGCCTCCAGCAGACGAAACGCCCGCTGCACGGACGTGATCAGCGTGGGGCCCTCACGAACACCCATACGACCAGACTGCGCCGGACACGCCGCACGAGCAAGGCGGCACCGCCCCACCCGACCCCGCGCACGAATCCGGCGTACGGCCGGTGCCCTGGCTTGAGGGCGGAACGGCGCCGCGGGAGGCTGGAGACGACGCCCGCGATGCGCGCCGGTTTCCTCCGGACGCTCCTCAGGGCTCCGCCGAGGCGAGGACGAGGGTAAGAACCCATGGATAGCGAGCACGTCGCATCCGGAGGAAAGGTGCCGACGCCCGTACCGGAGGACTCCGCCGTCGTGGTCGACGCCCGGGGGTCGGTCATGGTGTGGAGTGCCGGAGCCACGCAGCTGCTCGGTTACGAACCCGAAGAGATCGTGGGCCGCCACGCCACCGACCTGCTCGCCGCCGACCTGCCCGCCTCCGCGCGGCGCCACATCGCCGAGGGACGCCAGTGGGCCACCGAGGTGGCCCTTCGGCACCGGGAGGGGGGTCGTGTCGTGGTGCGGCTGCGGGGAGCGCCGCTCGTGGACGCGGCGCGCCGGAGGCTCTGGCTCGTGACCGGCGCGGCGCTGACGAACCCTGCCGGACCCACCGACCCGAACGCGGCCGCGATGTGGGGCCGCACTCTGGCGCAGCTCCCGCTGCCGGTGGCGGTCTACGACCTCGATGCGCGGCTCGTGGCCGCCAACGAGGTCATGACACGGGTGATGGGCAGGACCGAGGAGGAGATGCGGGGCCTGACGCTGTGGGAGATCGAGCCGAGCTGGCCCTTCGACGAGTACGACCGCCTCCAGCGGGAGGTGCTGCGCGCCGGTGAGACGATCTTCCATGAGCAGCACGGCCAGGCTCCCGGCGAGACGCGGGAGCATGCGTGGTCAATGTTCTTGTCGCCGTTGAAGGACGAGAACGGCACGGTGCACGGGCTGTCCGCGGCCGTGTTCGACACCACCGAGCAGTACTGGGCCCGACAGCGCCTGGCCGTGCTCAACGACGCGAGCCTCCGCATCGGCAGCACCCTGGATGTGAACCGAACGGCCGAAGAGCTGGCCGAGGTGGCCGTGACGGGGTTCGCGGACTTCGTCACCGTGGACCTGCTGGAATCGGTGGCGCAGGGCGAGGAGCCCCGGTCGGTGCCGCCCGGCGAGTCGGTCGCGGTCCGCCGTGCCGCGCAGCGCTCGGTGCTCAAGGGATGCCCGGAGTCGGTGGTCGCCGCGGGCGGCACGAGTCTCTACCCGGCGGATTCGCTGCCGGTGCTGGCGCTGGTCAGCGGCCGGGGCACCCGGCACCGGTCGGACGATCCGGCGCTGCGGGCGTGGGTCGAATCGTCCCCGGCCCGTGCCGAGACCGTGGGCAAGTACATGATCCACTCGGTGATGATGGTCCCGCTGCGGGCCCGGGGCGTGACCCTGGGCATGGTGCACTTCCTGCGGCACCGGACGCCGGAGTCCTTCGGCGAGGACGACCTGCTGCTCGCGGAGGAGATCGTCGCCAGGGCGGCGGTGAGTGTGGACAACGCCCGCCGCTACACCCATGAACGCCGCACGGCGCTGGCACTCCAACGCAGTCTGCTGCCCGAGCGGCCACCGGCTCTCACGGCGGTGGAGGTCGCTTACCGTTACCTCCCGGCCGGTTCCGGAGCCGACATCGGAGGGGACTGGCTCGACGTGATCCAGCTGTCCGGCGCGCGGGTCGCCCTGGTCGTGGGCGATGTGGTGGGCCATGGCATTCAGGCCTCGGCCACGATGGGGCGCCTGCGGACCGCCGTACGGACTCTCGCGGACGTCGATCTCGCGCCCGACGAGTTGCTCACCCAGCTCGACGACCTCGTCATCAGGCTCGACCGGGAAGAGGGTCCGGAGGCGCGCGGACGGGCCGAGGAGACGTCGGGTGAGGTCGGGGCCACCTGTCTGTACGCCGTGTACGACCCGGCGTCCCGCCGCTGCACCCTGGCCCGTGCCGGGCACCCGCCGCCCGCCCTGGTCACCCCGGACGGCACCGTGCGGTTTCTGGACCTGCCCGCCGGGCCGCCGCTCGGCCTCGGCGGCCTGCCGTACGAGTCCACCGAGGTGGAGCTCGGCGAGGGAAGCCTGCTCGCTCTCTACACCGACGGCCTGGTGGAGGCCGCCGATTGGGACATCGGCGTCGGGCTCGAACTGCTGCGCCGGGCGCTCAGCAGTCCGGCGGACACGCTGGAGGAGACCTGTGACCAGGTGCTGAGCACCGTGCTGACCGGCCGTCCCACCGACGACACCGTCCTGCTCCTGGCCCGCACCTCCGCGCTCGACGCCCGGCAGATGGGGACCTGGCACCTGCCGCGGGATCCCGCGGCCGTCGCCGGGGCCCGCAAGGTGGCGGGTGAACAGGTGGCCGCGTGGGGGCTGGACGAAACGGCGTTCGCCACGGAGCTGATCGTCAGCGAACTGGTCACCAACGCCATCCGCTACGGCGAGGCGCCGATCCGGCTACGCCTCATCCGCGACTCCACGCTCATCTGCGAGGTCTCCGACGGCAGCGGCACGGCCCCGCACCTGCGCCGGGCCCGGGTCTTCGACGAGGGCGGGCGCGGGCTGCTGCTGGTTGCCCAGGTCGCCGAGCGCTGGGGCAGTCGCCAGACCCCCACCGGCAAGACCATCTGGGCCGAACAGCCACTGCCCGCCTGACACCGGCACGGCCCCGCGCCGCCACCGGCGCCGACCGTGGCGGTGGTGACGGTGGTGGCGGGCTCACGGCACCGGTCGTACGTCGGGCGGGCGCCGCCGGGCGGAGTCCACGAGCCGGTCGGCGAGCGCGACGACGAGATCGCGGAGCTCGTCGGGTCGCTCGATCGCGAAGGGCAGATCGAGCGACGCGAGCACCGGAGGCAACCAGTCGAGCCGTTCCACACGCAACCGGACACGCGACCAGAGCTCGGAATCACCGTCCGCCCGGCCCTCCGCCCGCGGCTCTTCGACGATCGCGACGCTTGCCGGAAGCCGGACACGGATCTGCTCGACCGTCCCCCGGATCCACAGGATCACTTCGTGCCGGTACGGAGCCTCGGCGAACCCCGACACGACGCGCCGCGCCGGATCGAGTCCCGCGGGCGGCTCGAAGGAGCCGGGCAGGGACCTCGCGTCCGCGATGCGGTCGAGCCGGAACGTGCGGTCCTCACCGCTCTCGGGCTCCGCTCCGGTCACGTACCACCGGCCCGAGTGGACGACGAGCCCGTACGGGTGCACCGTGCGGACGCTGTGCCGGCCGTCTCCGGCGGTGTACCGGATCGAGATCGGCCGGCGATGGCGGATCGCGTCGGCGATCGAGAGCAGGACCGCGCTCCGCGGTGCGGCTGTCTCGTCGGGCGGCGCGGTGAAGGCGAGGGAGTCGAGCACGGCGTCGAGCCTTCGGGTGAGGCGCTCGGGCAGGACCCGCCGGATCTTGGCCGTGGCCGTCTCATGGGCGGTGCCCGTGGTCGTCTGCAGCCCGGCTCGGCGACCGGCGATCAGGCCGAGCAGCACGGCCAGCGCTTCGTCGTCGCCGAGCATGAGCGGAGGCATGCGCCGGCCGGGGGCGAGCCGGTACCCGCCGTAGCGGCCTCGCACCGATTCGACGGGCACGTCGAGGTCGACCAGGTGGTCCACATACCGGCGCACGGTGCGTTCGTCGACGTCGAGCCGCTCGGCGAGTTCGGCGGCTGTCCTGGTGCCGCCCGACTGCAGGAGCTCCAGCAGGGTGAGCACGCGAGCTGTGGGCCTGGGCATGCTCAGAAGTATCCCCGCAATACCGGGCGGAAAGTGTCCGCTATTCCTCCTAGCCTCCGTGAGTACGTATCCCACTCAACTCACCGGGAGATCATCGTGAACCTCGTCTCGATCCGCGTCATCACGGGCGATGTCGCTCGCCTCGTCGACTTCTACGAGCGCGCGACCGGCACCCGGGCGAACTGGTCCAACCAGGACTTCGCCGAGATCAGGACGGCGTCGGCCACTCTCGCGATCGCCGGCGTCCGCACCGTGCCGCTGTTCGCGCCCGACGCCGCCCGTCCGTCCGACAACCGTTCCGTGATCATCGAGTTCCTCGTCGACGACGTGGACGGCGTGTACGGGAACCTGACCGGCTTCGTGGAGGACGTCGTCACCAAGCCCACCACCATGCCTTGGGGCAACCGTTCGCTGCTGTTCCGCGACCCCGACGGCAATCTCGTCAACTTCTTCACCCCGGTCAGCCCTGACGCCGTCAAGAAGTTCGCTTCCTGACGGCGCCGAGGCGGGGCTGTCGGGCTGGGCTATGCCACGAAGGTGACCCCTCGCGCCGATGTCATGATCGGCGTGCGCGGCGGGACGCGTACACCGCCCCGGCACCGAGGGCGACCACCAGGGCCGCGCCACCCGCGAGGGTGCCGACCGGCGCGCTCGCACCCGTCTCCGCCAGCGGCGGCCCGCTGTCGCTGGGCGACGGCTCGGGGGTGGCGGG
>LRTP01000533.1 GCA_001550305.1 Streptomyces diastatochromogenes
CCGGCGCCCTCCTGGGCGGTCCTGGCCGCCTGGGCGGGCGGTACCCCGGCCGAGGTCAGCCGGCACATCTCCTCGAGCATGGCCACGTCCTGCGGCGTCCAGCGGCGGTGCCGTCCGTCGGAACGGACCGCGGGCCCCACCCCGTACCTCCGGTCCCAGGAACGCAGGGTCGTGGGCGACACCCCGAGGCGGCGGGCCAGGGACCCCGTCGTGACGCCCGCTTCGACGGGCCGCGCGGCCGCCTCCCGCCGCTGTGCCGGTTGGTTCTCGCCCATGCGGCGACTATACGACGCACAAACGATGCGAGTTGTCCGTCATGTGCCTCCGTTCACACGATGGGGATCACCGGGCGCGTCGCGGGAAGCGCACGGTGACCGGGAGCCCGCCCGAACCGAGGAGCCGTGGCCATGACCGTGGATTCCATCACCGAGCAGTGCGTCGACGGGCGGTGGGAGGCGCTCTCCGACACGGATCTGGCCCAGGGCCTCGTGGACGGCGACGAGGAGTGTCTGACCGCCGCCTACCACCGCTGGGGAACGCTGGTGCACACACTGGCGGGACGTTCGCTGGGAGACGCCCGGGAGGCCGAGGACGTCACCCAGCAGGTGTTCCTGGCCGCCTGGCAGGGCCGGCGGGGTTATCGCCCCGAGCGCGGCGCGTTCGTGGGCTGGCTCGTCGGCATCACCCGCCGCAAGATCGCCGACGCGCTCTCCGCGCGGACCCGCCGTACCGATCTGGTCGCCGCCGCCGGAGCCCTCCTCGGCCCGGTCGACGACACCCAGGCCCGCCCGGAGACCGTGCTCGACCGCGTCCTCCTGCGCGGCGAGCTCGCCAGACTTCCCGCGCCCCAGCGCCGGGTGCTGCACCTCGCGTTCTACGAGGACCTGACCCAGCCCCAGATCGCGCAGCGCACCGGCTGGCCACTGGGCACCGTCAAGAGCCACTCCCGGCGCGGACTGCACCAGTTGCGCCGGGGTCTGCGCGCGCAGGCCGTCGGATGAACTCCTGAGTTCGCCACCGCGAGCCGATCCGCCGGCGGTCGCAGAGCCTGGTCGGGGTGGACCGCGATCACGACGGAGTCGTTCCCGGACCTTCGGCCCCGCCCGCGTAGCGCGCCAGTTCCCACGGGTCGTGCGCGCTGAAGACCTCCACCTCGTCGCCGTGCCGCCGCACCAGTTCCCGCAGACGGGCGTGGTTGCCGAGACGCAGCGGCCGGTCCACCTCGGTGATCTGCTGGAGGACGTCCAAGCCGGGGTGTCCCCGGGGATGGTCGGGGTCGATCTCGTGGTGGAAGTAGTACGCGTCCCCGCAGTGCAGCAGCCGGCGATCACCATCGGCGACGGCGATCGCACTGTGGCCGCGGGTGTGGCCGCCGAGCGGGACCAGCAGGATCTCGGCCTCCAGGCCCTCCAGCGGGCGCACGGCGTCGAATCCGAACCACGCCTCGCCGTGCGGCTGCGCGTACGTCACCCAGTGCGGCCGGTGCGCCCACTGGGCGGGGCGGTAGCGGACGCGGTCCTCGGGGTGAGCCCCGGGGGCAGCCATCGCCGCGCGGTGTTCGGCCTCGCTCAGATGGACCTTGGCCCAGGGGAAGTCGGGCAGTCCCCCGGCATGGTCGAGGTCGAGGTGGCTGAGGACGATGTGCCGGACGTCCTCCGGGCGGAAGCCGAGCGCGGTGACCTGGTGCAGCGCGGTCTCCGCGAGGTCGAGGACGGGCTGGGCCCGGCCGAGGAAGTCCGGGCCGAGGCTCTCCTCGGGCCGCGCCACGTCCTGCGTACCGATGCCGCTCTCGACGAGGACGAGCCCGTCCCGGTCGGTCTCCACGAGAAGACAGTGGCAGACCGCGGGAAGGCTCCCCTCCTCGGTGTCGATCGTCCGCATGGAGCCGCAGTTCAGGTGATGGATCTTCACGGTGAGTCCCTTCGGTGGGTCGATTCGGTAGCTCCCTCGTACGCGCCCGGTACCGCCCACTCACGAGCCGGAGCGCATAGCTACCGAACGATCGTCAGCTAATTGCGAACGGTCGTTAGGTTAAAGTGACCGCATGAGCCCCCGCAAGTCCGTTGCCGAAACCGCCGCCACGCGGAGCCGGATCATCGACAGCGCCCTGACGCTGGCCTCCACCGACGGCCTCGAAGGCCTCACCATCGGCCGCCTGGCGACCGATCTGGAGATGAGCAAGGCCGGAGTGATCGGCCACTTCGGCAGCAAGGAAGCGCTCCAACTCGCCGTCCTGGCCGCGGCCGTCGAGAGGTTCCGGCTACGCGTGCCGGCCCGGGCCGTCGGCGCCAGACCCGGCACCGAGCGGCTGACGCGCGCCTTCGACGAGTGGATCGACTACATGACGGAGGGCGAGGGGCACGGCGGCTGCTTCCTCACCTCGGTGGCGAGCGAGTTCGACGGCCGCCCCGGTCCTGTTCGCGACGCGGTGCTCGACGCGCTCGCCTCATGGTCGGCGTACGTCGCGGCGGAGTTGGGCACGGCGGTCGAGGCCGACGAACTGCCTCCGCGCACCGATGTGGAACAGCTCGCCTTCGAGCTCAACGGCGTGGCCCTGGCGGCCAATCAGTCCATCCAGCTCCATCGCGACCCGCAGGCACCCACGCGGGCCCGCCGCGCCGTCGCCCGTCTCCTCAGCGCCCCCTGAGGGCGGATCCCGCCCCAGCGGAGCAAAAAGCCACCTCTACACATAAAGAATAAATAAGAGCACAATGAAAACAAGCGGCGCCAACCCGCATACCGCACCAGAAGCGGTCAGGCCTGCAGAGAACGAAGGAGACGACTCATGGCCAACGTCTCGCACCCCAGAAGTGACATCACGACCCACCCCGACGCATCCGAAATGCGGGAGCGGTATGACCGCATGCTCGGTGGCCACGACGTGGCGCTCGTCGACGGACCGGTGTTCCTGCTCGGTCTGTACTGCGCCGTGTCCCCGTGGATACTCCACTACACGACGAGCCAGCCCGCCCTGGCGACACACAACCTCATCATGGGCATCGCCATAGGCCTGCTGGCCCTCGGATTCACCAGGGCCCCCGAACGGATGTACGGCCTGAGCTGGGCCATCTGCGCGATGGGCGCGTGGTTGATCATCTCACCGTGGGTGGTCGGAACCAGCCCGGACACCGGCGTCGTGATCAACAGCATCATCATCGGCGCGTTGGCCGTGGTGCTCGGGGCGCTGTGCGCGGTCACGACGACGAGGAACACTCCTCGGGCGTAGGCCCGACGGACACCCTTCGGAGCGGTCCCGGCGGACACTCACGGGACCAGCGCCGGAGGAACGTACCCGGGCTCAGCTCCCGTGAGTCGATGCCCGAGCTGAGCCCAGGCCCACGAAAGGAAACGAAGAACCCCGCAGGCCGGCCCGTCCACACGGACCGGCCTCCTTCACGCCCGTCCCGCGCGCGTCCCGATCGAGACAGTCTCCCAGCCACGGACAGTTGCGCAGGTGATTGCTTGCGTGTCGGCGGGCCGAAGAGCCGCAGGTCTTTGGATACCCGCGTCTCTTGATACCCGCGTCTCTAGATACCCGCGCCGAGCGACCAGCTGGGGGTGCTGCCCGCGAGGCGGCAGGTGAGGAAGTACAGCGGAATCGGCGGCGTGTACGGCGAGTCGCCCTCGGGCCGGTGGATCAGGCGGGGGCGTGCGGACCGTGAGCGCAGCAGGGCCCGGGTCCAGGACGGGTCGGCCAGCCGGGCGCCCACCGCGTAGCTGGTGGAGGGCGGCCAGGTGACGCCTATGTGGGAGCCGGAAGGGACGATCCACCACCACCGCTCGTCGTCGGCGAAGACACAACCGACGCGGGGCAGACAGTCCATGATCCGTTCCCCGTGCTCCGGGGAGGTGCCCACGGCGTCGTATCCCAGCCCGGCGGACAACTCGGCGGGTATCGCCAGTCGTGCCGGGGACTCGTGCGGCGGCGCGGTGGGGAGGTACATGCGCAGGCCGAGGACGGCGGGATACGGGCGCGGTTCGACGGCGGCGGTGTGATCGCGGCCGTCGGGGGCCCGGAGACGGTCTCGGCCGTCGAGGGCGGAAAGGTGGTCGCCCGGGTGTCCGGCGGGCTGGTGATCGCGCAGGTCAGGAATGTGCTGTCGTTCCATCAGATAAAGATCCTTCGGCCGAGTGGGGGATGGGCCGGGCCATGGTCACGGTCGCCGGCGAGCCGGTCGACACGATGTCTCCTCCCTTCGACGGCAGTACGGCCCAGACGATGCGTCCGGAGCCGTCGGCGGTGTCTGTGACGCCCCAGTCGCTGCTCAGGGCGCCGACCAGCAGGAGCCCACGTCCACCCTGGTCGTCGGGCCCCGGCCGGCGCTGGGCCGGAAGGCTCCAGCCGCGGTGCTGATCCTCGACCCCGATGTGGAGCCGCTCCTCGGTGACGTGGACTCTGCACACGATCCACTCACTCGCCGTGTGCGTCAGCGCGTTGGTGACGAGCTCGGAGGTCACCAGGATCGCGTTGTCGCGGGCCTCGGGGTCGATGCCCCACTCGGTGAGCCACTCACGGACGTCTCTTCGGGCCATACCCACCGAGGCGGGGGCCGCGGGCAGGGCGAACACACCTGCCCGATGGGGATGATCCTCCCCTGCTGGTAGGCCCAAAGGCTGGGGGAGGGAGGGCGGGGTCATCGCCGTTCGCCTTTCGTCTGCCTTCGCACCACAAGCGGTGCCAATGCCGTCCCCCGTGGCCTCACACTGCCGCGAGATGCACACAACTCGCCGCGCAAGACGCCATGTTGCAGCCCCGTCTCCCCCAACTGGGCCGCACAATCACTCCCTTCACCGGGCCAGGGACGACAGGACCACTGTGGCAGCTGCCAACAACACCTCGCAACCGACAAGTTGAAAATTGCAATGTGCCAGGTGCATGCTTCCCCCGTTGACGGATGATCGTGACAGACTGCGACCTCGAAGCCCGCTGTGAGGGGGGTAAGGCGTGTCCACGGAGACCGACTGGGGCGGCGCCCCCTCCGTTCTGCGCATGATTCTCGGCAAGCAACTCGAGGAGCTGCGCACCCAGGCCGGGCTGACATTCGAGCAGGCGGGCGAGGCCATCGGCGTCAGCCACTCCACCATCCGCCGGATGGAAGCCGCCAAGGTGGCCCGGCTCCGGCTCACCGACGCCGAGAAGCTCCTCCAGACGTACGGCGTGACGGACCAGCAGGAGATCGACACCTTCCTGAAGTCGGTCCGCGAGGCCAACAAGCGCGGCTGGTGGCACACGTACCGCGATGTCCTGCCCGACTGGTTCGCGGCGTATCTGAGCCTGGAGCAGGCGGCCCTCCAGATCCGCGCGTACGAGGCGGAGTTCGTGCACGGGCTGCTGCAGACGGAGGCGTACGCCCGCGCCCTGCTCGGCGCGGGCAATCCGCACGCCTCGGCCGAGGCGACCGAGCGCCGGGTCGCGCTGCGCATGCGCCGTCAGGAGCTGCTGTCCCGGCCCGCTCCGCCGCGCGTCTGGGTGGTGATGGACGAGACCGTGCTGAGGTGGCCGGTCGGCGGGCCCGAGGTGATGCGCGCGCAGATCGACCATCTGATCGCGGTCAACAGGCTCCCCCATGTGACCCTGCAGATCATGCCGTTCAGAAACGGCCCGCATCCGGCCATGAGGGCCGGCGCGTTCCATGTCTTCCGGTTCAGGGCACCCGAGTTGCCGGACATCGTCTATCTGAGCGGTCTGGTGGGCGCCGTCTACCTCGACAAGGACGACGACGTCGTGGTGTACCGCGAGGCCCTGGACCGGCTGGGCGCACAGTCGGCGCCCGCCAGGAAGACCGAGGAACTTCTCGGTGCGATTCGCAAGGAGCTATGAGTGCACCACCACATACGCAACGGTATGCCGTCCCGGGAGCTGGGCACGCAGGGCTGGTCCAAGCCGTGGAGCGACGACGCGGGCGGCGCCTGCGTCGAGGCGAAGAAACTGGGCGACGGCCGGATCGCGCTGCGTCAGTCCACCGATCCCGAAGGGCCCGCCCTGGTTTTCACGCCCCGTGAAATGACGAGCTTTCTTGCGGGCGTCAAGGCGGGGGAGGCCGACTTCCTCCTCTGACAACCTTGTCTGATTCCTATGTCCTGTTCTTTCCCCCACGAAGTTCTCGTTCCCCACGAAGTTCTTGTTCCCCACGAAGTTCTTGTTCCCCACGAAGTTCTCTTTGCCTCACGAACACCAGCCGTGTACCGACGACTTGATGGGAGGGGCGGCGTTGCCCGACAACGGATGGCCTGCCGACCGTATCGACACCGAGAGCGCACACTCCGCGCGCATCTACGACTACATCCTGGGCGGTAAGGACTACTATCCCGCCGACAAGGAGGCGGGCGACGCGATGGCGCGGGAGTGGCCCGCCCTGCCGATCCACATGAAGGCCAACCGCGACTGGATGAACCGCGCGGTGTCCTATCTGGCCAAGGAGGCGGGGATACGCCAGTTCCTCGACATCGGCACCGGCATCCCCACCTCCCCCAACCTCCACGAGATCGCCCAGTCGGTGGCCCCCGACTCCCGGGTCGTCTACGTGGACAACGACCCCATCGTCCTCACCCTGTCGCAGGGTTTACTGTCGAGCACCCCCGAGGGCAAGACCGCGTACGTCGAGGCGGACATGCTCGACCCGGCGACGATCCTGGGCGCGGCGGAACTGCGCGACACCCTCGACCTCACCCGGCCGGTCGCCCTCACGGTGATCGCGATCGTCCACTTCGTCCTGGACGAGGACGACGCGGTCGGCATCGTCCGGCGCCTCCTGGAGCCCCTTCCCTCGGGCAGCTACCTGGCGATGTCCATCGGCACCGCCGAGTTCGCACCCGACGAGGTGGCCCGCGTCGCCCGTGAGTACGCGGCCCGCAACATGCCCATGCGGCTTCGCACCCACGCGGAGGCCGAGGAGTTCTTCGAGGGCCTCGAACTCGTCGAGCCCGGCGTCGTCCAGGTCCACAAGTGGCACCCGGACGGCACGGAGACGGGCATCCGCGACGAGGACATCGCGATGTACGGGGTGGTGGCCCGCAAGCCGTAGCCCGTCCGCTCCCCACCACCCGTGCCGCCGGCCCCACGCGAAAGGGGCCCGGCGGCACGGGTGTCCCTGCGGGTGCCAGGCGGCACGGACGTTCTCGTCGGCCGAGCGCCCGGGCCTGTCCGGCTCAGGCGTCCGCCGTGGAGTCCACCAGGGCCGCGCACTCGGTCGCGAGGGCCGCCATGCCGTACGTCCGGGCCACGCGCAGGGCCTCCCGCAGCAGACCGGAG
>LRTP01000534.1 GCA_001550305.1 Streptomyces diastatochromogenes
CGCAGGAGGCCGTCGCCGCGGCCGAAACCGCCGAAGCGGCTGCCGAGTCGGCCCTCCGATCCGCCCGCGAGCAGGCCCGTGCGGCGCTCGGACAGTGGAGGGGGGAACACGGCGCGCTCCTGGCCGAAGCGGGTGCCGACCGACTCGCCGAAGCCCTCGAACTCATCGGCGAGACCGAGGCGGTCGCGCTTGCCGACGTCTTCACCGAGGCCACCACTCCCGCCGTGCAGGAGCTGCGCGACACGCTCGCCTCCTTGCGCGCTCAGCGCACCGATGTCGAGCGTCGGCACGCCGAGACCAAGGCCGAACGCGACCGGATCGCCGCCGAACACGACGACGCCCCGCCCCCGGCCCGCGGCCGCACTGCTGAGCGAAGCGAGATGGGGGTCCCCCCGGCCGAAGGCTGGGGGAGGGCGCCCAGTGACGGCGTGCCGCTGTGGCGACTCGTCGACTTCGACGACGAGCTGACGGATCATCAGCGCGCCTGCCTGGAAGCGGCCCTGGAGGCGTCGGGCCTCCTCGACGCCCTCGTCGCCGCAGAGGACACCCCTGTGGCGGCCGGACACAGCGAGGGCTACCTCCGTGCAGGTGCCCCGGTGAGTGGACCGAGCCTCGCCGATCTCCTGAGGCCCGAGAACCCCGATAACCTCGGGGATCCCGAGAACCCCGGGGCCCCTGAGCGCGAAGCCGCGATTTCGGCCGCGCGGATCACCGCCGTACTGCGCGCCGTCGCCGTCACCGGCGACCTCGACACCGGGACCCCCCAGATCAGTCCAGACGGCCGGTACGCGGCCGGTGTCCTGGTCGGTGCCCACACCAAGGAGCACGCCGAGTACGTCGGCGCCACCGCCCGCGCTCGCCGACGCGCCGCCCGGATCGCCGCCTGCGAGACGCTGCTGGCCGAACTGGCCGCCCAGATCGACGAGTTGGCGCGCGCACAGGCCCGTACGGACGCCGCCCTGGAGGCGTACGTCGCCGCCCGCGCCGCCCTGCCCCGCACCACCGGCATCACGCAGACCCTGCGCGAACTCGACAAGGCCGCGGCGAGGCTGCGCGCCACCCGCGACGCCGCCGACGCCTCCCAGGCCTCGTACGACGAGTCGGTGGCCGCCTGCTCGGTCGCCGAGCGCGCCCTGCGCCGCACCGCGGCCGAGCACGCCATCGAGATCGAGCGCGTCGACGCCGTCGAGACCGCCACCCGCTCTTTTGAGACGGCGGTCCGCGAACTCGCCGCCCGCCGCCGCGAACACGCCCGCCAGACCGAGGCCGCCCAGGCAGCCGCCGACCGGCTCACCGCCGCCGCCGAGGACGAGGAAGCGGCGCTGGACACCGAGCGCGCGGCGCGCCGCCGGCACACCGAGGAGGCCGCGGGACTTCAGGCCCTCCAGGAGGCCGTCGGGGCCGAGGCCCAGGAGGTGATGCGCCAGGTGCGGGAGGCCGAGGACGGGATCGACGCCCTGGTCCGGGAGGCCGAGACGGCTCGCACGGCCCAGCACACCGCGATCGCGGGCACCGCCGCGGCCGAGGCCCGCCGTACGGCCGCGGCCGAGGCCGGGTCGGTCGCCGCGGCGGAGGAGAAGGACACCGCCCGCGGGCTGCGCCCGTACGCCGTCCGTGAACTCCTCGACATCCTGCGCTGTCCGCCGGGCCTGGCCTGGCCCGCCCAGGAGGCCGACTGGGCCGGCGAAGCACTCCCGCCGGCCGTGATCGCCGTACACGAGGAGATCCTCTCCGCGACCCGCGACCTCACCCCCACCGAAACCAGCCTCAAGCAGTCCGTCACCCGTCTCACCAAGGCCCTGGACGACCTGCAGGCGCAACTCGCCGCCGCCGGACAGGACTACCGGCCCGAATGGGACGGCTCCGACGGGATCATCGTCGTCCGCGTGGCCGACGAGGAGGGCCCGCTGCCCGTGGCCACCTTCGCTCAGAAGATCTCCTCCCACCGCCGTGACCAGGCCGAACTGCTCTCCGAGTCCGAGCAGCGCATCCTGGAGGACGCCCTGCTCACCCGGCTCGCCCAGCAGATCCACGACCGCACCGTCGACGCCCGTGACCTGATCCGGCGGATGAACACCGACATGCGCAAGCGGAAGATGTCCTCGGGGACGACGGTCGGTGTGAGCTGGCTGCTCGCCGACCATCTCGACGACGAGCAGCGCGCCGTCTGCGCCCTCCTCGACGCCGACGCCGCCCGCCTCGGCCCCGACGGTCTCGCCCGGGTGCGCGTCCACTTCGCCGCGCAGATCAAGACCGCCCGCGCCCGCCACCGCGACCAGCCCTACCGGGAGTTGCTCGCCGAGGTCCTCGACTACCGGCGCTGGCGGCAGTTCGCGTTCCAGCTGGTCCGCCCCGACAAGACCGAGGAGCGACTCACCCGCGCCCGGCACAGCAGGCTGTCGGGCGGTGAGCAGTCCGTGTCGCTGCACCTGCCGCTGTTCGCCGCCGCGCACGCCATGCTCAACTCCGCCGATCCGCACGCCCCGCGCCTGCTCGCCCTCGACGAGGCCTTCGCGGGCGTGGACGATACCGGGCGCGGCGAACTCATGTCGCTGGCTGCCCAGTTCGACCTCGACCTGTTCATGACCGGCTACGACCTGTGGGCCGCCCACGCCTCCGTGTCCGCCGCCGCCCACTACGACCTCGCGCACACCGCCGTCGACCACACCGTCTCCGCGCTGCTGCTCGTCTGGGACGGCGACCGGCTCCTCGCCGACGACACCGGCGATCTCACCGCCGCCCTCGGCTCGCCCGGCACCCGGCGCGTCCCGACGCCCGAGGAGGCCGCGGTTGTCAGCTGAGCGGCGTGAGTACCGTGAGCACGACGAGTTGCAGGGCGAGGGATGGAGCCGGTTGCTTGCCGCCGCCCGCCGCAGGCTGGAGCGCACCGGCGGCGCGCTCGACGGTGACATCGGTCTCGCAGGGCCCAGTGAGGCTGAACGCCGCACCGTCATCGGCATCACCGGCCGCTACCGGCCCGAGACCGTGAAGCGCCTCGGCATATCCCTGCGCGAGCTGGACGGGTATCTGCACGAACGCTACGGCACCGGTCTGCTGGCGACCCTCGGCCGGCTCCACGGCCCACTGCGTGACCGGCCGGCCGAACGGTCCGACGAGGAAGCGCGCCGCGAACAAGCCCTGAAGTCCGCCCACTCCAGCCGACTCGCCGCGCAGGGATGGTTCGCGGCCTGGCTGGAGCGGATCGCCGCCGACGGCACCCTCACCCGTCTCGTACGCCGCGGGGACGCTCCCCTCCTCGACGCGGCGGTACGCGTCCTGGAAAGGCTCCCCGGTGTCCGGGACCGCTTCCCCGGTGACCAGGACCGGCCCCCCGCGCACCCGGCCGGAGTCCTGCCGCTTCCGGTCCTCGCCGAGTGGGCCACCGGCGACACCAAGGCCCTCGTTCCCGGCAGCCCACTCGAACAGCTCGTCCTGCGTGCCCTCGCCCAGCGCACTGGTGGCGACATCCCGCGCGTGCGGGCCGGGCGGCGCGCCCTGTGGGAGAGCGCCGGAGCCATCGCCGACGACCTCGCCAGCCAGGTACTCGTCCTCAACATCGGGGCCGAGGGCGACACCGTGGTCTGTGACTGGCTGCGCGATGCCGCCGACTTCGGCATCCCCTTCCGGCTCACGCTCCACCAGCTCGCCACCGCCCCGGTCGTTCCCGCCGCCCGCACCATCTTCGTCTGCGAGAACCCGGCCGTACTGCGTGCCGCGGCCGGAGAACTCCAGGACACGAGCGCGGCCCTCGTCTGCACCGAGGGCGTCGCGTCTGCCGCCTGCCACAGACTGCTCGGCGACGCCGTACGCGCAGGAGCCCGGCTGCACTGGCGCGCCGACTTCGACTGGGCCGGCCTGCGCATCACCGCTGGCGCCGTGGCCCGCCACGGCGCCAGCCCCTGGCGGATGACCGCCGCCGACTACACGGCGGCACTCAGCAAGGGCGAGTCCACACCGCTCGCGGGACCGCCCGCGGCCAGCCCCTGGGACCCCGAACTGGCCCGTGCCATGGCGGAGTCGGGCAGCACAGTCATGGAGGAACGCCTCCTGCCCGCACTCCTGTCCGACCTCACCCGCACCTGACCCGGCGAGTCCGGTGGTCGGCTCGATCTGTCCACCGGGGAGTGTCGGCCGGTGTTCACCGACGAGTGGGGACCTGGCGCCGAGGACGATGTCGAGGACGAGGAAGCGGACGTTCCCGGGCAATGGCTGTACGCGCCGGCGCAGGGTTGCCAAGCCTGCTACCGGGAGTGGGGCTGTTCATCGAGGGGCTCGGTGACGTGTCCCTCGCCGACCGGCTGCGGAGCGCTGTCCGCGGGCCGGGGCGCCCTCCGGCGTTTCAAGGGACGTTCTTGCTCGGGACGGGCACGCTTGGCGCCGATACCAATGGTTCCGCGACGAGCGGCAGCGTGGTGGTCGGGCCCGCGCCTGGGCGGCCGAGGAGGGGCTGTTGCCCGAGGCTCCCCTAACTGCACCGGACAGTGGGGCCCTGATCGGCCCAAGGCAGGGGGTACCGCGGTTGCCGCTGTACCGCCGTCGAAAAGGGCGACACTTCGACCCTACGTGTGTCGTAGTATCGAAGAATGTTGTTCGCCACGCCGTCTCTTACCTCGGACGACCACCGCGTCATCGATGAGATCGAGGCGCTCCGTACCGAGTTCCGCCACCAGCTTGCCCACCCTCGCCGGTGGGAGGGACAGCTCCGTCGGTCGCTCACCGCGGCCGCCGTTCGGGGATCAACCCATATCGAGGGCTACACGATCAGCGCCGAGGATGCCGAGACGCTGATCGCTGGCGGGGACATCTCCCCGGACACCGACGAGGCCACCCGTAACGCCGTCACCGGCTACCGCGACGCCCTCACCTACATCCAGCACGCCTCGGGCTTTCAGACCTTCTCCTGGGACCACACACTGCTCTCGGCCCTGCACTTCATGATGACCAGGGCCGCTGACAAGAAGGTGCGCCCGGGCGAGTACCGCACCAACGGGGTCTGGGTCTCCGGCGGCCCGAACCGTCCGCCGGTCTACTCCGCCCCGGACCCCGAGCAGGTGCCGGAGCTGATGGACGAGCTCATTCACTGGCTTGCCGAAGGGGACCTGGACATCCCGGCCCTCGTGCGGGCCTCCATGGCCCATCTCAACCTCGTCTCCATCCATCCCTGGAGCGACGGCAACGGCCGTATGTCCCGCGCCGTCCACACCCTCGTCCTGGCGCGCGAGGGCATCCTCGCCCCCGAGTTCTCCAGCATCGAGGAATGGCTCGGCGCGGACGAATACAACACCCGCGAGTACTACGGCGCCCTGCGCGATATCCGTACTTCCTGGCAGCCGGAACGTGACGCCGGCTCCTGGATCAGGTTCTGCCTCACCGCCCACCACCTCCAGACCCAGGAAGTGCAGCGCCGTTTCGAAGCGGCGGCCCGGCTCTGGTTCCGACTGGAGCGCCTTGCCGAGCAGCACCGGCTCGACGAACGCACCGTCTCCGCCCTGTACGCCGCCACCCAGGGGCACCTGCGGCGCACCACCTACCAGGCTGAGGAAGCCCTCACCCGGGACCAGGCCCTAGTCGATCTCCGTACCCTGCGCCGCCTGGACCTGGTCGAGTCCGTCGGCCACGCCCGCACCCAGCGGTACACCGGCGGTCCTGTTCTCCGGAAGATCCGCACCGAGGTGCATGCGGAGGTCCACGCTGATCTTTACCGCGAGCCTTACCGCCAGCCGTGAGGGGCGGACGCGATCAGACGCGACGCGTTGGTGACGGATGACGCTCTCCACCTGCCGAGAACCAGGTTCTCCCCCTCTCTGCCGGTCCTGACGGTGCGCCAGACTCGGGTGGTGGGCCGACCGGAGCGGACGGGGGTGGGTCCGGCGTGAACCAGGTGTTCCAGCAGAAGCTGAACGCGCAGTTCACGAGGGTCTGGTGGCGGCGGATAGCGGTAACGGAGCAGACCTGGAAGTCGGCCCAGCCGAGTTCGTCCTTGACCTGCTTGTAGCTCTGCTCGACCTAGTGTCGCAGCCCGTAGAGCCGTACCACCTCGGTGAGATCGGCGGCCGGGTGCCGGCTGCGCTGCTCGCGGGGTGATCCGGGCCGGGGCAAGTTGGTGGCCAGGTACCAGGTGGACGTCTCGGGCAGGTGGGCCGGGTCGGTAGTGGCCACCACGAGCCGGATCACGCCGTCCGGTCCCCACCAGCCCAGCTGGGCATCGGCGGCCCACCAGGTCGCGGTGCGTCCGTCACGGAAGTTGCGGGTCACCAGCTGCCAGTCGCCGCTCTGTTCGGGGCCGTGCCAGGCCAGTTCGCGGGCGGCATCGACGGGCCGGAAGGCGTCTTTGTACTGCCAGGTGCCATGGCCGCGTTTGACGGCCATCACGAACGGCAGGCGGGCGTCGGACAGTTCAGCGCGGAAGGTGTTGTGGTCGCCGTAGGCGCAGTCCGCGACGACTGCCCGGAACACCACGCCCGCTGTCTTCGCCGCGCGGGCCAGAGCGGCCCCCATCTGCAGCTTGGTGCAAAAGGCCGGGTCATTCTTCCCGCCGGGGAAGTGGTGGGCGGGGGTGTAGGGCACGGCATGCAGTGGGTAGTAGAGGCGTTCGTCGGCTCAGCAGGTGGTCACCGTGACCACACCACGGTCGATCTTCCCGACCGAGCCGAGATACTGCTTGCCCACATGCGCCGTCGCGCTGCCGTCCTTGCGGTCCCCGGAATCGTCGATGACCAGCACCCCGCGGTCCTGCGGCGCAGTGGCCGGGTCGGCCAGTAACAACTCCAGGCGGCGGGCATTGACCTGCTCGCCGTCCCAGGTTGACTCGGACAGAAAGAACTGCAGGCGCTGCACCGCCGCATGCTGGGCACCCACCACGGGCTCCGTGCCAGCCAGGCAGGTCAGCGTCTTGTTGCGGTCCCGCGGCAGCAACAGCCCGGCCAGGTACTCGCGAAACCCCCGCCGCTGCGCCAACGTGGAAAGGAGATCATCGAAGCGGGCGGCATAGGCCTCCAGCGGGCTCGGTGCAGGCGGACACGGCAGTCGTTTCGTCATCTCGGGCTCCCCAGGCCGTAGTTGACGCCTTTACTTCACGGCCTACTCCCGCACGAACCCGCCGTCAACAAACCACCGCTAGTGCCAATGCCGCGTAGTTACTGACTTCGGCGCATCAGGGTGACGCTGGGTCGTCGAAGGCCAGGCCGGTGCCTGCTATGAAGCCGTCAAGAGTGTCGGGCCGGTACTGGAG
>LRTP01000535.1 GCA_001550305.1 Streptomyces diastatochromogenes
CCCAGTGCGGCCAGGGTGCGGTCGTCGGCCGGATTCGTGCGCAGGATCTCGCACACTGCCCTCAGCTGCGGGGTGGTCGGGGCGGGCCGGTGTCGTCGACGGCGAGGCGGACGCGGTCGCGGTCCGCGGTGACGCCGACGTGCGCGGTGGTGTCGGAGGCGGCGTGCTTGAGGGTGTTGGTCAGCGCCTCCTGGACGATGCGGTACACGGCGAGTTGGATGCCGGGGGCGAGGCCCGTCAGGTCGCCCTCGGTGTCCAGGGTGACGGTGAGGCCGGCGGCCCGGACCCGTTCCAGGAGGGCGCCGAGGTCGGCGAGGCCCGGTTGGGGAGCGAGCGGGGTGGCGCCCGGTTCGTCGCTGCCGTCCCCTTCCTCACCGATGACGGCGAGCAGGCGGCGGAGTTCACCGAGGGCGCCGCGTCCGCTGTCGGCGATGATCCGCAGGGTGTCGGCGCCGCGCTTGGGGGACTTCTCGGCGAGCCCGGCGGCGCCGCCGGCCAGGCCGACGATGACGGCGAGGGTGTGGCCGAGGATGTCGTGCATCTCCCGGGCGACGCGGGCGCGTTCGGCGGCGGCGGCGAGCCGGGACCGCTGGTCGCGCTCCACCTCCAGGCGGAAGGCGCGTTCGTGCAGGGCCCCGACGTACGCGTTCACGACCCGGCCGACCAGGCCCGCCGCGGCGACGGCCGCCACCAGGGCCGCCTGCACGATCGCCAGCACCGCGGTCCCCAGGAACGAGCTGCCCGGCTGGACGGCGGCGCGGGCGACGACCCCCACGGACGTCTGCGCGACGGCGATCGCCATACAGACCACCAACCGGGCGGGCCCGACCTTGCGGCCCACGTTGAGCAGCGCGACGATCCGCGCGGCCTCGGAGCCCGTGCTGACGTCCATGACGAGGCCCACCACGCCGACGGAGGAGGTGAGGGCGAAGACCAGGACGGGCCGCTGCTGCCGCCACAGCAGGGGAAGGCAGTATCCGGCGATCAGCGCCAGCACCACGGGGACGCCGCGGCCGATGCCGTCCGCCGCGTCCCGCAGGGCCGGGACGCCCAGCGCCGCGCACAGGAGCGGCGCCGTGACCCGCTTGACCCACGGATGGGCCAGGTCGGCCCGTCTCACCCGGGTGAGCCACTGCAGGACCGCGACGTCCGAGCGGTGCTGCGCCCCGCCCAGCAGTTTCTCGGGCGTGACGGGGCGGGAAGTCGCCCCGGGCGCGGTCGGTGCGGTCACGTCGTACGCCCTCTCGGTACGGGAAGCCGTCCGCCGGCCCCCCGGGGGAGTGGGGGTCGGCGGACGGGGCGCGATGGTCACGGCCGGTGCGGCCGTACGTCCTGTCGCGGATCGTACGGCCGACGAGTCAGCCCCTCGCGGTGGGAAGGGGCTCGGCGTCCCGCGTGCCCTCGGTGTCCTGCGCCTTCGCCAGCAGATGGCGCAGCTTCTCGCCCTCGACGTCCACGTTGGGCAGGACGCGGTCCAGCCATCCCGGCAGCGACCAGGCGCGGCGGCCGAGCAGCGTCATGACGGCGGGCACGATCGTCATCCGGACGACGAAGGCGTCGAGGAGCACGGCGACGGCGAGACCGAGGCCGATCGACTTGATCAGCGCGGTGTCGCTGAGCAGGAACCCGGCGAACACGGAGATCATGATGATCGCCGCGGCCGTGACCACGCGGGCGCCGTGCCGGAATCCCGCGACCACCGCCTCGGTGGGCTCGGCGCCATGGACGTACTCCTCCCGCATCCGGGTGACGAGGAAGACCTGGTAGTCCATGGCGAGCCCGAACACCACGCCGACCAGGAAGATCGGCAGCAGGCTCACGATCGGCGCGGTCTGGTCGACGCCGAGGGCGCCCGCGAACCAGCCCCACTGGAAGACGGCGACCACGACGCCGAGGGTCGCCAGGACGCTGAGCAGGAACCCGGCGGCGGCCTTGAGCGGGACCAGGACCGAGCGGAACACCAGGAGCAGCAGCACCAGGGCCAGGCCGACGACCACGGCGAGATAGGGCACGAGGGCGCCGCCGAGCTTGGCGGAGATGTCGATGTTGAGCGCGGTGGTGCCGGTGACCATCAGTTCGGCTCCGGTGTCCGCGTGCAGGGCGGTGCCGCGGTCACGGATGGCGGAGACCAGGTCGACGGTGTCCTGGCTGCTGGGTGAGCTCTTCGGGACGGCGCGGATCAGGGCGACGTCACCGGCCTGGTTGAAGGTGGCGGGGCTGACCGAGGCGACGTCGGGCATCGTGCCGAGCAGGGTGACCGCGTCCTGGGCGGCGCCCCTGGCGTCGTCGCTCGTACGGGCGTCGACGACCACGGTCAGCGGCCCGTTGTAGCCGGGCCCGAAGCCCTTGGTGATGGTGTCGTAGGCGACGCGCTGGGTGGAGTGGGGGGCGGCCGAACTGTCGCTGGGCATGGCCAGTTGCAGCGACAGGGCGGGAATGGCCAGGGCGAACAGGGCGGCCACCGCGACGGCGAGGACCTTGACCGGGTTGCGGGTGACGAACCGCGCCCAGCGCACGCCCGCGGGTTCGCCCTCGCCGCGCTCCTCGATCGCCCGCATCCGGCGGGTCTTGAGCCTCCCCTTCATGATCCGGGGACCGGCGAAGCCCAGCAGGGCGGGCAGCAGGGTGAGCGCGATGAGCACCGCGATCGCGACCGCGCCCGCGGCGCCGAGACCGATGTCGGTGAGCAGGCCGACCCCGATGATGCTGAGCCCCGCCAGCGCGATGACCACGGTCAGACCGGCGAACACCACCGCGGAGCCGGCCGTGCCGAGCGCGCGTCCGGCGGCCTCCTCCGGCTCGTGCCCCTCCCTGATCTCGCCGCGGTAGCGGGAGACGATGAACAGCGCGTAGTCGATCGCCACCGCGAGGCCGAGCATCAGCGCCAGCGTCGAGGTGGAGGAACTCAGGTCCACGAACGCGCTGGTGAGGGTGATCGCGGACACCGCCACCACGATGCCGAAGACCGCGGTCAGCAGGGGCAGTCCGGCCGCGAGCAGCGAGCCGAAGGTGATGACCAGCGCGACGGCGGCGACCGCGAGGCCGATCAGCTCACCGGCGCTCTGCTCGGACTTCACCTGGACGGCGTTGCCCCCCATGCTCACCGTGAGGCCCGCCCTGTCGCCCCGGTCGGCCACGGACTTCAGGTCCGCGCGGGCCCGGTCGGTGACGTCGGCCTGGGCGACCTTGTACGTGACCTGGGCGTAGGCGACGGAGCCGTCCTTGCTGACGGTGCCGCCGGTGAACGGGTCGGCGACGTCTGCGACCTGGGAGGCCTTCCTGAGGTCGGCGACGAGGGAGACGACCTCGGCCTTGTCGCCGCCGGACGTCAGCTTCCGCCCGTCCGGGGCCTCGAACACGACACGGGCGGTGGCTCCGGCGGCCGAGGCCTGCGGGAACTCCTTCCCCAGCAGGTCCAGCGCCTTCTGGGACTGGGTTCCGGGAATGGTGAAGGAGTCCGACGTACCGGCCGACACACTGGCGGCACCGATGCCGACGGCCGCCAGGACGGCTATCCACAGCATGAGGACAAGTCGTCGCCGCCGGAACGCGAACCGGCCGAGACGATGGAGGAACGTGGCCACGAATGACTCCCGGAGAGGGGAAGAGAGGCCTTCGTGGCCTCCTGACGCCAGGCTAGGAACGCCCGGTCGCCACTCGGCGGCACTCCGGAGGTGAATACGGCCCGGCGGTTAGTACTTCCGTGCCATACGCGTGTCATCCGGCCGGGGTACGAGACGCGGCTGCGGCCCGCGTGGGCCCCGGACGTCTCGGCGGGTCTTACGGACCCGTGACATGACGGGCGCGGTACTGCCCTGCGCCGCCGTCGCGGTCCTAGCGTTCGGCGTATGCGAGTACTGGTCACCGGCGGTGCCGGGTTCATCGGGTCCCATGTCGTCGAGGCGCTGACCGCGCACGGGCACGAGGCGGTCGTGTTCGACCTGCGCGACGGCCTGGACGTACGGGACGCCGAGGCGGTCGGCGCGGCGCTGACGGGCGTGGACGCCGTGTGCCATCAGGCGGCGATGGTGGGACTGGGGAAGGGGTTCGACGACGCGGTCGCGTACGTGTCGCGCAACGACCTGGGCACGGCGGTGCTGCTCACCGCGATGGCCGACGCGGGGGTGCGCCGCCTCGTGCTCGCCGGGTCGATGGTCGTGTACGGCGAGGGCGCGTACGGGTGTGAGTGGCACGGGCCGGTACGCCCCGGGCCCCGGACCGTCGCCGATCTCGACGCGGGGCGGTTCGAGCCCCGCTGCCCGCGGTGCGGCGAGGAACTGACACCCGGTCTGGTGCGCGAGGACGCTCCGGTCGACCCCCGGAACGTGTACGCGACGACCAAGCTGGCCCAGGAGCATCTGGCGGCGGCCTGGGCCCGGTCGACGGACGGTTCGGCGGTGGCACTGCGGTACCACAACGTGTACGGGCCCAGGATGCCGCGCGACACCCCCTACGCGGGCGTCGCCTCGTTCTTCCGGTCCGCGCTGGCCCGGGGCGAGGCGCCGCGGGTCTTCGAGGACGGCGGGCAGCGACGGGACTTCGTGCACGTACGGGATGTGGCCGCGGCCAACGTCGCGGCCCTGGAGGCGGGTTCGCGCTCCGGGGCCCTCACCGTCTACAACACCGGGAGCGGCGAGCCGCACACGGTCGGCGAGATGGCCCGGGCCCTGGCCACCGCCCACGGCGGCCCCGAGCCCGTGGTGACCGGGGAGTACCGCCTCGGCGACGTACGCCACATCACGGCCGACTCCGCACGGCTGCGCGCCGAGCTGGGCTGGAAGCCCGGGACCGGCTTCGCGGAGGGGATGCGGGAGTTCGCGACGGCGAGGCTGCGCGGGGAGTAGGGGAGCAGCGGCAAGGGGCCCGCGCCTCACGCCCTCGCCATGGGTGGCCCCTTCACGCCCTCGCCATGGGCAGGGTGACCTCGAAGCGGCAGCCGCCGGGGACGTTGTGGACGGCGGCCTGGCCCTGGTGCGCCTCGACGATGCCCCGGACGATGGCCAGGCCCAGGCCCGCTCCGGCGGGAGGCGTACGGGCGTGGGTGCCGCGCCAGCCGGTGTCGAAGACGCGCGGGAGGTCCTCCTCCGGGATGCCGCCGCAGCCGTCGGTGACGGACAGGACGACCCCCGTGTCCGAGCGCTCGGCGGCGACCGCGACCGTGCCGTCGGCCGGGGTCCGGCGGATCGCGTTGACGAGGAGGTTGCCCAGCACCCGGCTCATCTCCTTGCCGTCCACCTCGACCGGCACCGGCTCGATCCGGTCCCCGACCAGGCGTACGCCGTACTCGCGGGCCAGCGGGTCCGCGCCCGCCAGGGCGTCGCCGACGAGGTCGTAGAGCGAGATGCGGGACGGCGACAGGGCGAGGGTCCCGGCGTGTATGCGGGAGAGTTCGAAGAGGTCGCCGACCATGTCGTTGAGGCGTTCGACCTCGGTGCGGATCTGCCGGAGGTAGCGGTCCGGGTCGGCGGCCACCCCGTCCTCCAGCGCCTCCGACATCGCCCGCAGTCCGGCGAGCGGGGTCCGCAGGTCGTGCGAGATCCAGGCGACGAGTTCACGGCGGGAGCTCTCCAGCGCGCGTTCACGGTCGCGGGACTCGGCGAGCTTCGCGCTGGTCGCCTGCAACTCGCGGCTCAGCGCGGCGAGTTCTGCGGTCGCCGCGCCGTCGGGGGCCGCGAAGTCGCCACCGTCGCCGAAGGAGCGCGCGGCGAGGGTGAGCGCCCTGCTGCGGGCCACCACCCAACGGCCCAGCAACAGCGCCGTCGCCAGGGACACCACCGCCGCCATGGCCACCACGGTCGTGACCACGCCCAGGTCGTGCGAGGACAGGAACATCGCCCAGGCGACGGCCAGCGTCCCCGCGAGCATCGCGGTGACCGCCACGGCGGCGACGACGGCGAGGGACACGGTCAGCGACCGCCGCCGGATCAGCCACAGCGTCCCCGCGCCGAGCAGCCCGACCGCGGCGGCGCCGAGGAAGGCGTACACGGCGATGAGCAGCATGTCGTGCGTGGAGTGCACGGTCTGCATGGCCTGCGTGACCTGCATGTCTTGCGTGACCTGCAGGGAGGTCACGGAGTGCATGGCGTGCATGGTCAGACCGCCTCCTCGTGGGGAGTCGGGGCCTCGTGGGGCGTGGGCTCCTCGAAGCGGTAACCGACTCCCCAGACCGTCTGGATCAGCCGTGGTCTGCCCGGATCCTCCTCGACCTTGCCCCGCAGCCGGCGCACGTGGACCGTGACCGTCGACAGGTCGCCGAAGTCCCAGCCCCACACCTCGCGCATCAGGTCCTCGCGGCTGTACGCCCGGCCGGGATTGCGGAGGAAGAACGCGAGCAGGTCGAACTCGCGGATGGTGAGGGCGAGATCCTCGCCGTTCCTGGTGGCGCGGCGGGCGTCGGGGTCGACGGCGAGACCGGCCAGCCGGAGGGGGCGCGTGCCCGCGGCGGGGCGGCTGCGGCGCAGTACCGACTCCACCCTCAGGACCAGTTCGCGAGGGCTGAAGGGCTTGGTGACGTAGTCGTCGGCGCCCACCTCCAGGCCGAGGATCCGGTCGTCCTCGTCTCCGCGCGCGGTGAGCATGATGACCGGCACGGGCCCGTGACCGCGCATCCTGCGGCACACCTCCAGGCCGTCCATCCCCGGCAGCATCAGGTCCAGCACCACCAGGTCCGGCCAGTGCGCGGCGGCCCGGGCGAGCGCGGCGGGTCCGTCCGCGGCCCGGTCCACGACGTACCCGGCGCGGTCGAGGTAGCCGGAGACCACCTCGGCGACGGTGGGGTCGTCGTCGACGACGAGGATGCGGGCGCTCGGCCCGGACCCGCCCTGGGCAGGTCCGGTACCTGCGGATTCGTACGGCTGCTGCATGAATCCAGCGTCCCACCGGCCGCACCCGCCCGCCGCGATCCCGCCGCGACGTCCGCGTTTCGTAAGGACCCGAAGTCCGATATATCCCTTTCGCGTTCGTAGGGTGAAAGCCGTGACGACCTCTCCCCAACCCGAGCCGGACAAGGCCCCGGACACGGACCCGGCGCCCGTCGACGCGGTCCTCCCCTGTCCGGTCGACGTGATCCTCCCCTGTCTGAACGAGGCCGAGGCCCTGCCCTGGGTCCTCGCCCGCGTCCCCGCCGGGTGGCGCGCGCTGGTCGTGGACAACGGCTCCACGGACGGCTCGGCGGAGCTGGCCCGCGGCCTCGGCGCGACCGTCGTGCACGAGACGCGCCGCGGGTTC
>LRTP01000536.1 GCA_001550305.1 Streptomyces diastatochromogenes
TCCACCGGGCGCGGCGTCGCCGGCCGCCACTCCGGTGGCCCGGCAGGCCTTGACCGGCTTTCCGGCGGGAGCCCCGGCACGTCGGCCGAGCCAGTCGACGCGCACCCAGATCAGCGCCTCCTCGGCGCGTTCCCGGCGCCCGAGCCAGCCGGCCTTGAGCCACAGCCCGACGCCCGCACCGGCGAGCAGCATGCCGCCCGCGGCGGGCACCGCGAAGGAGCTGCCGAGCGCGGCCACGAAGGCGAGCAGCAGCCACCAGCGGTGGCCCCGGCGCCAGTTGCGTACCGTCACGGCCCGGTCCTGAAGCACGTCCTGCTTGCTCGCGCGCGCGGCCGAGCGGACGAGTGCGGCGTACCGCTTCCTGCGGGTGTACGCCATCACGACGGCCGCGAGGATGAACAGCGCGGCCCCGGCCATGACCCCGATCCGGCGTCCGGTCAGCCCCGGCAACAGCATCCCGATACCGGCCGCGAACACCCCGAACCACCACAGCGGTGCCGCCCCGGCTCTCACCACGACGGCCACCCGAGCCAGCCCCTGCCCTCCGCGCGCCACGTTCTCCGCCTCCCGTGCTTGCGTCTTCAGCGTCTTTGGGCGGGCACGCTAACGAGCGAAGGTGAGACGAGTCTGAGAAGCGGGGCCACTCCACCGAATCGTGACTACTCCACGAACAGGCCTCTGGCCGCCGCCCGCGCGTCGAACTCCTCCAGCCGCGTCTGGGCGTCCGGGATGTCGTCGCACATCGCCTCCAGCAGGACGCGCCCGAGGAGCATCGGGGAGCAGGCCGTGTCGAAGGCGAGCCCGGTGCCGACGGCGGCGGGCAGGAGGAGGTCCGAGACCTTGGCGACCGGCGCGAACGCGGAGTCCGCGACCGTCACCACCGTCAGCCCGGCCTCCTTGGCGTAGGCGAGCGAGTCCACGACCTCTCGCGGGTGGCGGGGCAGCGCGAAGCAGAGCAGGGCGGTGGCTCCGGCGTGGACGGCCGCGTCGATGCGGTCGTGCAGCATGGTGCCGCCCTCGTGCAGCAGCCGTACGTCCGGGTGGACCTTGGCGGCGAAGTACGCGAAGCCGTACGCCTGGGAGGCGGCGGCGCGCAGCCCGAGCACCGGGAGCGGACGGGAGGCGGCGAGCAGCCGTCCCGCGCGCTGCACCGGGCGCGGGTCGGCGAGCACCTCGGCGAGGTGCTTGAGGTTCTCGATCTCGGCCTCGACGGCCTGCTGGTACTCGTTGTACGAGCCCGGAGCCGCCGTCTGTTCGCTGGGCGCGACCTCGCGCAGGTGCTTGCGCAGCGCCGGGTAGCCGTCGAAGCCGAGCGCGACCGCGAAGCGGGTGACGGAGGGCTGGCTGACCCCGGCGAGTTCGGCGAGTTCGACGCTGGAGAGGAACGGCACGTCGGCGGCGCTGCGCACCATGCTGTGCGCGATGCGCCGCTGGGTGGGCGTCAGCCGGTGCCCCTCGAAGAGCGCCTGCAGGCGCCCGGCGGCACTGTCCGTCACGCTCTCGTCGGCATTCAGGCCGGCCTTCACGCCGGCAGTCACGTTCATGCCTGCCTTCATGCCGGCGTTCACGTCGGCCTTCACGTCGGCCTTCACGTCGGCCTTCACGTCGGCCTTCACGCCGGCCTTCGCCTCCGCGCTCACGTCCGTGCTCCTGTCCACGCTCATGACTCGCTCCCCCTCCAGATGTCCGTGAACCGGTCGAGCAGCGCGGCCGCCGCCGTCACGTCGTCCGTCAGCGGCCGGTCGGTCTGGTCCAGGCCGAGCACGGACTCGGCCAGTTCCATCGCCCGTCCGACCGGCAGCTCCGGGTCGGGCCGCAGATCGCGCTGGCGCAGCGCCCGTACGGCGGAGACCAGTTCGCAGCCCACGACGAGACGGTAGGCACCGCACGCCCGCAGTGTCTGCCGTGCGGCGAGCGAGGCGAAGCTCGCCTGTTCCTCGACGCCCCGGGAGAGTACAGCGTGGCCGAGCGAGGCGGGCGCGGAGAAGGCGCGCAGGTCGCCGAGGGCGGCCGCGGCGGCGTACTCCAGGATCATCACGCCGGAGGACGCGGGCTCGTGGTCGGCGAGGAAAGGGCGCAGACGGGTGTAGGCGGGTTCGTTGAGGGTGGAGAGCCGGGAGGTCGACAGCCGCGCCACCTGTGTGACGGCGAGCCTGAAGTGGTCCAGGGCAAGGGCGAGTTGGGCCTGGTAGAAGCCGCCGTGGTGATACGCGGCCATGTCCTCGGGCGAGATGAGGGGGTTCTCGGCGGCGGCGTTGATCTCGACGACCAGGACCTCTTCGAGGGCGTCCGCGGCGTCCTGCGCGGGCCCGTGGATCTGCGGGACGCACCGGAAGCCGTACGGGTCCTGGATCCGCCCGAGCGGCGGGGTGGGCCGGTCCGCGGCTCCGATCAACTCCCGCATCCGACGCGCGACTTCGACCGAGCCCTGGTGCGGGCGTGCGGCGTGCACGGGCGCCGCGTACGCCTCGTGCGATCCATCGACGGCCAGCAGGGACAGCGCGGCGACGACCTGGGTGGCCTCGATCAGCCCCCGCAGCTCGTCCAGGGCGAGCGCGGACTGCCCGAGGGTGAGGGCGTTGCTGCTGATGAGGGCGAGGGCGTCGTTGTTGTCGAGGGGCTGGGGTTCGGGGGGCAGGCCCTGCCCGACGGACGAGACCTCCTCCCCGAAGGACGTCACCCTCTCCCCGAGACCGAGCGGCGACGGCCCCTGGGCCTGGACCGACGGAGCCTGTACCCGGGGCGGCACGCCCTGCTCCGGGGACCGCGGCCCGGACGGCGCGGCCGGCACGGGCGGCGTCCGTGAGGCGTCCGGCCCCCGCCAGGGATGCTCCCCCACCAGCGCAAGGCCCACCTGGGCCAGCGCCGCGATGTCCCCGGTACCCACCGACCCGAACTCGTTCACGACCGGGTACGCGCCGGTCTCCAGAGCCTCGCACAGTGCCGTGACGACGGTGGGCCGCAGGCCCGCTCCGCCCGCCAGGAGCTGGTTGGCGCGGACGGCGAGCATGGCCCGGACCTGGCGGGCGGGCAGCTCCTCGCCGATGGCACCGGCATGGCTGCGCAGCAGGCGCAGCCCGTGCTCGGCGGCGGCCTCGGTCGGCACGTCCTCGTTCCGGTTGGCGCCGACGCCGGTGGAGCGCCCGTAGACGCGACCGGTGGCGGCGATCTGCCGGGCGGCGTCCCAGGACTGCTCGACGCGCTTCATCGCCTCGGTGCCGGGAACGGGCCGTGCGGCCCCGTCGGCGAGCCGCACGATGTCGGTGACACCGGTGCTGCGCCCGTCGAGCACCACGAGACCGGCGGTGAGACCGGCCACCACCGCCCTCGACGTGTCCGCATTCCGAGACGACATAGAGCAAAAACTCCCCTCAATCCGGACATTGGATCTTGCCTGGTGGCCATAAGTAACCAGCGATTAACACCGGACCGTTGACAACCTATTCAGGTACAGAGAACTCTGCATGACGATATGCAGACCGGGCAAGGGACACCTCATGATCCAGTTCGACACGGTCCACAAGCGCTTCCCCAACGGCACCACCGCAGTCCACGACCTCTCTCTGGAGATGCCGGAAGGCGGCGTGACCGTCCTCGTCGGATCCTCCGGTTGCGGTAAGACGACCACCCTCCGGATGATCAACCGGATGGTCGATCCGACCTCCGGCACCATTCGCGTCGGCGGCAAGGACGTCCTCGAGCAGGACGCGGCCGACCTGCGCCGCTCCATCGGGTACGTCATCCAGCAGGCCGGCCTCTTCCCGCACCGCACGGTGCTCGACAACATCGCCACCGTGCCGCTGCTGCTGGGCTGGGGCCGCAAGAAGGCCAGGGCGCGGGCGGCCGAGCTCCTGGAGACCGTCGGCCTCGCCGCCGACGCCGGCAAGCGCTACCCGCACCAGCTCTCCGGCGGCCAGCAGCAGCGCGTCGGCGTGGCCCGCGCGCTCGCCGCCGACCCGCCCGTCCTGCTCATGGACGAGCCCTTCGGCGCGGTCGACCCGGTCGTCCGCACCCAGCTCCAGGACGAACTGCTCCGCCTCCAGAAGGAGCTCAGCAAGACCATCGTCTTCGTCACCCACGACATCGACGAGGCCGTCCGGCTCGGCGACCAGATCGCGATCTTCCGCACCGGCGGCCATCTGGTGCAGTGCGCGACCCCGGCCGACCTGCTCGCCCGCCCCGCGGACGACTTCGTCGCCGACTTCCTCGGCGCCGAGCGGGGCCTCAAGCTCCTCTCGCTCCAGCACCTCACCGACGTACCGCAGGGCCCGGCCCCCGAGGGCGGCGCCTGGACCCTCGTCCTCGACGAGGCCCGCAAGCCGCGGCACTGGCGCGCGACGGCGGACGAGGCCGAACTCCCCGTACGACCGCTCAAGGACACCGACTCCCTGCTCGCGGCGCTCAACGAGTCGATCGCCTCGCCCACCGGACTGGTGGCACGTGTAGACGCCGACGGCGTGCTCACCGGCGTCACCTCCCGCGACGACATCCACGAGCACGCGAGCAAGGCGCACGGCACCCACGGCACCGCGAGCGTGGCGATATGACCGTCGACTGGTCCTGGATAGGCGACCACACCCACGACCTCACCTCCCTCGCCCTCTCCCACCTCCAGGCCGCGCTGCTGGCCGTCCTCTTCGGCCTGCTGATCTCCCTCCCGCTGGCCGTCGTGGCCCACCGGGTGCGCGCCCTGCGCGGCGTGCTCCTCGGCCTCTCGAACGTCCTCTTCACGATCCCGTCGATCGCGATCTTCGTCCTCCTGCTCCCGGTGAGCGGCCTGACCCGCACCACCACGGTCATCGGCCTGACGGTCTACTCCCTGGTCGTGCTGCTCCGGAACACGGTCGAGGGCCTCGACTCGGTCCCCGTGAAGACCAAGGAAGCCGCCAAGGCGATGGGCACCCGCCCGCTGCGGACGCTGCTCACCGTCGAACTCCCGCTCGCCCTCCCCGTGATCATGGCGGGCGTGCGGATCGCGACGGTCATGTCGATCTCCCTGGTCTCCGTCGCCACCTACATCGGCGACGGCGGACTCGGCCAGCTCTTCACGGACGGTTTCCAACGCAACTTCCCGACACCGGTGATCGTCGGCGTGGTCCTGACCCTGCTGCTTGCGCTGGTCGCGGACGCGCTGCTGGTCGCGATCCAGTACGTACTCACTCCGTGGACGAGGCGGCGAGCCTGACATGTACGAACTCTTCAAGAACCTCGCCAAGTGGCTGGTCAGCGGCGATCAGTGGGCCGGCACCGACGGCATCGCGCACCGGATCGCCGAGCACCTGGAGTACTCGCTCCTCGCCACCCTCATCGCGGCCGCGATCGCGCTCCCGCTCGGCCTGCTGATCGGTCACACCGGCAAGGGCGCCTTCCTCGCCATCAACCTGTCCTCCTTCGGCCGGGCGCTGCCGACCGTGGGCCTGGTCGTCCTGGTCTTCCTGGTCAGCGGCCTGTCGCTGTGGTCGGTGTACGTGGCCCTCGTGGTCCTCGCGGTACCCGCCATCGTCACCAACACCTACGCCGGCATGAGCGCCGTCGACCCGGAGGTGAAGGACGCGGCGCGGGGCCAGGGCATGCGCGGCCACCAGGTCCTGTTCCAGGTCGAGATCCCGCTGGCCCTTCCCCTGATCATGACGGGCCTGCGTCTCTCCCTCATCCAGGTGGTGTCCACCGCCACGATCGCCGCGTACGTCAGCTTCGGCGGCCTCGGCCGGTACGTCTTCGACGGCCTGGCGCAGCGCGATCTCGTCCAGGTCCTCGGCGGGGCGGCGTTGGTCGCGATCGTCGCCGTCGTGCTCGACCTCGCGCTGGCCGGACTCCAGCGCTACCTGTTCCGTCACCGCCGTACCGCCGCCCACTGAGGAGCCGAAGAACCATGAACCGTAGGACTCTGCTCGGCGGCCTCTTCGCCGCGGCCTCCGTCCCCGCCCTGGCCGCCTGCAGCAGCGGCATCACCTCGCTGGACAGTTCCGGCGGCGGCAGCGGTGGCGGCTCCGGATCGAGCGCCGGCGGCCTGACCATCGGCACCGCCAACTTCAGCGAGAACCAGATCCTCGGCTACCTGTACGCGGGTGTCCTGGGCGCCGCGGGCATCAAGACGAAGGTCCGCCCCAACCTCGGCTCACGCGAGATCGTCGTGCCCGCGCTGGAGGGCGGCGACATCGACCTCCTCCCCGAATACCAGGGCAGCCTGCTCCTGTACCTGGACGACAAGGCCACGGACACCGAGGCCGGGGCGATGCAGAACACGCTGACGACGGTGCTCCCCGGCGGCCTCGAGGTCCTCCCCTACGCGGCGGCCGAGGACCGCGACAGCTTCGCCGTCACCAAGGAGACGGCGGCCAAGTACGGTCTGACCTCCCTCGCCGACCTGCGCAAGGCCAACGGCAACCTCGTCCTGGGTGCCGCCGCCGAGATGAAGAAGCGGGTCGTCGGTGTCGTGGGCCTCAAGGACCGCTACGGGGTGGAGTTCAAGGAGTTCAAGTCCCTCGACTCCTCGGGCCCCCTGGTCAAGGGCGCGCTGAAGAAGGGCGACATCGACGTCGCCAACGTCTTCACCACGGACGTGGACGTCATCGAGAACGGCTGGGTCGTCCTCACCGACCCCCTCAACCTGATCCCCTCCCAGCACATCGTCCCCCTCATCGCCTCCCGCAAGGCCGACGCGAAGGTCCGCAAGGCCCTGGCCACCCTCGGCAACGTCCTCACCTCCGAGGAACTGACCAAGCTCAACCGCCTGGTGGACAAGGAGAAGAAGGACCCGGACGCGGTCGCCAACACCTGGCTGAAATCCAAGAAGCTGGCGTGAATCCCTCCCTCGGGACTGCGCCCCAAACCCACTGGATGGTTCTTCGGCTGCCGCCCGGCGGGGGCTGGTCACGCAGTTCCCCGCGCCCCCGAAAACCCCGGGCCGACCAGTGCTCCAGGGCAAGGTCAGGGGCCGCAGCCCCGTGAAGAGCCGGGGCTGCGCCCCAGATCCCCGCTTGCCCGTAGTCGTTCGGCTGCCGCCCGGCGGGGGCCGGTCGCGCAGTTCCCCGCGCCCCTGAAAGCCTTGGGCCGACCGGCGTTCCGGGGCGAGGTCGGAGGTCGTGTCTCTGTGGACCCGGCCCGCATCACTCAGCCCGTCCGGCGTTTGAGGACGAGGCCGTTCAGGCCGTTGCGGGGGTCCAGGGGGCGCAGCGCCCC
>LRTP01000537.1 GCA_001550305.1 Streptomyces diastatochromogenes
CCTTCCCGCCGGCCTGCCGCCGCCACTGCTGCGCGGCCGTGGCCCCGGCGGCCGCCAGCACCACCCCGCCGAGCTGCCGCTTCTTGGTCCACCGGGCCACGCCGTACCCGCCGATGAGCCCACCCGCGGCCACCGCCGCGGCCGGTACCTTCGCCATTGCTGCCTCCCGCTCCTGCCTGCGTCTTTCGAACAAACCGAGGCTAACGCGCACGAACGGACGCCCGACGACCGCCCTACCTCCGGCCTGCCTCCGCCCTACCCCCGGGCGACCGTGCGGGGACTGTTGTAGGCCGACACGCCGAGCGCCGGACGGTTCGACGGCAGCGCGTGAGCCGGCCAGGACAGGGTGACCGTCCGCGACTCGCCGGGCAGCAGCCAGAGGTAGTTGTCGCTGTACAGCGTCGGCAGGACGCGCTCACCGCTGTGATCGTCCAACAGCGACAGCCGGACCATCGGGGCGAGGGCCGACCCGCGGTTCTTGACGACAGCGGTCAGCTCACGTCGGGTACCGGTACCGGAGCGCGAGACACCGGTGATCGAGGCCGAGAGCCTGACCCGCGGGAGGTCGTTGAGTGCCTTCATCGCGGCCGGGGTCCGATGGCGCCAGTAGGTGTTGGCCGAGAGCGTACGACCCGCGTGGTCCTCGAGGGTCAGGCGCAGCAGGTGCAGATCGGGCAGGTCGTCGGTCCAGTCCACGGCGAAGGCGGGTGTGGTGGACGCCGACGCGACATCGACCACGGCTTTCCTGGTCCCGCCGATCCGGCGACCGGCGAGGTCGTGGAGCCGGGCGGTGACGGTCGCGCCCTCGACCTTCCCACGCGTGTGGTTCACCACGAGGAGCTGCCATTTCAGCGGGTCGGCCTGGACGTGCAGGGGCTCGCAGGCGGTGCGGGCACCGTAGTAGGTGCCGTTGACGTCGAAGTCGTAGTCGTAGGTCTGCCAGACGGTGCTGTGCCAGGCGGGGTGGGACATCCACAGCATGAGACCGCTGGCGTCGTCCCACAGGTGGGCGTTCCACGCCTCGAACATGCTGCGCGCGTTCTCGTAGTTGACGAACTGCGCCTTGCCGGCGAAGTCGTCGAGGTCCGTCGCGGTGCCCAGGCGCGCTTCGATCGCCGCCCGGTACTGCTGCGGAGCCTGATTCCCGTGCTCACTCCAGTCGTGGTAGTACCACGCCCCGCCTATCGGCCACTCCTTCTCGTCGCCCACGAGGTTGCGCATGCTCTCGGCGGTGGAGACGACCGGCATGCCGATCTCGGTGTGGAATCCGAAGCTGTTGCTGCCGTAGGTCGACGGGTCGTAGTACTTCTCGGGCTCGACCCAGTTGTAGGGGCCGCCGCCGGTGATGATGCCTCCGGCGGAGTTGTTCTGGTAGAGGACGCCGGGGGCCTGCTGCTCGACGGCGTCGCGCATGCCCTTGTCGATGGCGGCCGGCGGGTCGCCCTCGTTGGCGCCGCACCACACCACCACGCAGGGGTGGATGCGGTAGCGCAGCACGGTGTCGCGCGCGATCGCGTTGAACGCGTCGTGGTCCGGCGGATCCATGGCCCAGGCATTGGGGAAGTCGTTCCACACCAGGATGCCGTGTTCGTCGCAACTGGCGTAGAACTCCTCGCGGTTGATGCTGCCGACCCAGTTGCGGATCATCGTGAAGTTCATGTCGCGGTGCATGCGCACCGCCGCGTCCATCCGCTCGGCAGGCATCCGCCGCAGCAGTTCGTCCCAGCCCCAGTTGCCGCCCCGGGCCAGCACCCGAACGCCGTTCACACTGATCTTCAGCGGTACCGGGCTGTTGTCCACGGACTTCACATCCGCCCAGGTGTCACCGTCCGCCGACACCTGGATGACGTACGTCTTCGGATAGGCCTGCTCCCACAGGATGGCCACCCGGTCGAAACTCTGGGCGGAGCCGAGGTCGACCTGGATCCACTGGTGGTCCTCGTACCGCGACGACCATCGGCTGTCGGGGCTGCCGTCGGTCGCGGCGGCGGCCGGATGGTCGGACTCCTCCGTGGAGGCCGTGGCCGCCTTGTGCAGTGCCAGGTCGGTGCCCGGACGGGAACTGTCGATCACCGACAGGGACCAGAGGGAGTTGCCCCAACTGGTGTGTCGCACTCCGCAGTTGATCCGCACGAAGCGGGCGGTGCGGGCGGTGAAGTCCTCCACCTGCAGGCTCGCCCGGTCGGTGTTGAACGGCAGCGGTACGGCGGTGTTGTCGACGGACTTCACATCCGTCCACGTCGAGTCGTCCGTGGACACCTGGACCACGTACGTCCGGGCGTAGGCCTGCTCCCACACGAGGTCGGCGCCGTCGAAGGACTGCTGGGAGCCCAGGTCCACGCGGATCCACTGATCGTCCTGGTAGGCCGAGGACCAGCGGGTACCGGGATCGCCGTCGGTGACGTTGCCGGGGCCGTGGTCGTCGCCGTCCGTCGTGGAGGAGGTGGCGCTCGCGTGCAGGGCGAGGTCGGTGCCCGGTCTGCCGCTGTCGGTCACGGACAGGGTCCACAGGGAGCTGCCCCAGTCGGTGGCCCGGGTCAGGCACCTGATCCGCACATAGCGGGCCTGCTGCCGTCCGACCTCCAGCGACTGGGTGCAGGCGTCGCCGGACGAGGTGAAGGGGAGCGGCACGTCGTACTCGTAGCCGAACTGGCGGATACCGAAGCGGGTGGTGCGCCGGTCGCTCTCCGTCCCGTCGACCGAGGCGGCCAGGGTGAGGTCGTGAAGCGCGGGGCTGCCGAGCCCGTTGGGCCACCACAGCGCGGGGTCGCGCAGCCGCAGCCGGCTGAAGGCGTCCGGGGCGAAGGTCACGTCGACGCTCCGGCCGGCCGGGACGGTGACGGCCTTGGAGACACGTATGTCGCCGAAGGACGCGGAGACGGTCGTGGTGCGCTCGACCGAATCGGCGTTGCGGACCGGGACGGTGAGGGTCAGTTCGGCGACGGAGGTGTCGGGCAGGTCCGGCAGAACCGTGTCCACCCGGGGGTCGCCGATGACCACGGGCCCCGTGGACCGCAGCCGGACATGGTTCCAGATCCCCGAGACCCGGTCCCGAACGGCGGGCATCCAGTCCCACCCCGAAGCGGCCAGATACGTGGGCGAGTTGAGGTTCATCTGACCCGCGCCCGCGTCCACCCAGGACTCCCCTGCGGGACCCTTGTCCCCAGGGCTGCCGGGCACGGGCATCGGCGTGATCTTCACCGCCAGCGCGTTCCGGCCCTTCTCGGCGATCCACTCCGTCACGTCATGGGCCGAGCGGGCGAACGGGTAGGTGAGCCCGCCCACCTGGTGGCCGTTGAGCCAGATGTCGGCCTGATGGTTGATGCCGTCGAACTCCAGCCAGACCCTGCGGCCATGGCCGGTGCGCAGACCGGACGGCAGGTCGAAGTCACGCTTGTACCACCAGGAATGGCGGGAGAGCGCCTCAGGGATGTGCAGATTGTTCAGGCCGGCGACCGGGTCCGGGAGCTTTCCCTGGTCGACGAGCGAGGTGAGGACCGTGCCGGGCACGGTGGCGGGCAGCCAGCCGCTGGTGTCCACGGTCGGCTTCGACAGGTCGGGGCCCTCGCCGTCGGCCCAGTCGTCCAGGGTCAGTCGCCAGCCGGACTCCAGCGGCACCGTGCCGTCCGCCGCGACGGTCAGTCCCGGAGCCTTGCCGTGGTGGATTCCCCAGTCGGTCCAGCCGGTGACCGCGGGACGCCGCCCGCCGGCCGTGCCGTACACCTCGAATCCATTCAAGCCGAGCGGATTGGGACTGGACCGCCGCTGAGCCGTCATCCGCACCCACCGCGCCGTCACGGACCGGGTCAGCGGAATGTCCACGACCCCGCCCGTACCGGCCGTCGTGCGGTACACGCTCGTCCAGGAGCTGCCGTCCCTGGACGTCTCGACCACGAAGGCGAGCGCGTAACTGGACAGGATCTCCTTACCGGTGGTGCCCTGGGCCGGGTTGCCGGTGGCGGGCGGCGTGAAAACCGGATCGCTCGCGTCGGCCTCGAAGGTGAGCCGGACCCGCGTCACCTGACAGTCGGCCTGAAGATCGACCGAGATCCACTGCGGATCGTCCCCCGCCGCCGCGCGCCATCCGCTTCCCCGGACCCCGGGCGAGGCGAGACGGTCGACCACGAACTCGCCCGGAGTCGGCGCGTAGTCCGTCGAGGAGACCGCGACGGGGCGGTAGGCGGCGAGTTCACCGGACGGCGCCGCCGCGGTGAGCGCGTCGCCGCGCCCGGCGGCCGTGCTCGTCGCCGGGAACAGAGCGTTCAGACCGAACCCGCCGAGAAGCGTCGAACCCGTAGTGACCACCGACCGCCGGGAAGGACCGGAAGGATCCCGCGGCGCATGTGACTGACCTGCCATGAACGTGAGTCCCATCAGAAAACAGCGCGGCCGACGAACACGCGGAGGCGCCGGAGGCGTGGCATGACAACGTTGCCAGAGGTTGTGACAACGTTGCCAAAGGTGGCCGCGCGCCCAAGCTCCTGTCAAGACCTCGCACACGATCACTGTTGCTCCGACGCGATCACGGCCCACTGAGCGCAAGTCGCCCCAGGGGCGGGGGAGTCATGAAGCAAGTCGCGGAATTTCCGGCGTGCCGCCCCAAGGCGCGGCCTCCACTGGAAGCTGCCCGCCGAACCAGCGAACCGGAACGGTTGATCACTGAGGCTTCCCCACTGAAGATCATTTCCAGTTGTCATTGAGGACAAGGACGGCCCGCGCCAGGTCGCCCCTCCAGCTCGGGCTGAGCGTGACGCGCTCGAGTGCGCGCCAGCGATCCTTGGGCTCGGCGGCGGTGGCGTTCGCCCAGTGCGCGCAGGCCTCTGAGTGCGACCTGGCCATGCACCCGGATCGCCACACCGGGCAGATGCGCTCCCAAGCGAACGGCCGGAGGGAGTAGCGCTGTGGGCGCTACGAGCAGAAGGCACGTTCTCGCCCTGGCTGCCAGTTGCTCTGTCGGGCCGGGGCCGTCGGCAGCCATTGCGCGAACAGTCCCTGGCCAGGCATGATGCCCCGCGTCATTCGTGCGGCAGGGGTGGAACAGCTGTGAACCAGGAAGCTCGCAATGGCGGAGCGGAATCGTCGGAGATGGTCGGCCGAGTCCGCTATCGGGCTTCGTGGCAGCAGTCCCTGCCACTGGGCCTGATCCTCGGCGCCGTCGTGCTGATGCAGTTGTCGAACCCCTTGCTGTGGGCGCACCAGCGGCCCGGGCTGCCCGGCCCGCCGTTCGAGTCGTGGGTCCTGGCCGTGGTGCTGCCGTTCTTCGTCACGCTCGAACTATGGGTGCTGAGCCGCTACGTCGGGGTAACCCTGACCCCTGAGGCGGTCGTCGTCCACAACCTGCGCCGCCGGACCATCCCGTGGACCAACGTGGCCGAGGTCGCGGTCGAACCGTTCACCGGCGGACGGCGGGTGGTCCTCTACGAGACGGATGGACGCCGCACCCCGCTACGAATGCCCAGCTCCGGTTTCCTGTCCCGCGACCGCCGGTTTGACGACAAGGTCGCGACCATCCGAAGCTGGTGGCTTGCCAACGGCGGCGCGGCCCAGGTCGAAGACACGGCTGGTGAACTCGGCGCCTGGGGACATACCCACGGCCGGCTGCCCGAGCGACTGAGTATGCGACCTGCGCCAAGCCGGTCGGTGCCCACGGCCCTGCTGCTCGGCTGGCTTGCGGCTGATGCGGTGATGGCGGGGTTCGCCGAGGGGCCCGGCGCTGATCACCCGACGCTCCTCGGCCGCACGCTCGGCGCACTCGTCGCGATCTCGCTGCTGCTGGGCGCGGGCTTCCTGAGCTTCGGCAGAGGCGTCATCCTCACTGCCGACCACCTGGTCATACGAGGGCTGCGGCCCCGAACCGTTCCCTGGGACGAGATTCAAGGGATCGCCGTCGAGCGCCACCGCGGCGGGCGCAGGCTGGTCATCCTTGAAGCGAGCAGTCGCCGAACGCCCTTGCCAGTACCGCGTGTCGGACGCGTGCTCTGGGACTCGGAGTTCGAAGACAAGAGCGAAACGCTACGTCACTGGTGGCGCACCCGCGCGGAGATTGGCACGACCCCGACCGAAGCGGCGCTCCAACCCTCGGACCAGCCACCGCTCCTTCCCTACCGCGGACCGCGTCTGTGGCAGAAGGGAGTGTTGGCCCTGGCCTGCATCGTCCTCGGCTACGAGATCCTCGTGTCAGTTCTAGTCGGAACTCTGTTCCTCACCGTCGGTCAGTGAGAAAACCTCACTCACTCCCGATAGACGGGCGGCGCATTCCTGTACGTATGCCCGGTGGGACTCGTCCAACTGGCAATCCCGGTATGCGGGGCCCGTGTCACCCTCCACCCGGGATGGTGGGTCTTCAGCCGATGATGCCGCCGACACAACGGCTGAAGATTGTCGGGAACGGTCAACCCACCCGCTTCAGGACGCTCGTGATCGAACGGCTCGACGTGATCGACATCGCAGCGATGCGCAGGCATCCGACAACTGGGAAAGGCGCAGTACTGGTCGCGTGCAATGACCTGCCGCTCGGCATCAGCTGTGGGCCGGTAGGTGGTCGGATCGACCTTCACGAGCAGCCCACTGCCAGGATCGGTGATGAGCCTCCGCCAGATCGTCCGCGGAGCAAAGGCGATCTCGCGCGCCTGCCCCGCGGTGATCGGCCCGTACCCCTTCAGCTCCGCAGGCCCGTCCTCGGCCCCCACCAGAACATCAAGAGGCACCGTGACCTGCACGACCGCAGCAGCCCGCCCCCGCACCGGACTCACGCAATCTCCCACCACACCATTCCGATTGACCACCAGGTCGTACAACGCGTCGGCACGCTTCTGCGCCAGAGTCCGCCCGTCATTGTCGAACGTGGCCGCATGCGCATCGACGGCCTGTCCCATCTCGGCAGCCTGCTCAGCAGGCAGGACGGCGCCGAAGAGGGCCATCCCATCTTCTCGCGGATAAAAGACAGTCTCCCGATCCGCCTTGCGCCTCCGATGCCGCTCGTCGGCCCCATCCGCATCGGCCTTATGAATCTGCCGACGCAACAAGGCCCGCGTCTGCCCGACGGCCAACTCCGGCATCTTCGCGATCACGACGGCCTCAACCTGTCCAGCCGTCTCCGGCTCGAGAACCGCACACAATTCCGTGACGGCCTCAGCCTGCAGATAGGAGATCTCCCCACGCTTCAGCAAGTTCAGAGTCGCGGGATACCGAGCGCGCAGCTGCTGCGCCACATCGAGCCGCCGTGAAGCGGTGCCGCCGGCCAGCCGCAAGGCACAAGCCACTTCATCGCTCGCGGCGTCCCACTCCCGCAGCAGCCGAGTATCGAAGCCCTCACCGGCTGCGGCAGCATCGGCTCCAGAATCCGCGTACTCCCCAATCGCCGCCAGCACCTCGACCTGCATCCCCTGCATCCAGGCAAGATGCCTCTCGAGCACAGCCAGGGCATCAATCCGTCCCCGCGCCGAAAGCCGCTCACCGGCGAACTCGACCAGCAGCCCCAGGGTCTCCACCGAAGGTGCGCACGACCGCAATTCAGAGATCCACTCGTCTGCGATCGCAGACGACACATCGACTTCGGACTCCACCGCAACAGCCACCGCGCTCACCCCCGTCCCCCATGAGAGCGCCGAACCTCACCCACCCACCGACGGTCCGACCCCTCCATTATCGCTTACGGAGAGTGATATCCCCAGCTCATTGCCGCATTTCATCCGTCAGAATGATCCACCCCGGAACCGGGAACTCCGCCTGCCGCCGGCCAGCCTCCAGCCCAGGCAGCACCCCACGCCTGCCGGTGCCACGCCGAGATGGCGAGCACCCTGGTCTACCCGGACCACCCCAGACGTGCTCGCGCCCCGCCCACCATCCGGAAGCCGCCAAACCAACCCGGCGTGCGCGGAAGGCCATAGGCGTTCCCCGAGCCACAGGCTTCCGGCACCCGGCAACGCGAAGAGACCCCACCCCCGCTTCCCCCGCCGCCCCCTTTCGGGCCGCCCGGCCAAGAGCACTCCGCGGTGGAGGGGTGAGAGTCAAGGGTGGAGCGAAGCGAAATCGGCGCAGCCGACGCCCGAAGGGCGCTCTTGACGCTCACCCCGGAACCGCCACACTCAGCAAAACCGGGCGGCCTTGGGTGCCTTGATGCCGACGTGACGCGACCGGGCGTGATCGTCGCCTCGGCGACGGATCAGTTAGTCGTTGCTCCAGAACACCAGGGCCTTGGTGATCAGGTCCTTGGCGGCGTCGCCGTAACAGGCAACACTGCTCAGAGCGTTGAAGGCCTTGTCGTGGAGCGCGAGTTCATCCGGCTCGGTGACGTCCACACCGGTGGAGACGAGTTCATAGTGAACTCTGGCATCGTCGTACACACTGAAGCCGGGCATAGGGATCACGCTCACCTCGGCAGTGGCGGCCAGGACGCCAAGGGAGAGCGAGGGCAGGTCGGTGTCCCTGAGGAGTCGTTCCAGCTGCTCGCGCATCACCTCCGGTCCACCGATGTTCGTGTACAGAGCCTGTTCGCCGAGGATCACGTCGTAGTGGCGCTCACCGTCGTACAGCACCTGCTGTCGCTCCATCCGCTTGGCCACCCCTGCCGGAACGTCGTCCGGAATCCCAAGGAATTCGACGACCCGGCGGAGGATCTCGGTCGCGTAGGCCTCGGTCTGGAGGGTGCCCCAGATCATCGTGGGGACGTACCCCTTGCCATGCCGAGTCTGTTGGTACCAGCGAATCACCTCCTTCTGGATGTCTTCGGTGCCACTGGACAGGCGCTGTTGCCACGGGACGGTATGGGCCACCGCCCCTCCCTTCAGCCGATGACGGTGAATCCGGGGCGTTCACACGTGGTGTGGCGTGGTGGTTCGTGAAGCCATCACATCGTCCCCCGACCGCGCAGCGAGGCTCAACAGCGCGATCCGGCCGGTCATCAGGATGTCGTGATTGGCGAAAAGCGCGTCGAGCTCGAAGCGTCGGCGGATGTACGCCGTCCACGTCGCGGCCAGCAGGTTTCTGTACGACGCGACTGTCCGGGCGCGGCTCGCCTGCGTGAGGATCCAGCGGGCCTGTTCCCCGTCGGAGTTGCGCCCACCGAGCTCGCGAGCCAGGCGCCACAGTTCGTTGCCGTCGCCCTGTTCGTCGACGACGGTGACGAGCCCGATGTCACCTAGGCAGCGCTCATCGCTGGACTGGGTGGTGTAGGCGATGGTGAGGCTCTCAAGAGGGAAGACGGTCACGCGGCTGGTCGCGGTGAGCTCGGTCAGGGGCATGGGGGCGAGTCCGTTCTGGCGCAGGGAGAGGCGGACGGACCGGCCCAGAGGAAGGCCGGCCCGCCCGGGGAGTGGTTAGGGATCGCTGCTCAGCAGCAGGGACCGTCGCCGCAGCAGGCGGGCGGGTTGCAGTCGGCCGCCGTACCCCACAAGCGCTCGTCGACGTCGAATCCCGCCGAACGGATCCTCCTGACGACGTCCGTCATCAGGCCATGCGTACGGGTCTTGCTGTTCGGCTGGTGATGCAGGAAGTAGCCGAAGTTCCGTTCACACCAGTCGGCATACCAGTCGGTGTGCAGGATGAGCGTGTGCCAGCCCGGGTCGACCTGCCGGGACGGGGCCATGGCGGCGCCCTCGCCAGTCGAGCCCATGACGTGGACGAGGGCGAGCGCCTGGTCGACGACGCGGTCGGCAACACAACGCTCAAGGCCGTACTCGACGGCGCAGAACGCGGCGAGCATTTCGAACTCGGTTTCCATGACTAGGGAACGGCCGGTGCGGGGCTCGGCGGCTACGGCTGTGGTCATCGCGCCTCCTCCCTCGGGTTCGTGCCGCTCATGGGCGGGGTCGTGACCAGCACGTTCGCGGAGCATGTTGGGGTCGTGCAGAGCACGGGTTCACCTCACAGTGGGAGGACCTTCGAGTGGCCCTCTGCCTGAGTCCTGGATGCCTACCGAGTACTCGGGGAGAGGGATCTTGCGCCTGCCGGACAGCGTGTGTCGGCCACGCTTGGTGGCTTCAGCTCAAACGTGGAGCGCGGCGGGAATCAGGTGGGCCCGTCAGGTCAGCTTGTACTCGGCAAGGCGCTGATGACACCCTCGGCGGGCACGTCGCGAAGGCTGCGACGGGCACTGCTTGTGCAGGTAGATCGTGATTCCGCCAACGGATGACGAGACCTTGTCGTGTCCGTCGTAGGCCTCGCCGACCCGAATCGTCTGGTCACACTTCCCGCAGATCACAGTGAAGACTCTCCTTCCACACCGCTTTCCAATTGCGGTACAGCAGCTGCGCTGCCGGGCACGTCTGGTCAGGCGATGCCCTGCAGTTACGGCAGGTCAGACAGTGATCAGAAAGGACGTTGAAGGCATCGACAACTTCGTTGGTTGCTTCCGCGCTCATCGGGAATGTTCCGATCGTGGTCCGTACTGCGCGGCGACTGCAGTCTGGAGTGCCTGACGCAGCTGCTCTGGCGGCGTGAATGGACGATCGGCGGGTGGCCTCACAACCCAGTGCAGATCCAGTTCCCTGGAGTTGAGGGGCGGGACAACGACGTAGGTGGCTGCCCCGAAGGCGGTCGTCTCACGTACTTCCCAGCCGGTCGTCGAGGACGGCTCGGTCAGAAAGTAGTAGATGCGGCTCCACGGGTCGCAGATCACTGCTCCCGATGCGCCTCCGAGCCGTGCGAGTGCGGCAGCACCGAGAGTTCGTCCTGTCCGAACGGCGTCGAAGTGGGTGCCAGCCTCGACGTGCCAGATTGTTCCTTCAGGCGGTAGCCATGGCGTCTGGGCCTTTACGGGGACGCTCACGCTGCCACTGCTTCGATTCGGTGCTGTCCGCCGGTCGTGATCTGCCACATGTGCCTGTTGCCGCGGAGCGCCCCGTGCGACTCCTTGGCGACGCTTCCGCAGCTGAAGCGGCCTTCGCCGTGCGGTCGAGTGGTGCTCATGCTGCCCTCAATGAGGATGTGCACGAGCAGGGTTGCTTCAGGCATCCCTGTTCCCATCTGCTGGTTCCAATGCCTCGGACAGATGGTGGGGGTCTGCAAGGGCCACAAGTACCCCAGCGAGGGGTAGCCGACAGATCAGTCAGGTGGCAGTGCACCATTCGGCGAACTGCGTGAGCGTCTCCGAGTCGGCGCGCTTCAATCGCCGTAACGTGGCAGCGTCTTCACGGACCCATGGGTGCTCACGCGTGTGCTGCGGAGCGATCTGGCGGGCGACTTTCAGGGACTCGAAAGCATGGTCTGTGAGACCGGACCACAGTTGGGCTCGGGCCAGTTCGATGTAGAAGCCGGAGCGCCGTTCGGCCGGCAGATCGGCGGGTGGCTTCCAATCACGCGCGACGGTGAGAGCACGGGTGACGTGGTCGTCTCCGAGGCTGACGGCAACGGACACCTCGTGGACGCGGACGGAGTCGGGCCCGAACGCCGTGCCGTGGTAGATCGCCTCGGACACTTGGTCCGCGAGGGCTCGGGCTTCGTCGAGGTGGGTTTCCGAGGCTGTGGCGTTGCGTGCTCGTCCGGCGATGACCGCAGCCCTCATGTGGAGGGCGCCTCTTGCCGCGATGGCGGGCGCTGTGTTCGCAGCCGGCGCGGAGTCGATGGCCTGCTCAAGGGCGCGCAGCCCGGCGGCATGGGCACGCGCGGCGAAGAACGTCTCTGTTCGTACGTAGGCGACGGATGCGGTGAGCAGCGGGTCGTCTGCGCCGTGGGTAGCCCATCGCATCAGTTCGACCAAGCGCGCGGACAGGTCGTGGGCTCCGAACTTGAAAGCGACGGCGTCCGCTGCGCGATAGGCCGTGACCAATAGCGTGGCCGGCGCGTGCCTCTCGTGGGCAGGGGCTTCGTGGTAGGTACGAGCCAGTTCTGCGAGGAGGTCGGGGAGCTCGCGGACGATGCGCGTGTACTGGGCCGCAAGGCGCCAACGAGCAGCCTCGGCGACGGCAGTTCGAAGCTCATCGAGAGGGCGGGTCGGACCGTCGTCCGGGACGTCGTACGTGGCGATCGCTGCGGAGAGCGCGGGCATCGCTGCGTGAACGCGGGTGTGCACAGGGCCTCGGTCGGCGCGCAGACGGCTCGGATCGATGCCGAGAGCGGCCGCGAGGGCTTCGAGGGTGGCATCGCTGACGCCGCGCTCACCGCGCTCGATCTTGCGGATGGTGCCGAGTGCGACGCAGGCGGCGTCGGCAAGTTGCTGCTGCGTCATCTTCGGGCGCATGACGCTGCGGTAGTAGGCGATCCGCTTGCCTACCCCACCGCTGACGTGTGCGGACATACCGGCTCCAGTTCGAGACGTCTGCTCCGAACCGTACTCGTGCCGAGACGCAGCGTGTTCACGAACGGACCCGCCAGTCCTGACTGGTGGGACCGCTTCGTTGTCCTCAACCCCCGATGATCGTGGTGAGTTGAGTAAGGCTGTCGATTTGCCAGTCGGCCGTCGCTCTCAGCTTCGGGTCGTCCCCCCACAGATGGCCCCATGGTCCGCGACGGATGTGCGTCGTCCGGAGCCCGGCCACCTTCGCCGGGAAGATGTCATTGGCCGGGTGATCACCGACGTACACGGTTTCCCGCGGCGCGGCTTGGGCCACTTCCAACACGTGCTCGAAGAATGCTGAGTGCGGCTTTGCCACGCCCCAGTCCCCAGACGTGACGACGAGATCAACGGGCAGGTCGAGGTCGCGCAACAGTTGGCCCGCGCGGGAGGTCTGGTTTCCGGCGATGATGACGCGGATGCCGAGCTTGCGCAGTCCGGACAAGGCAGGACGGACATCGTCGTACAGATCCGTCTCGTCGAGGAACTCACCCCGACCGGCTGCCTCACGGGCGTGGTACTCGGCCGCCACATCGATGCCGGGGCGAGCGAGGCGTACGGCGTCTGCGTTGTCGCGGCCCTGAGCGACCACGGCTCCGACAAGGGCGGAGAGAGTGTGGCGGGGGATGTCGAGCCAGTCCGCCCACGAGTGCCAGTAGCGGTCGTCGCGGGTGATGGTCTCGCCAACATCGAGGACGATGGTCTCAATCACCCAGGAAGCCTACGGCGCCATGCTCTGGCAGGAGGCGACCGCTCCTCCATGTGCTGCCGACAGCGCCATGTGCGGTCCTGGTCAGGTACGTAGATAGGCGTGAATGGCTGAGGCAATGGCCGTGCCAAGTGGGATGGGAACAGCATTGCCGATCTGCCGCGCGATATCGGTCTTCGAGCCGCACCAGCGGAAGTCGAGTGGGAAGCCTTGTATGCGGGCGGCCTCGTAATGGGTGATGGGGCGAGCGGCGGTGGGGTGGAGGTAACGACCCTTTTCCGGTTTGAAAAACTCGGTTCGAATGGTCACCGAAGGCTCCCCCAGTCGCAGCCGGCCCATGACGTCCCCGGTGCCGGTATTGTGATTGTCCCAACTGTCGGTTGAGAGATATCTGACTACCGTTTCCACACCCGGCGGGTTCGGGGTGTCGAAGATCTGGATCCCGCCGTCTTCGTTCACTGTGTACCACTTATTGCGCAGATCCTTGCGATTTCCGCCACGGGGAATTGCTTTGTAGCGGGCTCGCGAGAGCGGTTCTGGATTCCTGCCGAAATGGAGATCGCGTGTCGTGAAAATTCCAGGGACCATTTCGGCTACTTCGGAAATGTAATCCTTGCTGTCCGGGAGTTCGGTACCGTGGAGCGTGATGCGCTTTGATTCGTTGAACACGCTGTCGACTGCTCGCCAGAGGGAGGGCCCCATTTCGATGCCGTCGAGCGGCTGCGCCGAGGCATTGGTGCCGCGCTTAGACCGTCGGACGTGCGTTGTTGGGGGGTATTTCAGGGCATGAGCGCTGTCGACATCCTGATGGACGCCGATAACAATGGCTCGCCGACGTGCCTGGACTGCACCGTAGTCGGCAGCGTTGAGGAGATATCGCTTGTGCTTTGCGTCTTCCGTGTCGGCCGGTTCATGGCCCGGGGGGTCGACGAGTCGATATTCGCTCAGAAGCCCCCCCTCCTTCACTTCGCTGAGCAGATTGTGGAATTCGTCCGACTTGAGAAAACGGTCGACATTCTCGATGACGAATACCTTGGGGCGGACCTTTGCGACGATGCGAACGTACTCCTCCCACAGGCGGTTACGTTCTGCACCCTTCTTGTGACGGTTCAACGCGGAAAAGCCCTGGCACGGGGGGCCTCCAACCACTACGTCCGCATGGAGGGCCTCTTCGCTCGGCTTCCAGCTCTCAATGTCTTCGAGGTGGACGCGGGCTGCCGGAAGAGTCTTGTCCAAGCGGTGACTTCCGAAGTTCGCAGCATAGGTAGCGGCCGCAGCAAGGTCGTGTTCAACTGCCGCAACGCTGTGGAAGACGGGTCCGTCTTCTTCTGCCCCCTTCGGGCGGAACTCGTGGAACCCCTGGGTGAAGCCGCCGCAGCCAGAAAAAAGATCAAGGACGGTGATGGGTTCGGGGGCGAGGGGGCGGGGCGTGCGCATGAGGCGATCTTAGCTGTGCAGGGCGGTCGCAATGGCGCGACCGACTGCTGTCGCGAGCGGCGGCGGCATCGCATGACCAATCTGTCGATACCTGGATGTCTTGCCCCCGAAAAAGCGCCACTCGGCCGGGAACGCCTGGATCAGCGCGGTCTGCTCGACGGTCAGCTTGGGGTCGGCGTCCACGGGGAAGTCCACACCAGGGGCGGCGTCACCAAGACTGTTGCCGTTCACTCCCAGCGCCGCCCACGCTTTCTTGGTGCCGGTTGGGCCGAGGTCGGCACCTCCCCGGCGGTCGGAGCCTCCGACGAGTGCAGGGGCGATGCGGTCGGCGCCCTTGATCCATCGTTCCGCACCGGGCCATCCGTTCACGGACATGGAAGGGCCGAGGGCCTGGCCGACGGTCGGGGCCGATAGGCCGTTCGTCTCGGGCCACGCGAATCGGGGGAAGTAGGGATCTTTCAGGGCGACCAGGAAGCCGCTGCTGCGATTCTGCGGCACACCGAAGTCCGCAGCATTGAGGACTCGCCAACTCCAGCGGTAGCCCATGTTTTTGAGCTCGCTCTCTATCCATGATCGGTCGGTTTCGAAGCCAGGGCTCTCGACCAGGTCCGGTACGTTCTCCAGGAGTACGGCCTTTGGGCTGATATCGCGGGCCAGGCCGATCGCAGCCCTGAGAACCGCGCGCTCCTCTGTGTCTTCGGCGCGACCGACGGTGGCCAAGGACTTCACGCGGGGCAGTCCACCGCTGACGAGATCGACGCCCATCACCTCGGGGCGCATGCTCGGACGGAAATGTGCGACGTCCATACAGACCACATCCCACGCCGGCCGGTTGAGGTCGATGGTGAAGCAGGCATCGGCCTTGCTGTCGATGAGCAGTACGGGATCGAAACCGGCCCGCTCGAGTCCGAGAGCCTGCGCTCCAGCCCCGGCGCAGATCTCGACCGATCTGAAGCGACGTGTACCGACCGACACAGCCGATACGGCCTGTGTGATCGGCGGTTGTTCCCCCGTCGGACCGGTTGCGGGCCCTTCCCCGATTTCGGTGGTCTCGCTGCTTGTCGGCGCCGTGCTGTCGTGGGCGGACTCGGAAGTGCGGCGTTGGGCATCGACCGATTCACGGGCAACTGCTCGCAGCTCGTGATCCAGCGCATGCTCCTCGATGCCGTCGAAGAGTACGAACGGGGCAAGCCGTAGAAGCCTCTTGAGGAAGTCGCGCAGGGTCTCGCGTTCGTTGAGGCCAGTGAGATCGAGTTCTTTCCAGACGCGGAGGATGGCCCGGACCATGTGAGGGCTTCCGCCGAGCGCGGCACGCCGTGCGTAGATCTGGTCAAACGCTGCTTCGCCGAGGATCTTGAGAGCGCCGTACGGCTCCAGGGCGTCGGATGAGCGGATCAGCTGGGCCCGCCACCACAAGCGTCCGAATACGTGGCGCGTCAGGTCCGTGCCGAGGACGCGGTCTCTCGGCGGCTGAGGGTAACGCCAGAAGGCGACATCCGGAAGCAGGACGAGCGCGAGGAAGGCCCAGACGTCCCGTGAGGCCGCTTCTGCCGGCACCATGCCCATCTCGGCGTGAAGCAGAGCGGCCAGCCGAAGGTCGAATTCGGAGTTGCGGGCCCGGTCGGAGTCGTCGGGGAAGCCGGCACGCTCTGCAAGGTCGAGGACGCCTGCTCGCAGTTCCTGGAGGCGAGCGGCGGGGACCCGGTCGCCGCCAGTGGCCACATACACCGCCGACTCGTGGGCAAAGGCCACGCGGCCGGCCAACTCGGCGAGCGGTAGGCCGCGGTACTCCTCGAAGAGCGGTCTGGCTTGTTCGGCGAGCAACCGCGGGTAGAGGAAGCTCATCATGACACCTCGAAGATCTTGACGGCTGCCTGCAGATCCGAGGCGAACAGAGCAGGTGATTGCCGTCGACGTAGCCGAATGTCGGTAATCGACTGCTCAGGGAAGAGCTGGTCGAAGAGGCTCAGCAGGGTGGCGCCCAATGACCCGTCCGGGAATTCCGCGTTCTCGGTAAAATCATCGTTGTTGAGTGCGTGCTCGATCATGATTCGAGCGGCGTCCGCGTATACCGCGGAGAGCACGATCCGGTCCAGTTGGCGGGGCTTGCCGGCGTTCTCGAACGCGGTGGCGGTTACCGTGTTCCGCTCGTTGACGAGTAGGAGGAGGGATCCCATGGTGGCGCTCTCCAAGCCCCCACTGATCTGTAGATGCCAAGCCGCGTCGTCGGGGAAGGATGTTCGGGCGAAGTCGATCACGGCCATGGGGAACTGCGGCGCATCACCCTGGAGGCGCAACGACTCTCGATCGCTCCACAGAACGGACCCGGCTCGGCGCGGTGAGGAGGGGCGCGCGTCATTCCGGCGCTCGGCCAGGACGAGGGCCGTGTCGAGTAGAAGCAGGCCGCCCAGGTCGGCACCCCGGAGGCGGAAGTCGAACTCCGCGGTGCCCATGCCGCTTTCGAGTAGGGGCAGGTGCTGAGCCGGCCCGCTGAGATTGGACCCGGTGGCCGTCCATACGGCCGAGAGCATGAGCACTGTGTCTGATGGCAGCCCCGATTGTGATCGCGCGCGATCCAGGTCGACACGGACGGTCCTGCGCAGATGCAGATCCATCTGGTAGTCCCAGTCCGGCAGAGCCTCGGGCATGACGACCTCGCCGTCCTCGGTGACCAGGAACCATGGCTCAGCCGCCATGACGTCCTCGGCCGGGACACGGTATGGAAGAACGCGCCGTGTCATGGGGTTCTCACCGCCTCGACCTTGATGCCGATCTCGGTCATGGTGTCCGGGGCCGGTCGCACAAGGGCGCGCCAGACCAACTCGCCTCCGTCGATCACGTATGTCTCGGATGGGTGGACGTGGCCGTACGCGTCTTCCCAACCGACGAGCACGGGCATGCTCGCACCGATGGGTGGGTCCGTCTCGCGGCCGCCGGTTCCCGGGAGCGTGACCGCAAGGTCGATTCGGACTCGTTGTGGCCCAGGCACGGGTAGTCGGAACTCCTGGACGAGTACAGAGGTGTCCCCGCGATCGTCGTAGTAGGGGTCGCCGACGTACTGAACTCGCGGACGACGGTGGGGGAGCGTGCCGCTACCTGTCGCGTCGACGAACTGCTGTCCTGCGGTGCCGAGGCCGTTCGAACCAGCTGTTCCGTCGGCACCTGGTCGATCCGTATCGGAGGGTCCCGCCTTCGAAATGGGTCGGCCCAGGGGCGAACGGGGCGTCCTCTCCTCCGTGTCGTCGGTTTTCGAGGCGCGTGTGGCAGTGCTGCCCGGCTTGGAGTATGCGGTTGCGCCGCCGATTCCCCAGGTTCCCCCCACCAATCCGGAGAAGAGTGAACTGGCCGCGCCCAGTGCGACATTACTGGCTCCTGGGCGCGCGACGCCGCCGAGTGAGAGCAGACGCTCCTGGGCTTCCGCAATGCGTCTGAACGTCGTCTGCACAAAGGTGCTCTCGGGCCTGTCGAGCGACTGTGGATGCCAGGCGTCGTGCGTGGGTGGCTCGGCCTTTGCATAGATCTCGTCCATGTCCACGTCGGCTCGGAAGACACCGGCGTAGCCCTGGTTCACACTGGGTGGTTTCGGTCCGGGGTGGTACGTGACGACGAGTTCTGCAGGCCGCATCAGACAGACATGGTGGACGAGGTCCTCGATGTCGAGCATTCGAGAAGCACGGGTCGGCTCCAGCGGCGGCATGATCCGTTTCACCAGACCGAGGCGGCCCAAGTAACGCTTGGGCTTCAGGCAATGCAGATCGTTGCCGTCCGGGCCGGTCATGGTCTCGTATGCGGCGACGAACATGTTGAGCGGGCGGGTCTCCCTCGGATCCGGCACCGTGTGTTGGACACCGTCACAGATGACGGAGAATCGCATGGCGGGTGGCGTCCCACCCTGGGTAAGCATCTTTGGCCAGAGGTGCCAGGTGATGGTCTCGGCCAGATAGTCGGCAACCTCGGTCGGTTCGAGGCCATCCAGGTTCGGATCGATGACGACGACGGTTGTCCCGGTCTCATCAGGGCCGAAGGGTCTGAGGCCCAGGCGTTGAGCTGTCGTTTCCGCATCGGGGCCGACCAGGGGTTCGACGACTTCTCCCGCAGTGTCGCCCCACCAGTGTCGACCGGTGTAGCGGCGGCTTCCGTGTGGCTCGGCTGCCGTGTAACTCTTCCAGAGAGTGCAGCCGATGAGCCGAGTTTCGAGATCCCCTTGGACTGTGCGACAGCGTGAGTGCACCAGGACGGTTCCGGGTTTGGACAGCAGGTAGAAGATGCCCTTGCCGAAGCCGTAGGTGCCACCGCCCAGTGGTGTGTCTCGCGGTTCGCCGATGTTACGGATGAAGGACACGAAGTCGCGGTTGGAGTCCACGGCCTCGTCGGCGCGTGTTGGCCCTCCGAGGCCTCGAGTACCACGGTCGGAGACTGCCAGAACTTGGATCGAGCCACGCTTGAGGCTTTCGCGCAGCGGGAAATTCTCTGTGCTGGAGGGCGCGCCGTCGAGCAGTATCTCCCGCCATGCACCAGCGTGCGCTGGGCCGACGGTCCACATGTCGATGCGGTAGTCGACAGGAGCCGAGGACGGAACGAGTCTGGCGTCCCAGCTGTTCTGGGCTGACTCGCGCACCAGAATGGTGAGCAGGTCGAGTTCAGGACGCCCGAGCTGGTTTCGGATACCCTCGGCGGCGCTCGCGCCTTCCGGGGGGTAGGGCTGGGAGAACCAGCGAGGCGCCGTCATATGGACTCCTGGATCAGGCTGTCGATCAGCTGGGAAACCTGGTCCGACGCCAGCGGGGCGGGCGTTTCGCCCGAGAGGTCGATGGTGTACTCGACGTCGAGCACCGTCACCGGCACACCGGCCTGAATGAGCGTATGGCCCGTCAAACCAGGGAAACCGGGAGTGACCCGGTACCACCTTTCCTCACCGATGGCGAAGTGCATGTCCTGGTAGTGGGCTGCGTGAGAGAGGCGATATCCCGCCTCTGCGAGCAATTCCAGGATCGCGGCTTCGTCGTCGCACAGACGGAGTGCTCGCTCGACCAGTTCCACGAATGCGATGCCCGCACCATTGGCCGCGGTGCGTTGCAGGCGGAGCCAGACCAAGCAGAGAGACCCACCCTCCGGCCTCTCCAGTTGGTCCAACCCGTGGATCCGTGGCCTGCGGCCCTCACCGGATGCGCTCGTCTTCACCTCGATGGCGGTGGACCCGGCCGCGAAGTCATGACGGTGACCTTCAGGGCCACGCCACAGCCTGTGCGCGCTCGAATCCCTTTCAAGCATGCGGTTGAGAATCGTCAACTCGCCGAAAAGTCCGGCGATTTGCTCTGGCCCCAGTGGCGTCCCGTGTGCGTGGAACAGGGCCTTCCATCGGTCCAGGACCCGGTAGAGCGCCTTGACAGGGTTCTCGGGCAGTTCGTCGGCTGCGCCGATCACGTCCATGCACAGTTCCGTGAAAAGGTCACTAAGATCGCTGCGCAGGCAGGCGAGGTCGGCGTAGGTCTGATACGTCTCCTCGTCTTCCAGCGCCCGCTTTCTCAGCTGAAGTACAGGCCCATCCAGGCCGAGCCGCACCTTTCCGTGCGCATGGATGGGAACAAGGAGATGGCGATGGCCATCGTGGTCGATGGCCACTGCCAACGCGTCGTTCTTGGAAGCAACAGGAAGTTGAGAAACTCGCAGTCGACGTTCGCCCGTGGTCTGCTCGGCCTCGAGCGCGGTCCAGCGTTCGACGATGAGCTTGCGCAGCGCTTCGTCGTTCATGAGTCCTCGCTGTCGAGGGGGGCGTAATCCTCCTCCTCGATCCGCACGTTGGTCAGATCGGCGGAGATGTAACTTTCAACCGTGCTGTCCGCGGCCCATGGCTCGGGGAAGACCATGCCGACACCGATCACATCTTTCTCGGCGTTCAGGGGGGCACGCAACTTCTTGGATGGGACCGGCTCGGACATCTTGTCGATCGGATACAAAACCAGGAGGCCGGTGTCCGGGAGTTCTACACGGCGCCTGTCCATTATCCCCTTCTCCGTCAGCTTCGTCGTGTCGCCGGTCAGATCCACTGCGGCGTCGCGACGGCTCATCAGTGTCTTGATGTCGGCGAAGTCCGGGTCGGGGTTGGTGACGGCGAGACGGGCACGGACATTTCGCCCGACGGTCACGCGAGGGTGAAAGGTGAAGCCGTCTCCCCGCGGATTGCCGACGATGGCCACGTTCCAGCGACGTAGCGAGCCGGCCGCGGAAACTCGCTTCCTGATGTAGTCGGTGATCAGGCCCGCGTCGTTCTCGGGGGACTTCTCATGGAACGTGTAGGACGCCAGGAAACCGGTCACGATGTCGTGCGGCACATCACGGAAGAGATAGCGGGCGTCCGCCGAGCGGTCCTCCACCTTGACTGCACTTGCGACCGAGGAGGCGACCAGGGCGCATGCCGCATCTATGTTTCCCTGCAGCCAATCCGCGTTGGTGTGGAAGTAGTGGGTCTGGACCCGTTTGCCACCGTAGGACGAGGCCGCCGTGACTGCATTGCGCATCTTGGCGGCTGCCGTCACTCGCAGAGCGGGGTGGGTGCGCAACCGTACGGCGAAGGTGAGAGGAGTCTCGTCCTCGGTCATGTAGATGTCGATGTCGCGACGCATCTCGGTCTCGACGGTGGCCAGGTGACGGAACCACTCGGCCAACTCGTCCGTCATCCAGATTCGAGGGAGATCGGCGTAGCCGTTTCGGAAACCGAACCAACGTCCCATCTGCAGCAGGGTGTCGTACGCCGACACGGATCGGACGAAGTAGCTGACCGACAGGCCCTCGAGCGTAAGCCCCCGTGAGAGGGTATTGCCGCCCACGGCTATGGCCACGACCGGGCCGTTCTCGTAGTCGAGGCGGTCCTCGCTGCTGGAGTTGTCCATGATGACTCGGCAGTTGTCGAGGACATGGGGGAGTTCGGGCAGCAGTTTGTCGAACGACACCTTCGTCTCACCGAAGTCCTCGGCCGGAACACGGCTGGTCTCTTGCTCCCACAGGTCGCGCAGTCTGGCGAGGAAGACCGCATCGGTCAGGGATCGTGCGGACCGGTCACGCAGATGCCTGAGCGGCCTCTGGAAGCTGTGGTGCACGGTGGTGTTGACGCTGGTGTGGATCAACATCGTGCTGTGTGCGTTGCGGGAACCACGTACGCGACGTGCGGCTGTGACCAGCCAAAAGTATTCGACTGCTCGGCGAAGGGTGTCGGTGATGACAGGCTCGAAGCCGTCGACGTCTGCTTTTGTGGTGGGGCGCACACATGGCACGTCCTCATCGGGGACCGATCGGATCATGTCGTACCCGTCGTCGACCGACTCCGGATCCTCACCATCGAGCGCATAGCGCCCGAAGAGAACCTCGGTGCCGAAGTGCCCCTGTGGTTTGGGCAGATTGACGACAAAATCCTTGGGATACAGGTCCTTCGCGCTCGGGTCGATCAGCAGGTTCGCGAACGGTGAGGCGGTGTAACCGACGTAGGCGCATTTCGGCAGAGAACCCATGATGTCCAGGATCAATGGGTTGATCGACTTCGTTGCCACCGTGGCCTGGTCGGCTTCGTCGTCGATGATCAGCGCGGGGCAGCCTTCGAGGTAGTCCGATGCTTTTTCGAGCCATCGTGCGAGCTTGCGCAGCACAGTGGCGTTCTTCTTGACCACGCACAACACGCGCGTTTTGTTGCTCTTCCCGAAGTAGGAGGCCGGGTTCTCCTGCGGAGTGAAGTCCTTGTCAAGGCCGGTCAGTTGGGACCACATCGACGGATTCGGCTCCACAAGCTGCTGCACCAGTCGGGCCTGCGTCTGTCGGCGCAGTCCGTTGTGGATCCCGGCCAGGACGATGAACAGTTTGTAGCCGCGATCGGCTGCCTTGGCCATGACCGAGGTGAAGTTGGTCGTCTTGCCGGACTGCACGTAGCCGACGACGAGACCTCGGGTGGAGAACGCCTTCTCCTTGGGATGGTTCAGCAGCGACACGACGCGAGTGGAGGAATCGTCAAGGCTCCTGATGGCAGGCTCCTGCGGCCAGCCGTCCTTGCCGAGCAGATCGACGATTGCCGGCCAGCACTTGTCCTTCGCCTGCGGTCCTGTGTACCAGGTATCGCGATTGCCCTGAATCACCGCATGGGGTTCCTCGAGCTCCTTGATGCGGATCGTCTGCTGCTCGTGCATCTCGCGAATGCGTTGGACCCTGTCCGGGCTGATGCCGAACTGCTCCAGCCGCTTGACCGCCTCTGAGGGGGGAAACGATTCCAAGAGAGCCTTGAACGTCTCGTACATCTCGTCGAATTCGTCGGTCATGGGAGTCGACCGTTCCCCGCTCTCGTTCGTTGAAGCCCACCGCGCCGCAGGGCCCGTCGTCTCCGACTGCTCCATGAACGAGACGGACACCCCTGGGTGCGCATCGGCACGCCTACACAACGTGTACACACTATTGGGTGAGTGGGACTTTGAATATGTGAAATCGCGACCATGCGATGACCTGAGGCCGGAGACGCTGTGACCCGGAGGTCGCGCATGACGTCAGGACTCGCCGGGGGCCGATCGTTCGGATGTCAGAGCGGCGGCGATCAGGCGCGCGACGTCCTCGGCCGATTCGTGCTCCCAGAACCTCATGACCGTCCAGCCAGCGGCGCGCAAATGATCGGTGGTTTCGCGATCGCGTGCGATGTTCTTGTCGAGCTTGGCCCGCCACCATTCGGCGTTCGCCTTGGGACGGGTCGCGTGGACCGGGCATCCGTGCCAGAAGCAGCCGTCCAGGAAGATCGCGACCTTCGCCCTGCCGAAAACGATGTCGATCGTGCGACGAGGCATGCCCGGTACCGGCACGTTCACCCGGTACCGAAGGCCCGAGCGGTGCAGGAGGCGCCGGACCGCGATTTCAGGTGCGGTGTCGCGGGAGCCCTGGCGACTCATTCGGGCAGAGACGGCAGGTGAGGAAGGGACGGCTTCGGACACGTGGGTATTGTGCCGGCGCCGGCCAATCGCTGTCTCTGGGCTGCTGCCCGCGATGTGTCCAGAGCGGAGAGTACTGAGGCGCCGCCCCACTTACTAGGAGCTGTGGCGCTCCCCTCAACCCCGTTCCGACCGACACCAACGCTCAACCCCGTGCTGTGGCGGCCGAGCCACCGCCGGCCCCGGCGCCGTCAGCGTCGTCGCGTACCGCGGCAGCAGCGTCGTGTCCGACGAGGGCGACGGTTCCGAGGCGGTGGAGGCCTCGAACGACGGAGCCGTCCCCGTCACGATGCCCAGGTTCGGCATGCCCGAGGTCCCGGTTCCCACCGGGAGCCGTCCAGGGGCGGGAGGTGCTCCTCGTGGCGGTGGGATCGAGGCGGTGATCGCCTCGGCTTCCCGGGCGCTGGACACGGGGCTCCAGTAGCGTCTCGGCCGGATCCGTTGAACGCTCCCGTGCGGTCCGCCGGTCGCTGTCGTCACTGCCCAAGGTGGTACGTGATTTCGGTGAACGCCTTCACGGCGTCTATCGGGTCTATCTGTGGAGGGGGACCGGCTGTGCGTGTGGGGATTACCGGGCATCGGGGTTTGAGTCGAGACGTTGAGCGGCAGGTTCGCCGGCTTCTTGAGGTGGCTGTTCGCGAAATCGATGCGGCTGAATTGGTGGGGGTCTCGTGCATCGCGGATGGCCCGGACGCGTGGTTCGCGGAGGCGGTGCTGAAGCGTGGTGGAGAGCTCGAAGTCGTCGTTCCCGCTGAGCAGTACCGCGAAGGTCTCCCGGAAAGTCACTGGCCGGTCTACGACGAGTTGATGCGTCGTGCGGCACGGGTGCACCACACGGGCATGACGGCGTCGGACTCGGAAGCGCACATGGCGGGCAGCGAGGTCCTGGTGGGCTTGGCCGAGGAACTGTTCGCCGTCTGGGACGGGAAGCCGGCGTGGGGGTACGGGGGCACTGCCGATGTGGTGTCGTACGCCGAACGGAACGGGGTCCCGGTTCGGGTGCTGTGGCCGGAGGGTGCGACACGCGAGTAGGACCGGATCAGGCGGGACCTTGTATCCCACTTCTCAGGACGCAACCAAGGTCGCGGCACAGGAATCATGGGATTTCCGCGGTGATGATTCCGCCGACAGAGCGCCGGCGTGGGCCACTGTGTCGCCTGACAAACCCGGCGACGAGCCCGTGAGTGATCAGCCCTGCGAATTTGGGAAACGGCGGATCGGCCACCGTCCACCCGTCGGTGACCGCGCCCCGACACCGAGCCACGTGAAATCCCGAGGCTAACTGGGACGGCAAAGCAGCGGCTTGGCCAGTTCGGCGCAGGGGCGGTCGCCGTGGGAGCGGATGATGTCCTTGCCGACCTCGTTGGCGAGGTAGCGCAGGAATCCCGCGGCGAGGGAGTTCGCGGGCGGCTCCCCGTAGGTGTACGCGTACTCGGTCTGCCAGTACGGGTAGGCGCCCTCGTCCGCGCCTTCAAGGGTGGCCGGGTAGCCGTCGATGCGAATCTGCTGGACGTCGTCGTGTGCGGTGGCGGCGCCGACCTCGCTGTGGCCGAGGGCTCCGGGTGTTGAGGCCACGGTGTTCAGGAGGGTCTCGGTGTCGCTGACCTCGCAGCGGCCGGGCTTGTTCACGTCCAGTGCCGTGCAGTCGTTCGCGGTGACGGCCAACAGGGGCTTGTTGTCCAGTACTTGGCGTTCCAGTGTGGTCCGGGTGCCCGAGCCGGGGTTGCGGCTGACGAGGTGGATGGGCACGTTGTTGCCCTTCACCTGGCTCCAGTTGGTGATCTTTCCGGCGTAGATGCTCCTGATCTGTTTCAGGGACAGGTCCTGGACGCCGGCGTCCTTGTTGACGACCAGGGCGAACAGGGACAGGGCGACGGGTCTGGGGAGCAGTTGCGGACGGCCGTCGCTCTTGGGCCCGTCGCTGAACGCCAGCCGGTCACCCAGGCCCTGGCTGCCCGTCGGTTTGGCCTTCCGGCCCGCCGCGGCGAGGGCGTCGAGCCCCGACACGCTGCCGTGGAACGTGTCGTTGGTGATGGGTATGAAGGCGTCGGGGCAGGTCCTGTGGTACTGCTTCGCCGCCTCCTGGAGCACTGGCGCGAACGCGGTGGAGCCGGACAGGGTGAGCGTCCCCGTGGCGCAGTCCAGTGGTGCGGCCGTGGCGTCGTGCCTGGTGAACGTGAGGATGGACTGGACGGCGCTGACCATGACGAGGAGGGCGAGCACCCACCTGACCGGCTTCGAGGCGAACGGGTAGTACTCGGTCTTCTTGATCTTCCCGCGGCGTACTCCGCCCACGATGCTCGCGACGACCTCGGGCTCGGGGAACTCCTCGTCCGTGAAGCTCTCCTCGCGTTCCAGGACCGCCAGCACCTTGTAGTGGTCGCCGCGGTTCAGTTTCACCTTGGGCAGTTCGATGACGCCGTCGGTGACCCCGAGGCCGGGGACGTGCGGTGTGGGGTGCTGGTCGTCGCTGCTCGGCGTGAAGAAGCCGCGCAGTTCGTTGCGGCTGAGTTCGGTCACGACCATGCCGACGACGCGGCGGCCCCGGCACTTGACCTGGATGCCCGCGTGGCCCCGGTCGGGTGCCAGGTAGCTGTTCTCCACGATGGGGGCCCAGCCGCTGTTCTCGATCCGCAGCAGCACGAACGACGGGTCACGCAGCGGCCCGCCGTTGGTCCGCTGCATCTGCTGAAGCACCCCGGCGTACGGCAAGGTGCGTTCGTCCCGGGCGGTCGTGTCCATCTGGACCCGGTAGCCGAGCCGTTTGCGGCCGACGAGGACGAACTCCCAGAGCGCCGCGATCCCTGGGAGGGCCAAGCCCAGTACGGCGAACGCGAGTTGCCAGGAACCGTTCACGGTCGACTCCCGCGGAAGAAGGGGCTGGGAGGGCCATGGTGGCGGGCGCGTTGCCGGGGTGCCGGGGGTGCTCGGATCCTTGCGATTGATTTCACCGGGGCGTCATCTGGGACACCCGGGGTTTGCCGAGTGGAGCGACGTCTGCCGAGCGAGCGACGTCAGCCGAACGGAGCGACGGCATGGCTTCGGGGGCCGGGAGGGCACGCTGATGACGCCCGGTACCCCCGGCCCCGAGGCCGGGGGAGCCGGGGGGAAGAGGGTCGCGTTAGTCGGCGGTGGTTCCGTGGCACTCCCCATAGCCCCGCTCCGACCCGCACCAGCATTCGACGCCCCGTTGCGGCGGCCAGGCCACCGCCAGCCCCCGTGCCGCCAGCGTCGTCGCGTACTGCGGGAGCAGGGTCGCGTCCGACGGGGAGGAGGCCTCCGAGGCGGCGAAGGCCTCGTAGGACGGGACGGTTCCCGTGACGATGCCGAGGTTCGGGGTGCCGGAAGTCGCCAGTTCCCGAAGCGAGGCCTCTATGGTCGCGAGGTGTTCCTCGTGGGACGGGTACTCCGAGGTGAGGGTGGGGTACGCCGTTAGGAGTTCCGTCAGTTCGGTGGTCGGCCAGTGCAGGATCGCCACCGGGAACGGGCGGGACAGCGCCTCCCTGAACGTGCCCAGCTCCGCCCGCAGGCGGGAGATCTCCGCCTGGAGTTCGGCGGGGTTGTCCGAGCCGAGGGACCAGACGCGCTTCGGGTCGTGGAGTTCGTCGAGGGAGACCGGGGACGAGTGGAGGGTGTCGGCCAGGGCGTCCCAGTCGTCGTGAGCCGCGCCCAGCATGCGGCGGACGCGGTGGCGGCCGAAGAGGAGCGGGTGGGTGGCGTACGGGGGCTCCGACGTCTCCGTGAGGAGGAGCTGCGCGGCCTGGGTGAACGTCTCCTGCGCCGCTTCCAGCTCGTCGTGGGACTCCAGGGCCTCGGCCACGATCACCCAGGGGGCCGGGTCCCGGGGAGACACGGCGCGGATGCCGTCGATGATCGCCCGGGCCTCGGCCTCGTGGCCGTACTCCCACAGGTTCGACGCCTTGAGGGCGCGGACCAGGTGGGGATGCTCCAGGGGCGTCGAGGACGACAGCAGGCGGTCGTAGAGCGCGGTGGCTCCAGGGCGGTCGCCGGCCAGTTCGAGGTGGGCCGCGGCCTGCACGAGCAGGTGTTCGGCGTCCTCGGGGTAGAGGCCTGCGGTCCGCTCCAGGCGCGCTGCTTCGGCGTTGTGGTCGACGTGCTCGGCAGACGTGTCGGGGCGCATGGGGGACACCGTACTGCCGATGCCGTTCGAGGGAGAGATACCTGCAGGCCAGAGGGTGGGATCTCTTCGTTGCCCTTGAGTGCCGACGAACGGTTCGGGCGGTCATGGGGCTGGTGAGTTCGGGGCGCAGCCCTTATCTTGCGGGCCCGGTCAAGGAGGCGAGGCAGTCGAGGAGACGAGGCATCGGTATGCGGGCTCCCGGCATCGTGCGGCGCGGCCTCGGGGCTCCCGGCGTCGTGGATCACGGCACTCGGCGGCGGCGGGCCGGGTACCGGCGGGTGGTGTGGGGCGGGGGCGAGGTGCTTGTCACCGTCGGTCTCCTTCTCCTGCTTCTCGTCGTGCATCAGCTCTGGTGGACCAACCGGCAGGCCCGGGAGGGCGCCGAGAGGAAGGTCCAGGCGTTGGAGAAGGAGTGGGGGAGCGGGGAGGCGGAGGGAAAGGGAAAGGGGCAGGAGCTGGGGGCGGGGGTGTCGGGTGCGCGGAGTGGCGCGTCCTCCGGGGGTGGTTCCGGGGCGTCCGGCGGGGGTGGCTCCGGGGCGTCCACCGGGAGTGGGCGGGCTCGGGGAACGCCCCGGTCGTCCCAGGCGTACGCCGTGCTCTCCATTCCCCGGCTCGGTCTTCGTGTGCCGGTCGCGGAGGGGGTCGGCAAGCGGGATGTCCTCAACAAGGGGTACGTCGGGCACTACCCGCACACCCAACAGGCCGGGCAGGCAGGGAACTTCGCGCTCGCGGGGCATCGGAACACTCATGGCGAGCCGTTCCGGTACATCAACCGGCTGCGGCGGGGGGACGAGATCGATGTCGAGACGGCGGCGGGGCGCTACGTCTACGTCGTCGACAAGACGCTTCCGCAGACCTCCGCGAAGGACGGAGGGGTCATTCGGGAGGTGCCGCGCAGTACCGTTCGGCCCGCCTACGGGTACAGCGCGCCGGGGTACTACATCACCCTCACCACCTGCACGCCCGAGTACACCTCCCGGTATCGGCTCGTGGTGTGGGGAAAGTTGACCTCCATGCGCCCGCGTTGACCACGGTCACCGGCCCGTGCGGGGAGCGGTCCTGTGCGGGGAACGGTCCCGTGAGGGGAACGGTCGCGTGCGGGAACGGTCCTGCGCGGGGATCCGTCCCGTCCGGGGGAACGGTCGCGCGCGGGGTGCGCCCCTGCCTGGAGAACACCCCCCGCCTGGAGAACGCCCCCGCCCGGAGATCCGTCCCCTCCGAGGAAACGGTCCCGCCAGGCCGGCGTCAGACCCGGTCCCGAAGGGCCAGCACGCTCGCGCCCGCCACCAGCGCCAGCCCCGCCGAGACCGCGATCGCGATGTCCGCGCCGTGCGCGAGCCCACCCGTGGAGGTGACGATCGCGATGGTCAGGGCCACGCCGGCGCACGAGCCGATGTAGCGGAACGTCTGCTGCGCGCCCGAGCCCATCGCGGCGCGGCTCGCGGGGACGGACTCGACCGCGACGAGCGGCAGCGCGGCGTTGAGGAGCCCGCTGCCGACGCCGGAGACGAGGAAGCCGGGCAGCAGACGGGTCCATGAACCGGCGTCGAGCGCGCCCAGCATCGTCAGGACGCCGACCGCGTGCAGCGCGAATCCGAGGGCGAGTTGGTGGCGCGGGGAGACCCGGCCCGCGAGGCGCCGCGCCTGCAGGGCGACCCCGAAGGACAGCCCGGACCAGAGCAGGAACAGCCACGCCGTGTCCAGCGCGGACAGGCCCAGGGTCCGCTGGAGCAGCGCCGGCAGGAAGCTGAACAGGCCGATCACCGCGAGGCCCGTGAACAGACCGCTCGCGGAGGAGGCGAGGAAGCGGCGGTGGCGGAGCAGGGAGAGGTCGATCATGGGCGTACGGGTTCGGTGTTCGACGAACGCGAACGCCGTCGTCAGGACGACGAACGCCGTCAGCAGGAGGCCCACCGAGGGGCGCAGCCAGCCGTCCCGGCCCAGGGTGAGCGCGGCCACCAGGGCGACCAGCGCCAGGCCGAAGGTGAAGGCGCCGGCCAGGTCGGGGCGACCGCCTCGGGAGGCCCGGGACTCGGTGAGGGCCCGGGTGCCCAGCAGGGCGACCAGGAGCGCGGCGGCGCCCAGGACGGCGTACGCGATCCGCCAGTTCAGGGTCTGGGCGATCGCGCCGGCGAGCAGCGGGCCCAGGGCTATGCCGCCGCTGACGAACGCGCCCCACACGCTGGTGGCGTGCAGCCTGCCGCGGGCGGTCGGGAAGGCGTGGACGAGCAGGCCCAGGCTGCTGGCGAGGATCGCGGCGCTCGCCGCGCCCTGCGCGACGCGGGCCAGTGTGAACAGCCAGGTGGAGGTCGCGAGCGCGCCGAGCGCGGTGGTGATACCGAGGGCGATGGTGCCGGAGAGGAAGATCCGGCGGCGGCCGTAGTCGTCGGCGAGGCTGCCCGCGACCAGGAGCAGCGCGGCGAGGCCCAGCGGGGTGCCGTTGAGCAGCCAGGCCTGGGCGGAGACAGGGGTGTGCAGCGCGGCGGCGGTGCCGGGGAGCGTGACCATCGGGGCGGTGTACGTCATCAGGGCCACGGCGGTGGCGGCGCTGGTGACGGCGAGGGTGGCGGTCGCCCGCGGGGGTGTCTCGAGGGGTGTGCCGGGGGGTGCCGAGGACGCCTTCGCGGTGGTGGCGTGATCGAGCTGGGACATGGTCTGCCCTTCGGGCTCCGGAGCGGATCGGTGGAAGGGTAGGTTCAGTCAATGAACCGCCCCCGTGGGTCGACCGTAGCACTCCAGGTTCGTTCATTGAACCGACATGTCGAAAAGTGGCTACAGTGGGGTCATGGCTCTCGGCAAGGACTACGCGACGCAGGAGTGCTCGATCGCCAGCGCGCTCGAGATCGTCGGCGAGCGGTGGACGCTCCTCGTCGTGCGCGACGCGCTCTACGGCGTACGGCGCTACAACGACTTCCTCGTCCACCTCGGCATCCCGCGCGCCGTTCTCGCGTCCCGCCTCCAGGCGCTGACCGCCGAGGGCATCCTCGAGAAGCGCCGCTACCAGGAGTCGCCGCCGCGCGACGAGTACGTCGTCACCGACCGCGGCATCGCCCTGTGGCCGACCCTGCGCTCGCTCGGGCGGTGGGGCCGCGAGCACCTCGGCGAGGCGCAGCTGCGCTACTTCAGGCACGCGACCTGCGGTACGGAGCTCGGCTCGTACGGCGAATGTGCCACGTGTGGAACCGTCGTACCCGTTCGGGACGTCGAAATGGTGCCGGGACCCGGACTTGATCCGGACCCGGCGGATCCGGTCAGCCGGGCGCTGCTCAAGCCGAGGCGGCTGCTGGAGCCGATCGACACCGGTCACGCATAGACCGACGCCGGTCACGTGTAAGGCCGATGCCGGTCACGCATAAGACCGACGCCGGTCATGCGTAAGCAGGTACGGGGGACGTGAGCCCGCGTACGAGAAGGCGAGAGGAGGGGGGTCCGTGGTCCGGAGCTCGGCGAACGCGCGAAATCTGCGCCCTGTCGCCCTTCTGCTCGCGCTGCTCCTCGAACTCGCCGTGCTGGACGTCGGCAGCCTCCCGGCAGCCGTCGCCGTCGCGTTCACCGCGACCGCCGCGGCCGGGGCCGCGCTCGCCGTCTGCGCCCTCATCGGCTCGCGCCGCGCCTCCGCCGTCCCGCGTACGCGGGTTCGTACGGCGATCCGCGACCGTGAGCACCGTACGGCGTTCCTGCCTCAACGTGATCCCGACGCCTCGGGCCGTCCGCGCCCCCGAGCGCCCGGGCGGGCCCTCCTGACGGCCGCCGCGTAGGGATCCCAGCAGGAACTCGCCAGAACCCGCCAGAACTCGCCAGTCGTACAACCCCTGTCTGCGTACCCCGCGCGGGTCGTCATGCCGACGCGTCATTTCTCATTCCGGCACGACGAGACCCCCGGAGGGCTCATCCATGTCCACGTTCATGTCCGCTTCCATGTCTGCCTCCCTGTCCGCCTTCACGCCCACACCCATGTCCGCTTTCGCCGGGCTGGTCGAGCGGCTCGCCGATCTGCTCGAACCGCTGTTCCACGCTTCCGCTGCCGCCGCCGCGATCGTCCTGTTCACCGCGCTCGTACGACTGCTCGTGCATCCCCTGTCCCGGGCGGCGGCGCGTGGACAGCGGGCGCGTGCCGCGTTGCAGCCGCGGGTCGCCGAACTGCGCAGGAAGCATCGGAAGGATCCCGAGAGGATGCGGAAGGCGGTGCTGGAACTGCACGAGAAGGAGAAGGTGTCGCCGCTGTCCGGGATTCTGCCCGGGCTCCTTCAGTTGCCGGCCTTCTTTCTTCTCTATCACCTGTTTTCGAGTTCCACCGTCGGCGGTGAGGCCAACGAGCTGCTGAGCCACCGGCTGTTCGCCGCGCCGCTCGGCGGGCGGTGGCTGGACGTGCTCGGGGGCGGTGGGGTGTTCGGTGCCGCCGGGCTCGTCTACCTCGCTCTGTTCGTGGTTGTCGGCGCGGTGGCCGTCTTCAACTACCGGCGTACGAAGCGGACGATGGCCGCCTCGGCGCCTGCGGCCGACGCGGCGGAGGTGCCCGGCCTCGGTGCGGTGAGCGCGTTCGTGCCGTTCCTGTCCTTCTTCACACTCGTCACCGTGGCGGTGGTGCCACTGGCCGCCGCGTTGTACGTGGTGACCAGTACGGCCTGGAGTGCCGTGGAGCGAGCGGTCCTGTATCCCTGAGGGTGTGGCGGCGGTCCAGTCCGTGAACGGGGTATTGCGGAGTGGACGCGCAGCTTGGAGGATCGACCAGTCCTCCGATGGCTGCACCCGTCGGTGGCTGCCCGCGATCGAGGGAGACTGGGATCATGAAGCTGCTGCGCGTCGGTACGGCGGGATCGGAGCGGCCCGCGCTGCTCGACGCCGAAGGGATTCTCCGGGATCTGTCGGGAGTCGTGCCGGACATCGACGGGGCGCTGCTCGCCGACGACGCGGCGCTCGGGCGGGTCCGTGCGGCCGCCGAGTCGGGCGAACTGCCCGTGCTGGACGCGGACGGGCTGCGCGTCGGGCCGCCGCTCGCCCGGATCGGCAAGATCGTCTGCATCGGGCTCAACTACCACGACCACGCCCGCGAGACCGGGGCCGAGCCGCCTGCCGAGCCGGTGATCTTCTTCAAGGCGGCGGACACGGTGGTCGGGCCGGACGACACCGTGCTCGTACCGCGTGGGTCGGTCAAGACCGACTGGGAGGTCGAACTCGCGGTCGTCATCGGGCGTACCGCCCGCTATCTGGAGTCGCACGAGGAGGCGCTCGCGCGTGTCGCCGGGTACGCGGTGGCGCACGACGTCTCCGAGCGGGAGTTCCAGATCGAGCGCGGGGGGACGTGGGACAAGGGGAAGAACTGCGAGACGTTCAATCCGCTGGGGCCGTGGCTGGTGACGGCGGACGAGGTTTCCGACCCGCAGGATCTTTCGCTGAAGCTGTGGGTGAACGGTGAGCTGAAGCAGGACGGGACCACGGCCGAGCAGATCTTTTCCGTGGCGGAAGTGGTCCGGTACGTCAGTCAGTTCATGACGCTCTATCCGGGGGACGTCATCAACACGGGGACGCCGGCGGGGGTTGCCTTGGGGCAGCCGGAGCCGAAGCCGTATCTGCGGGCCGGGGATGTGGTCGAGTTGGAGATCGGGGGGTTGGGCAGGCAGCGGCAGGAGTTCAAACCCGCGTAGGCACTCCGTTGGGTTCGGCGGGGGGTGCGGGTGGGTTTGGGGTGCTTTGTCGGGTGCCGGTTCGTTGTGGCTGGGCGCGCAGTTCCCCGCGCCCCTGAAGGCCTGCGGTCACCCGTGCTGCCAAGGCTCCGCGGCTCCTCGCGCCCCTAAAAGATTGCGCAGTTCCCCGCGCCCCTGAAAAGAACAGGGGCGCGGGTGTGGGACCTACCCTCCCAGGGACTGCGGGACTTACCTTCCCAGGAACCGGTGGAGCGCCTTGATGACCATGGCGTGGTCCTCCAGTTGGGGGAGGCCCGAGACCACCACCGTGCCGATGACGCCCGCGCCCTCGACCGTGAGGGGGAACGCGCCGCCGTGGGCCGCGTAGGTGTCGGGGTCGAGGCGGGAGGACGCCTCGAAGGTGGTGCCCTTGGCGCGGAAGCGGGTGCCGACGAGGAGCGAGGAGCAGCCGTAGCGCTCGACGACGCGGCGCTTGCGGTCGATCCAGGCGTCGTTGTCCGGGGTCGAACCGGGCAGGGCCGCGTGGAAGAGCTGCTGGCCGCCGCGGCGGATGTCGACGGCGACCGGAGCGGCGGCCTCGCGAGCCATGCTCACGAGCAGGGTGCCCAGGGTCCACGCGTCGTCGTACGTGAAGTGGGGGAGGACCAGTTGCCGCTCCTGGGACTCCAGTTCCGTGATCTGTTCCGCGAGCTGCCGCGCGGTGTCCTCGGTGCTCACAGGGACACCGCCGTGCCCTCGGTGGCGGAGCGGCGGGCCGCCTCCAGGACGTCGAGGGCGGCCGCGGCCTCCTGCGCGGTGACCGGGTTCGGGGCGCCGTC
>LRTP01000538.1 GCA_001550305.1 Streptomyces diastatochromogenes
TCATCACCGAACCTCACCCAGTCGGCCGACGGCACATCATCCCCGAAGGACTCCGCCCTGATCTCACCCGCACCACTGACCTGATACGTCACCAGCCCCGAACCGTACGGAGTGCTACGCACATACGTAAACCACTCCGACTCCACCGCCTTGCCCTTGCCCTTGCCCTTGGACACAGAACCGGCAACGGCCGCACGCACCCCCTCAGGCAACTGCTCCACAGGCATCTCATCCGGACGCTCACCAGGATGACGGCCGAAACGCGGCCCCCCCACAACCACCTCACGACCAACCGGCCACCGCGCCCCGAACGGCTCCACACCAGTATCCGGCGACCCACCCGGCAGAACGACAAAACCGCCGACAGGCGGCGCGTCCTCCAAGTCCGTGATCATGGCAGCAAACGGCTCAACATCAATGCCCGGGAACTCAGCCAGCCTGCCGCCGCTCACCATCATCAGCGCGATGCGCTCGCCGCGAGCCCGGGCAGTCGCCTTCCGCTTCCACACATCGGGAAGCCGATCATGCAACCGCGCCACCGTGGCATCATCCACGGGCCGGTTCACCTTCCACCTCTTCAACTGCTGCACAACCGCCGCACGGACGTGTTGCAGCTCCTCCAACGGCAGACCGCCGTCCACCGGACCGGCTGTTTCGTGGTCGGCCCAGGACGCCGACGGTGGCTTGGGTGCCCACCGGTGGTGGAGGGCGTCGATGAAGTCCTGCCGGAAGTCGTTCCTGATGGCCTCGTGCCGGGCCTCGTCGATACGGTGGCCGGCGGCGAGGTGGTCGAACGATCCGGCGGCGGCGGTCAGCGCCCGGGCGGCCTCGGCCTCGAACGCGAAGTGCTCGGGCAGCCGGCGGGTCTCGTGGTCCAGGCGGGCGTCCCACTCCCACATGGCGCCTGTCAGTGCGGTGGGGCTGGTGGCGGGTATGCCGAAGACGGTGTCGAACGTGTTCAGGATCCGCTGGTCCCACTCGGACCTGGCCCGGGCCGCGTCCGGCTCGGACAGCTCCTGGCCGGGGTGGTCGCTCTGCCAGGCGGCCAGCCGCTCCTGGAACGCCGCGCCGGCCGACCGCAGCGCCCCCTCACGCGCGTGGTGCCGCAGGATCCAGGCGTGGATCTGGTCCTTGGCCGTCAGCCGGCCGTGGGCGTTCTTCCAGTCCTGCACCCGTGTCAGGAGCGGGCCGTCTCCGCCGAGGACGGTCCGGTCGAACTGGTCGTTGATCGCGGCGGTGATGCCCTGCTGAAGCCCGCGCAGTACGCGCCCGGACACCTCGTGCGGGACGTCGAACCGGCGCCGGAACGCCTCACTGGTGAGCGGCGCGCTCTGCCACGACTCCGTGGCCGCCTCGACGTCGTCCAGCACGCCTCGGATCGCGCTCTCCCGCGCGGCCTGACGCGCCAGCTTCGCCGGCAGGGCCGCCACCACCTGGTCGTAGCGCGTACGCCACTGCGGCAGCAGCTCCTGGAGCGCGCCGGGCAGGCGCTCGGGGGAGTCCGTCGAGCCGAACACCTCGGTGAACGCGGCGTCCAGGTCGTGGCGGGCGGAGGCCAGTACCGCTTCCCGCCCGGGCTGCGACACTTCCGCGTCCTCGGCGTCGAGCGCCGTCAGCAAGGCACGGCTGTCCTGGTCGAGGGCGGCCCGGTAGGAACCGCCGGCCAGCCTGGCGAGCTCGGATGCCAGGCGGGACTGCTCCCACAGGTATCCCGCCCTCAGGTCGAAGGCGTCCCACAGGGGGCCGGTGAGGGTACTCAGCTCGTTCTCCGCCTCCGGGACCCGCTCGTTCAGGGTTTCGGCGGTGTCGGAGCCGGCCGGGAACGTCGTGGCGACCGCATCGTCCAGCTGCTGCTCGAACCGGGCCGCCGCGTGGTCGTGCACCGCTTGGGCGATCTTTGGGGTCACCTGGAACGGCGCCGCCGGCTGCGGGGTGGCCCGCCGGTCCAGCCAGGCCCGGAACCGGTCTTCGAACGCCGCCCGGCCCCGGGCCATCGCCACCTGGCGAACCGCTTCCCGGGCGAAGGTGTCCCCGCTCGCGGCGGTGTCACTGCCGGCCGGGCGCTGGTGGTCCTCCCACGCCTGCTCCCGGGCCCGGTGCAGTTGCTGCTCGTCGAGCCCGTGGCCGGTGGCCGCCGCCCACGTGTCGAAGGCATCGTCGAACTCCGCCCGCGCGGCGCCCTGCTGCTCCTCCCGCCGGGTCGCTTCCTCGGCCTGCTCCAGGCGCTGCCCGTACTCGGTGTGCAGCTGCTCCTGGTCCGCCTGCCACGCCGGACGGCGCCAGTCGTTCCCCGCGGCGTACGAAGGGGCGTCGGCGAACCGGCCGGCCGTTTCCTGTGCGTGGGCCGCCTCGCGCGCCTGGACGTACGCGTTGCGTGCCGCGTCGATCTGGTCCGCGGTCCACCGGGCCATCTCGGGCGACGTCAGCGGGACCTGCTGCGGCGGCCGGCCGGCCAGAAGTCCGCGGAAGTCCTCGGACATGCCGTGCCGGGCCCGGGCGGTCTGCGTCAGGTCGGCGGCACGCTCGTCGTACTCCCGCAGCGCGTCCCGCAACGCCGACGGCCCCTGCTCGCCCAGCCGCTGCCGCAACGGCTGGGCGATCGCCGCCTTCTCGGCCTGGTACCAGGACGTCAGCTGCGGATCCCAGCGGCCGTCCGGCTGCCACGGGCTTGCCTCCAGATGGTCCTGGAACGCGCGCAGTGCGCCGACCGTTCGCGCCGCCCGCGCCTGAAGCCCCTCGGCCGCCTGCCGCAGTTGCTCTTCCAGGCGGCCCTGTTCGGCCGCCGGGTCCTGTGCCGAGCCCAGCGCCGCCCAGTCGGCGCTGTAGCGCTCCCGCAGCTCATCCAGCCGGTCCCGGTACCACCGGCGGGTCTCGGGGTCCCAGCTCGCGCGGCCCAAGACCAGGTCCTGGTCCTGCGGACCCGACGGCCCCCTCGCCTGCAACGCCCCGTGGAAGGAGGATTCGGCGGCCGCCCAGTCGAAGCGGACGCGGGCGAACTCCTGCCTAAACCGCTCCACCACTTCGGGCGGCGCCTGGAGCGTTGCCTGAAGGTCACCGGCCGAGGCGGTGACGGCCGGGCCCGCCGCCGCCACCACGGCCTGGTGGAAGTCGTCCCTCAGCTGGGCGATGCGGGCGGAACCGCTGACCACGCCGGGCCGCAGACCGGGCGGCAGGGACGACTCGACCTGCTCGCCGAAGAGCCTTCGGGTGCTCTGGCGCGCGGCCAGGTCCGCATCCGCCCGGCGCAGCCGCTCCTCCAGCTGCTCGTGCAGTTGCCCGCCCAGCGGGACCTGCCCGCCCTCGGCCGACGGCGCGGTCCGGGCGTCCGCGTACCACTCGCGGACGGGACCGACCTGCTGCACCGCGTCGAAATTCCGCAGGCGCGGGAAAGCCTCCAGATGCCTCTGGAACTCGTGGTAGGCCTCGTCACGGACTTCCAGCCCGTCCCGCAGCAAGTCCAGCTCCACCGCCGCCCGCTCATCGGCCGCCACCCGGGCCGGCGAGACGCGCGGGGCGCTCTCCTGCGATACGTGCGGGGCGCTCTCCTGCGCGGCGGACGTGGCGGTCTGCTGCGGCTGCTCCCGCACCGTCTCATGGGGTGCGGCCTGCCCGGCGTGCTGCGCGGGCAGTTGCGCCATCTGCTGCTGCCCGCCGGGGGCGGTGGCGGTCTCCTGCGGCAGGTGCCCGCCGGGGGCGGGGGCGGTCTCGTTCGCGGTGTGCTCGTCCGCCGGCGAGAAACGGAAGGTGTCCCGGTTGATGTCGAGCTGCGGGTAGCGCAGGGTCCAGGTCGGACGGCTCCGCCAGTCCTGGTACGCCGCCTCGCGGGCCTGTGCGTTCTCGCGCAGGGCCTGCCACCGGTCGCGCGTCTGCTCGACCAGCTCCGCCCGGATCCGGGCGGCCTCCTGCGGCGTACCTTCTTCCTGCCGTGCCTCGCTCCAGGCCTTGGTGAAGTCGCTCCGCAGCTCGGCCACGCCATGCTCGTAGGACTGCCTGGCCTGCGCCGATTCGAACCCGTGCGGATCGAGCCCGACCCTCTGCTGGAGATCCTCCAGCACGGACTGCCTGCCCGCCAGTTCGCCGAAGGTGTCCCGCATCTGCGCACGCCACGCCGCGGCCTCCGCGGCCGCCTGCTGCCGTACCCGCTGCTGGTACGGCGACTGATGTTCGAACTCCTCCCACCGCTCGCGCAGCCCGTTGCCGAACGCGTCGCCGCCGGCTTTCTCCGACTCCAGCCACGTGTCCAGGTCGCGACGCGCGGGGCCGAAGTACTCGTGGTACTGCTTTCCGGTTTCGCTCCGGTAGCCGTCGGCCAGCTCGTCGAACGTCTCGTCCTTCATGGCGAAACGCCTGGCAACCCGGCCGGTGAGCTTGTGCATGTGCACGCCGGACGTCATGTCGTGCAGCCGCCCGGCGGCGTTCCGCAGCGCCTGCCCGCCGCCGGACGTCATGTCGTGCAGCCGCCCGGCGGCGTTCCGCAGCGCCTGCTCGGCTCCCCGCTCGAACGCCACCCGGTCCGCCGCCGACTCCAGCGCCGGCTCGAACACCTCCCGCCTGAACTGCTCCTGACGCACCGCCAGCTCGTGTTCCGGCCAGGCACCCTGGCCGGGCCAGCCGACCAGCTCGCGGTAGCCGTCGGTGAGTTCCTCCCGCACCCCCTCACGCGCCCGGTCCGCCGCCGCCTCGTCCCCGGGCAGGTCCCGCAGCCGGGCGTCGGCTCGCCGCAGCCACCCCTGCAGACCGGCCTGGTGCTCGAACCGCGCCCGCAGCTGGCCCTGCATCGCGGCGTCGGCCTCGCGCAGCCTTTCGGTGTACGCCACCCACTGCTCGCCCGGGATGTCTTTCGGCGCGCGGCCCTGGAGTTCACCGCGGGCCCGCTCCCGCACGCCGTCCCGGTACTGGTCCAGCACCTTCGTGCCGTCGACACGGTCGAAATCGTCCGGGTGCGCCGTACCCTGCCGCCAGTGCGGCTTGAACGCGTTGACGACCTGTTCGGCCTGCGTCCGCAGGTCCACCTCCGCGGCCTCGGCCCGCAGCCGCCCGTGCCAGCGGTCGAACACGTCGCCCGCCAGCCGTTCGAACCGCGGGCGGCCGGCACGCCACTCGCCCTCCGCAAGGCGGCGTACCTCCGGCCCGTCGGGCCCCGGCAGCCGCTGCGTGGACTCCTCGAAATCCCGGGCGAACTCCTCGCGCAGCTCCTCCAGCCGCTCCCGGCTCGTGCCGGTGAGCCGTCCCACGAAGTCGAAGCCGTTCGCGGCGTGCTCCTCCGCCTCCAGCCGCGCACGCAACCCGCCGGTCAGCTCGTCGATCCCCTGCCTGGAGCGCTGATGGATCCCGTCCCAGCCGGACGGCTCGATCCGGCCGTCGTCGGTCCGCTGGACACCCTCGGCCGCCTTGTAGACCTCGTTCGCGGCCGCCTCGGCGAAATCCGACCGTGCCCTGGCCTCGTCGGCCGGTACCAGCCCCGACGGCCGGCCGGGCGCCGTGTCGAAGGCGTGCTCCGCCGACATCCGGGCACTGTCCGCCGCCGCCGCGAGTTCGAACTCGTCGTGCAGGCCGCCCACCAGGACGCCGAACCGCTGCGCGAATTCCGATGGTGCGATGTCGCCGCGCTGCAACTCCTCCAGGTCCGCCTGCCACCCCTCGTTGAACCGGGTCTCCACCCGCTCCCGCCACGTCGGACCGCCCCGCCCGGCCCGCGCCTGCCCCCGCACCAGCCCGTCCGCGAGCCTGTCCACCGACAGGCCGTGCCCGACACCGTCCAGCCGGGACGACAGCTGCTCCCTGACCCGGTCCACACCGGGGAGTGCTACGGCGCCCCCTTCGGGTTCCCCGTCAACACCGCGCGGCCGGCTCTCCTGCAACGCCGTCCGGTAGGCGTCCGTCACCGTGCCCACCAGCTCGTCCGGCACGCCCAGCCCCCGCGCCCACCCCTCCGGGCCGGCGTCCTGCGCCTGGCGGATCATTCCCCGCGCCACCTCGTCCAGGGACAGATTGTGGCCGAGGCCGGTGAGACGGTCCGAGAGCTGCTCGATCAACTGCTGCTCGTGGGGGATTCCGCCGCCGCCGGACACCGGCCGCCCTTCGGCCTCACCCCCCCGGTCCGGGCCGCTCCCGCGCACCGCGGCCCGATAACCATCGGCCACCGGCCCGACGAGTTCCTCAGGCACAAGCTGCCGTGCCCAGGCCTGCGGATCCGGCCGCCCCCCGCCCGGCACACCATGCATGTTCTCGCCCCGCACGTACTCCACCTGGGCGGCGTTGAGGGCGTCATCAGCCTCCCGCTGCTGCCGGAACTTCTGGTCCTCCCGCGACAGCCGGCCCTCGAGCGCGCGGGTGGTCTCCTCGTGCGCCGCTTTGAACCCATCGACGCGCACCTGATCGCCCGGAGAGAACACATACGCCCGGTTACGCGGCCCGGACGGCGGCGGCTCCTCACCGCCCGCCACATCGTGAGGGGCCTGGTCGTGGAGGGCCTGCGAACCTTCTGCATGGCCCTTCTCGACACGGCCGTGTTCAGCATGAACGTCCCCGCGGCGAGGAGCCTCACCCTCGGCCGAGCGGTCTGCATCAAGGACGGAATCGCGGCGCTCGTGGGCAAGACCGATGTCCTCGGAACGGGCGGATCCGGGGTTCGCCGTGGACTCGGCGTCCGCACCCCCCGAATGGGCGGATCCGGGGTCCGCCGTCGACCCGGCGTCGCGCGGCTGTCCGCCCCCGGGCTCCGAGGGACGCACCGACGGCCGGAGGGCCGGAGCGGGCACCCCAGCTGCTCCCCCCGCGGCCGTGGCTCCCCGAGGCGCCCCGGCTCGCGGGTCCTGCTCAACCGGGGGGCGTGGCTGCGACGTGGACTGCCGCTGTTCTGCGGGCCGTTGCGGCGCCGTCGGCGATTCGGGAGCGGTCCGCGGCGGCGCGCCGGCGACGGCGGTCTGCTCCGTGTCCGCGCCCAGTGTGGCGTTCGGGCCCTTGACACGAGCCGGGCTTCCGGCCGCCTGCGGAGCGGGGCCGCTCTCGATGGCCGGCCGGGGTGTCGCCGCCGGCTCACCTCCCGGAGCCTGGACGACCGTCTGCCGCTGCGCCGGCTCGGAACCGAGGGGCGCCTGCCCACGCGGGGCCTGCGGCTCATGCGGCGGCTGCG
>LRTP01000539.1 GCA_001550305.1 Streptomyces diastatochromogenes
CCCGTCGGGATCGGGCCGCAGCAGGCCGAGGCGGGTCATGGCGGTCAGCCAGCCGGGTACCCGGGCGGGGTCCGCGCCGGCCGTCTCGGCGAGCAGTTCGGTGAACTCCTCCGCGTGGCCCTCCTCCCACACGTCCGCGTCCAGCGCCGCGAGGGCGCGGGCCACCCTCGCCGTCGCCTCTCCGGCGCTGTCCAGCCACCAGGAGACGGCGGCCGGATAGGCACCCGGGTAGAGCGCGGCACAGGTGTCCGGCACGGGCCTCGGGGGCGCGCCGTCCGGTTCCTGTGCGCGGAGGTCGTCGAGCAGGGCGCGCAGCAGCAGGGGGCTGCCCGCGCCGGCCCGGACGCAGTCGTCCACCCAGGCGGGCGTGGCGGCGTCGATGTCCGAACGGACCAGCTGCGCCGCCGCGTTCGCGCTCAACGGGGCGAGGGTGTGGGTGCGCACCAGGGTGGGCGAGAGCGCGTGCGCCAGGCCGGCGGACGGCGGGTCGATGTCGTACTGGCTGCGCTCGGTCGCCACCAGGAGGACGGGCAGTGCGTCGATCCGCCGGGCGGCGTCGACGAGCCAGCGGCGCGAGGGTTCGTCGGCGCAGTGGACGTCGTCCACGGCCAGCAGCAGCGGGGCGTCGGCGGCGTGGGAGCGCAGCCGCCTCCACAGGTGTTCGGCGTACGACCAGTGGTGCGGGTTGTCGTCGAAAACGTCCGGAAACAGCTTGGTTCCGGCATCGGATTCGCCGCCCGATGACAGAAGTTGGAGGACCGCCGCGAACTCCCCGGCCTCGCCGTCGGGCGAGCAGCGGGTCCGCAGCACCCGCATGCCACGGGCCGCCGCCCGCTCGGTGACGGCTTCCAGGAGGGCGGTGCGCCCCGTGCCGGTGGCTCCTTTGAGCAGCACCAGACGGCCGGACCCGGCGCGGGCGCGGTCCGCCTCGGCGGCCACCAGCTCGAGTGCCTCCCGTCGTTCACGCAGCGCCTCGGTCTCGCCCATCGATGTCTCCTGTCGGGGACGTTTCATGATCCATCTCGTGGTACGTCTCGTGGTCCTCCACGATTGCGCGAGGCACGCCGAGCACAGAAGTCTGGGACAAGCCCTTCGGCCACTGGCGACACAGGGGCGACCAGCACGTGGATTTGGGAGAAGCGGTTGCGCAGTTCATTACGGACCACTGACGCAGGCGTGTCACAGCGGCCCGCCGACACCGGTGCGGTGGATTCCGGAAACCGCATACCGGTGGTGGTCCAGGCACCCGACCCGATCTCCCGGGCCGGGGTGCGCAGCCAGTTGGCGCAGCACCCGGTGATCAACCTCCTCGACAGCGCGGAGGCCGGGCCCGGCACCGTGGCCGTCCTGGTCAACGAGGGACCGGACGAGACCACGCTGTCCCGGCTGCGCCGACTCGTACGCAGCGACGGGGCGCGTGCCGTGCTGGTGGTGAACGCGATCCGCGAGGCCGAGCTGCTCGACGTCATCGAGTGCGGTGTCGGGGCCATCGTCTGGCGCCACGAGGCCAGTGCGCACCGGTTGGTACAGGCCGTGCTCGCGGCCGCGCGGGGCGACGGGGATCTGCCGGCGGATCTGCTGGGACGCCTCATCACTCAGGTGGGATCGCTCCAGCGCACCGCTTCCGGCCAGACCGGTGCTCCGCTCTCCGGCCTGGTGCCACGCGAGATCGATGTGCTGAGGCTCGTCGCCGAGGGGCTGGACACCGGGGAGATAGCGAGCAAGCTCTCCTACTCCGAACGTACCGTCAAGAACGTGATGCACGGGCTGACCACCCGGCTCCATCTGCGCAATCGCGCCCACGCCGTGGCCTATGCACTCAGGGAAGGCTACATCTGAGGCGGGCGATCGTTCGCACGGGGCCGGTCGACCGGGGTACCGAGCGGATCACAGCAGACGGGTACACAGCGGGTACTCAGCCGGCCCACGGCTGGTACGCGGCAGGACGTGACGGCACGGCGGGAGCACGACGGTGATTCACGAGGTGGACGAGGTCCTCAAAGGGCTGCTCAGGAGCGGTGCGCTGGCCGGTTCCGGTATCGAGGTCGCCTTCGACGCGCCGAGCCGCGAGTGGGCCGCCCGCCGCAACGCGCCCGCCATCAACGCCTACTTGTACGACATCCGCGAGGACGTGCGGCGCCGTGAGCGCGGCGCCATGGCCGTGCGGGACGAACGCGGCATCGTGCTGCGCCGCCGCCAGCCGCCCCGCTGGTTCCGGCTCTCGTATCTCGTGACGGCCTGGACCAAGCAGCCGCAGGACGAACACCGGCTGCTGTCCGCGGTGTTGGCGACACTGCTCCCCCACGAGATCCTGCCCCCGCACGCACTGCCCGACGCGCTGGCCGCACTGGGGCTGTCCGTGCCGCTCTCGGTGGCGAATCTGCACACCGAGTCCCGGTCCCTCGCGGAGATCTGGTCCGCGCTCGGCGGCGAGCTGAAGCCGTCGCTGGATCTGGTGGTGACCGCGCCGTTCCCGTCGTTCCCGGAGTACGACGCCGGGCCGCCGGTCACGGAGGGCGCCGGCGTGCGCGTACGCGGGATGGACGGAACCCTGGAGGGCTCGCCCGAACGGCGGCACCGGGCACGGCACTTGGCGTCCACGACCGCGGCCGACACGGCGGCGGGCACGGAACTCCCGGCCGGGGACCACCCGGTCGCGGAGGATCGAAACGGAGAGAAGCGAGCGAAGTGACCCCGCACGTCCCGGCGTCGGCCGCCACCGACACCTCGTCGTCCACCGAAGACACGTCACCCGCCACCGCCTTCGAGGGATCGGCCGACGCGCTCCTGGTCCGGGTGTCCCGACTCCGCGAGCAGGTGGCGCTGCTGGTCGAACACCGCAGCGCGACCGATCCCACCGCCGCCGATCCGCTGCGCGGCCTGTATCTGTCCGAGGAGGCGGTACGGCATCTGCTGGAGCAGGCCGGTCAGGACCCCGCCCCCGAGAGCTGGGACTCCGAGCGGGGCGACCGGCTGGATCTGCTGGCCGGGCGGCTCGGGCTGACCGAGCTGGACGTCCGGATCCTGCTCATCGCGCTGGCCCCGGACCTCGACCGCACCTTCGAGCCGCTGTACGGCTACCTCAACGACGACGTCAGCCGCCGCCGGGCCACCACCGGGCTCGCGCTCGACCTGTGCGGACTTCCGGCACACCGTGCCGAGGCCCGCGCCCGGTTCCATCCCTCGGCTCCACTGGCCGCGCTGGGCCTGGCAGTGGTCGAGGAGCCCGAACGCCCCTTTCTGAGCAGGTCGTTGCGCGTACCCGACCGGCTGATCGCGCACCTGCTGGGCGACGACACCCTGGACGCCGCACTGACCGGCCATGTCCACCGGCTCCGGTCGCCGGTGCGGGGCGAGCAGTACGACGAGGTCTTCCTGCGCAGGCTCGCCGGTCGGCTGGCGGCCGCCCCGCTCACCGTCTATCTGCGCGAACACCGGGCGGGGGACGGTCTCGCCTGTGCCGCGGGCGCGCTGCGCGACGCTTCGGGGCAGGAGGCGCTCCACTTCGCTCCGGACAGGACCGCCGGGCAGGAGCCGATCGCCGAGCTGCTCCGCGAGGCCCGGCTGCGTGACTGCGCGATCGTCGTGTCACCGCTGCCGGAGGATCCCGCCCCGTTGATGCGGGCGCTGGCGGTGGACGACGTGTCCGTGCTGTTCACCGATCCGCGTCCGTACGATCCGCACTGGTACGACCATCGCGATCCGCTCGTCCTCGACGCGCCCCGGCTGCGCTCCGGAGCGGTGGACGCCTGGGCCGTGGCGCTCGGCACCGGGGTCGACACCGAGACTTCCGCTCGTGTCGCCCCCGTACCGGAACCCGCCCCCGGCTTCGACCTCGCCCCGGTGGTCGCGCCGTACCGGCTCGGTGGCGACCGGATCCTGCGCGCCGCCCGTGCCGCGCAACGCCTCGCCGTGTTCGAAGGGACCGCGCTGACCCCCGCTCATCTGCGGCTGGCCGCCCGGCAGCAGTCCGCCTCCGGGCTGGAGCGGCACGCGCGCCGGATCCGTCCGGACGTCGGCTGGGAGGATCTCGTCCTGCCCGACAAACCGCTGGTGCAACTGCACGAGCTGGCGTTGCGCGCCCGCCACCGTGACCAGGTGCTCGGCGACTGGCGGCTGAGCGCGGGCGGCGGGCGTGGCCGGGGCGTCCTCGGCCTCTTCGCAGGTGATTCCGGCACCGGCAAGACCCTGTCCGCGGAGGTCGTGGCCGCCGAACTCGGCCTCGACCTCTACGTCGTGCAGCTCTCCTCGATCGTCGACAAGTACGTCGGCGAGACGGAGAAGAACCTGGAGCGCATCTTCACGGAGGCGGACCGCACCGACGCCGTGCTCCTCTTCGACGAGGCGGACTCCGTGTTCGGCAAGCGGTCCGAGGTCAAGGACTCGCACGACAGGTACGCCAACATGGAGAGCTCCTATCTGCTCCAGCGGCTGGAGTCCTTCGACGGCATCGCGCTGCTCACGACCAATCTGCGCGCCAACATCGACGAGGCGTTCACCCGCCGTCTCGACCTCGTGATCGACTTCCCGTTCCCGGACGCCGACCAGCGGCTGGCCCTGTGGCAGCACGCCCTGACCCATGTGCCGTGCGTCGAGGACACCGATCCGCGGGCCGTCGCCCGTGACTTCGAGCTGGCCGGTGGTTCGATCCGCAGCGCCGTGGTCACGGCCGCCTACGGCGCCGCCGGCCGCGGTGCGCCGGTCGATACGGCCGACCTGCTGGAGGGCGCGCGCCGCGAGTACCGCAAGGCGGGCCGACTGGTGCCGGGCGAGGGCACCTGGTAGCTCCTCGCCCGGCTGCTCGCGCAAACGCCTCTGCCCGGCCGACGGTTGTCGGCCGGGCAGGGTCGTTTCACACGGTGAACTTGACGGCCTCGAGCCAGAGCAGGTTGCTCAGGGTCCCGCCGAAGATGTAGTTGTCCCCGCCGGGCTCGTCGCAGCCCAGGCCGTGCCAGCCCTCGTTGTGGACGTGCGTGGTCTGGCAGACGACGCTCTTGCTCTGGCCGACGTTCATGGCGAAGCCCAGCATGTAGGGGTCGTCCTTCTTGGTGCTGCCGATGTAGAGGTCGGCGCCGTCGACCACGCCCTTCCACGGCCCGAAATAGTGCCCGTTGCCGTTGGTCGACTGGGAGTCGTAGACGAAGGCGGTGGCAGCGGTGCCGTCGGTGTCGGACGTGGCGAGGTTGAGGGACTTGATCGGGCGGTTCTGTCCCACGGTGCCGGCCATGGCGCCGTCGCACACCGGTTTGGTCCAGCCCTCGTCCGTCAGATAGGCCCGGTAGCAGATGTGCCGTCCGGGGTCCTGCGCGGCCAGTTGCGCGACGGCGGTCGCCGCCGTGTCCTCCGGCGGTGCGGCCGACTCCTTCGGCTTGGTCTCGGAGGAACCTCCACCGCCCCCTCCGGAACCGCTCGCGGCCTGTGTCTCGGGCGCCGAGGGCACGACCGGGGCCGCGGCGCTGGGTGAGGGAGGCGTGGGTGGCGCGGCGGAGGTCGAGGGGCTGGGCGGGAGCGTGCTGATGCCGGCTTCCTGGAGCTTCTCCGTGGCGGACGTGCGTACCTGGGGCTTGTACGCGATCCACAGCATCACGAACGTGATCGCCAGCGCCATGAACACACCCAAAAACGTGGCGAGCCAACGCGGCAGGAACCCGCGCTGCACATACGTCCCCTCCACCGACTGCGGCCCCGTACCCGAACGCTGAATCGCCAGCGTGTACGGCCGCTGCTCCTTCGACCCGAACCAGATGATCTGCCGCGGCTTCAACGTCGCCTTCACGAACGCCGCACGACCCGGCTCGATCTGAACATTGCTCGGATGGATGTCGTACGACAGATGATCGCCGTTGTCACTGCCACTGACCGACGCCGTCAGCCTCGTATTGCCCAGATTGTCCACCGCCAGCTTCGGCCGCCCACGAAAACGCCCCTTCACCGTCGGCGGCACCAACTCCGCCCGCACCTCCGTGAACGGCGTGATCGTCAGATTCCCCTCGGGAACCGTCGTCGCCTCCGGATGCTCCGTCGGCGTGATCCGCACCGCGAACGGATTCGGACCCGCCACCGCGTCAGGAGAACGAGGTGGCGAGAACGTCAACTCCACCGTCCCCGTCGTCCCCGGATACAACCGCAACGTCTGCGGCTCCACCACCGTCCACGGCGCCACATCACCCACCGGCTCGAACCGGTACTCATCCACCACGTCACCGGTGTTGCGCAACCGCAACCGCACCTTCGTGCTACCACCGGGATCCACAGTGCTGGAGGCAGGCTCCAGCGAAGTCCAAAGGCTCACCCGTCGACGCTATGGCCGGGGCGTCGCTCCCGTCTGCAAGCGTCGGGGCATGACGGCTGCCCAAAGAGCTGCGGGGCACTGCCCTTTGTGGGTCAGGACGGGTGGACGATGTCCCACTCCTGGTCGTCGGTCTTGCTGCAGTAGTAGATCGTGAGCGGGGTGTCGTTGCCTCCGGTGCTGAAGCCGGCGACGTCCAGGCACAGGTGGTTGCTGGAGTAGTTGCGGATCCAGTAGTGGCCGTCGTCCTGCTTGTCGAGCCACCACAGCTGGTTGTCGGCGGTCGTGCCGTCGCACTGGAACTCGAACACACCCGTCTGTGCGGGCTTGGCGCCGTAGTCCGGCAGGTCCATGCACATCTGGTCCTTGACGTTGCGGATCTGGAAGAGGTCCGAATTCTCGGGACCGCCGCCCTTCTCGCGCACTTCGAGGTTCCAGAGCTGGTTGTCATGGGTGGTGCCGTCGCAGGTGAACTCCCTGACCGGGCCGTTCACCGAACCCTTGTCGTAGCCCGGGATGTCGGCGCACTTCTTGGTCGTGGGGTTCCTGAGCACGATGTTGTTCGCGGGCAGCGGCCCGGTCGCCGGCTTCTTCGTCGCCTTGGGACTGGCTGCCGCCCCGTCACCGCCCCCTCCACCGCCGCTCTCGGGCGTCTGCTGTGGCTGGGACGGAGCCGCCGGGACGTCCGCCGGTGCGGAACTCTGCGCCTGCGACAAGGACGGGGTGGGTGCCGGGAGCGTGCTGATGCCGGCTTCCTGGAGCTTCTCCGTGGCGGACGTGCGTACCTGGGGCTTGTACGCGATCCACAGCATCACGAACGTGATCGC
>LRTP01000054.1 GCA_001550305.1 Streptomyces diastatochromogenes
CATGCCCGCGAGCAATCGCTCGTATTGCCCACCCGGCACGCCCCGGTCTTGTTCGATGCCCTCGCCGAACGTCCGCCGCAGTGCCCTCAACAGCTTTCCGGTCACCCGCCGCGTCTCCTCCGACGCCGGCCCCGAACCGGAATGCAGATTCGCTGCGACAGTCAGAGCGTCGAGATCCTCACCCAACGGCTGCGGACGAACCCTGACGGTGCGCCCCCGCAGACGACCATCCGCCGTGCCACCGAGAACATGCGCGCTGGCCGACAAGCCCTTGTAGTGGGTGTGTGCGATGATGTCTCGTTTGCTGTAGTCCGCCGTCCACTCAGCCAGCGAAAGCTCCTCCAGCGGATCATCCACCGGCGGCACCATGCGATTCATCGGCTGACTGCGCTTTGGATCACCGGCCACGCCGCTGAAGCACACCTCCAGGAACAGCGCGTACCCGTCGGGCAGCTCCAACACCTCAGGCAACCCGGCGAGAAACCTCCCACCCTGCTTCGCGCCCAGCCACCGCCTCCGGCCATCGGCGATCAGCGCCAGGCCACCCGGCAACCCATGGCTGTTCCAGACGTAGACCGCCGGCAGCGGAGTCGTCGGCTCCACTCCATCAGTCACCTCCCGCTCGCCAAGGAACGTATTGTGTTCGGTCACCCGCAGGTCGAAGAAATTGCGTAGGTTGGTTTCCCGCCGCCGCAACTGATCGGCAATGGACTGGCGACCGAAGCGCCGGCTCTGGTTGCTCACCAGCGGGAAGGAGTCCAGATCACTGTCCTTGAACGTGCTGCCGTCCTCCTCATCAGTCCACTCACGGTCCACGAACGGCCGGCGACCGGCCAGCTGATCGGACGGCACCCAGTCCCCGACCCGCACATTCTTATCGTCCGGAGCCATGTCGATCAGCGCCGGAAAATACGCGTCCAAGCCTTCGTCATACTCCAGACGCCCCTCACCACTGGGCGCAAACACCTCCCGCCCCAGCCGCGCCTTCACCACACGCTGCAGCTCCAGATCCCCCGACGCGGCCCTCGGAATCACCAGCACCACTGCCACATCCTTCGGCAGCTTCGCCAACTCCGGATCATGCGCCAGCTTCTCCGCAAACGCCTGGAAATCCAACGTCTCCCAGTCGCCGTATACGCCACGGCCCGCCAACTCCGCCGCGTACACGAACGCCTTATCGCCCCACGGCGCGTCACTCTCCGACACCAGTTCCAACGCGCCGTCAGGGGTCTTCTTGTACCGCCGCACCTTCCCGACCACCACGCGATGGGCCCGCTCCTCCGTCAGATCACGGCCCCGCACCACACCCGACTCATCACGCATCAAGGACGCCGACGAGAACGACGGGGCCGTCGGCTCGGTGAGGGCCACCGCCGTATCCGGCTGAGATCCGGTGGTCTGCGCATGCGTCGGCGCGTCCGGTGCCGGCCCGT
>LRTP01000540.1 GCA_001550305.1 Streptomyces diastatochromogenes
CGCCGCGGCCATCGGGTCGCCCTCGCCGACATCGACCTGGCCGGTGCCACCCGCCTCGCCGACCGACTCGGCCCCGCCGCCTGCGCGATCCCCCTCGACATCCGTGACCAGGACGCCTGGGAGGAGGCCTTCGACGCCGTCGCGGCCCGGCTCGGCCCCGTCGAGGTTCTCGTCAACAACGCCGGGATCATCCACACGGGATACGCACGCCAGTTGTCCCTGGAACAGCACCGCCACATGGTCGAGGTCAACCTGCTCGGCCCGATGACCGGGACGCTGACCGCGCTCCCCCGGATGCGCGCCCAGGGGCACGGGCACATCATCACCGTCTGCAGCATGAGCGCGTTCCTGCCGCTGTCCGGCTACACCACATACGGCGCGACCAAGCACGGGCTGCGCGCCTTCCACCACAGCGTGGCGATCGAGGAACGAGGCGGACCGGTGACGTTCAGCATCATCCACCCGCCCGGCACCCGGACGCCGATGCTGGAGCAGGAGATGGCCGACCCCAGCGCGGTGATCACCTTCGCCGAGAAGCCGCTCACCCCCGAGAAGGTCGCCTCGGTCATCGTCGACGCGATCGTGAAGAAGCCGGTCGAAGTCGTCCACCCCGCCGTCGGCGGACGCGTTCAGCGGGTCGCCGGGGTGTTCCCCCGGCTGATGCGCTTCGTGATCCCCAGGGTGGCGGCCATGGCGGAACGCCGCAGTAGGAGCATCGCCCCGGCCACGGCCGTGGTGCGCGAGCGAGGAGACAACAACCGATGACCACCGACACCGCCACCACCCCGGCCCGGTCCGCCCCCGCGGAACAGGGGCGCTTCGACCGGTTGCGGGCGGCGACCGCGGGCCTGGAGCCGCCCTTCGGCGTCATCGATCTGGACGCCTTCGACGCCAACGCCGTCGACCTCGAACGCCGCGCGGGCGGCAAACCGATACGGCTCGCGAGCAAGTCACTGCGCTCGCGCGCCCTCATCCGCCGGGCTCTCGCCCGCCCCGGGTTCCAGGGCATCCTCGGCTTCACGCTGCCCGAAGCCCTGTGGCTGGCCGAGGAGTTCGAGGACGTGGTCGTCGGCTACCCGACCACCGACGCCACCGCGCTGCGCCGGCTGGCCGCCGACGAACAGCTCGCCTCCCGGATCACCCTGATGGTGGACTCCGTCGAGCACCTCGACCTCGTGGACGCCGCGACCGGCCCCCGGCAGACCCGTGTCCGCGTCTGCCTGGAACTGGACGCCGCCCTGCGACTGGCGGGCGGCCGTCTCCATCTCGGGCCGCGCAGGTCGCCGGTGCACACGCCACGGGAGGCGGCCGCGTTCGCCCGCGAGGTCGCGGCCCGTCCGGGCTTCGAACTGGCCGGGATCATGGGGTACGAGGGCCAGGTCGCCGGCCTCGGCGACAACCAGCCCGGCTCGCTGCTCAAGCGGGCCGTCGTGCGCGCGATGCAGCGTTCCTCCGTCGAGGAACTGCGCCACCGACGGGAGGCCGCGGTCGCCGCCGTACGTGCCCTCACCCCGCTGCGGTTCGTCAACGGCGGCGGCACCGGCAGCCTGGAGACCACCACGCGGGAGGACGCCGTGACCGAACTCGCGGCGGGCTCCGGCCTGTACGGTCCCGGGCTCTTCGACTTCTACCGGTCCTTCCGGCCCGTCCCCGCCGCGTACTTCGTGCTGCCCGTCGTACGCCGCCCCTCCCCGAAGATCGCGACGCTCCTGGGCGGCGGCTGGATCGCGTCGGGGCCGCCCGGCAAGGACCGGCTGCCCACCCTGGCCTGGCCCCCCGGCCTGCGCGTCACCGCCACCGAAGCGGCGGGCGAGGTGCAGACCCCGCTGCTCGGCAAGCCCGCGCAGGTCCTGCGCATCGGAGACCGGGTGTGGCTGCGGCACGCCAAGGCCGGTGAACTGTGCGAGCGGGTCGGCGAACTCCACCTGGTCGGCGGCGGCGAGGTGGTCGACACCGTACCGACGTACCGGGGCGAGGGCCGGCACTTCCTGTGACGGCCCGTCCTCCGGGCAAGGTGACACCATGACCCGCATCACCGACCGAACCGTCCTCGTCGTCGGTGCCTCCTCGGGCATCGGCGCGGAGGTCGCACGCCGACTCGCGCACCACGGCAACCGGCTGGTCATCACGGCACGGCGCGCGCCCGAACTCGCCTCCGTGGCCGAGGAGATCCGAGCCGCGGGCAGCGCCTGCCTGGACATCGCCGCCGACGCCCTGGACCCGGGGGCGGCCTCCGCCGTGGTGGCCGCGTGCGTCGCGGAGTACGGATCCGTCGACATCGCGCTCCTCAACGCCGGCCAGGGACCGGACATGTCCATGGACCAGGTCACCGTGGCCGACATCGCACGGATCACGGCCCTGAACTACGACGTCGTCGTCCACTACCTCGTCCCGCTGATCGCACAGATGAAAACCCAGCGCGAGGGAGGACTGATCGCCCACACGAACTCGCTGGCCGGCCTGATGGGCATCCCCCGCCAGGGCCCCTACTCCGCCGCGAAGGCCGCTGCCCGCACCCTCATCGACACCGCACGCGTCGAACTCGCGCCCCACGGCATCCGGTTCACCAGCGTCCACCCGGGCTTCGTCGCAACCGACCGCGTCGGTGCCGACGGTCTCCCCAAGCCCTTCCAAGTCAGCCAGAACCGCGCGGCACGACACGTCGTACGCGCCCTGGAAAGAGAACCGGCACAGGCCTACTTCCCCTGGACCACGACAACCCTGGTCCGCACCCTGCGCACTCTCCCCACGCCGCTCTCCGCCCTGATACTCCGAAAGCTGGCCTCGCGCTAGAAGTGGGAGTGACTTCAGGGTTCGATGACGAGGCGTTCCACGAGGTCGTCGCGGAGCGTGAACCGGTAGCGCAGGTCGACGGTTCCGCCGGGGAAGTCGCCCTCGAGGTGGTGCGTGGCGGTGTAGTGGCTCGCGTCGGTGCGCTCGGCCCCGGTGAGGTCGATGGTGTACGTGAACTCGGTCGCCGACCGGTTCAGCCACCGCTCGATGGCGGCGGTGCCCTGGTAGGTGTTGCCGTCGTCGATCACCGTCGCGTCCCGGGTGAACGCGGCGATGGCCACGGCGGTGTCGTGGGCGCGGTGCGCCGTGAGGTAGCGGGTGATCACCTCGGGCAGGGTGTCCGGAGCGATGGCCTGGGGCTGGTCGTGCTTCATGGCGGGCCTCTCGGTGGTGGCGTCTTTCAGGTGCTGTGGGTGAGGGCGGTTCACACCGTGGGGGTGGTGCCGCCGTCGATGACGTGCTCGGCGCCGACGATGGCCGAGGCGCGGTCGGAGACGAGGAAGGCGACGAGTTCGGCCACTTCCTCGGGACGGTTGGGACGGCCGAGGGGGATCCCGCCGAGGGAGTCCATGAGCCGGGCCAGTGCCGCGTCCTGGGTGATGCCGGCGTCGTAGGCGATCCTGGCCACCAGGTTGTCGGCGGCGGCGGTCTGGACGAAGCCGGGCGAGACGGTGTTGACGCGGATGCCGTGCGGGGCGACCTCGTTGGCGAGGCCCTTGCTGTAGGTGGTCAGGGCGGCCTTGGCGGCGGCGTAGGCGAGGGTGCCGTTCCACAGCGGCATGCGGCGCTGGATCGATGTGACGTGCACGATGGCGCCCTTTCCGGCCGCGATCATGCCGGGCAGCAGTCCGCGGTCCAGGCGGACGGCGGCCAGCAGGTTGACGTTCAGTTCCCTGGCCCAGTCGTCCTCGCCGAGTGCCGCGAAGCCCCCGGCGGGCGCCTCGGAGCCGCCGAGGGTGTTGACCAGGATGTCGACGCCTCCGAGCCGGGCCTCCACCTCACCGACCACCCGTGCGGCGCCCTCAGCCGTGGACAGGTCGGCGGCGATGAACGTCTTCTCCTCGACCTCGTCGGGACGGCTGCGGGCAGTGACGAGTACGGTCGCGCCGGCCTGGGCGAGGCGTCGGGCGATGGCGGCTCCGGTGCCCTTGGTGCCGCCGGTGACCAGGGCTCGACGGCCGTCGAGGGATTCGCCGGGGTGAGTGGCCATGGTGCGCTCCGTTCCCGGGTGCGGGCATGCCGAGCAGCGCCGCCCCGTTACTGCTAAAATAGAAGGTACTAACTTCGACTTTAGCAGTAACTGAAGGGACGGTCGCCGTGGCGAGCCGCATCAGGCTGGAGGACCGGGAGTGCCCGCTGTCCACGACGGTGGAACACGTGGGCGAGTGGTGGACGCTGCTGATCCTCCACGACGCCTTCGACGGCTACACCCGCTTCGACCAGTTCCAGGAGAACCTGGGAATCTCCTCCAGCATGCTCACGGCCCGGCTCAAGAGTCTCGTCGCGGACGGACTGCTGGAGCGTCGGCCGTACCGGACCAACCCCGTACGCCACGAGTACGTCCTGACGGAGCTCGGTCGTTCGCTCCGCCCGGTGATAGTCGCCCTGGCCGCCTGGGGCAACGCACGGCTGGCGCCGCAGGACCGCAGCATGATCCTCGTCGACGCGGACAGCGGCGAGGAGGTCGAGCCCGTCGTCGTCGACGCCAGGACCGGCCGCCGGCTCGACGACAGCGACGCCTTCGTCTTCACGGCGGGCCCGGCGGCGAGCCCCGCCATGCGCGACCGCTACCCGAACGGGTCGAAGACGCAGAGGTGAGCGGCCTCGGCGACGGAACGCCGCGACCGCTCAGCCCGGTGGGGGAAAGCGATGGCCGGGCGGCACGTCCCGCGGGGGCAGCTCGCGTCCCAGGCGGGCGAGGGGGGACAGGGCCATCAGCGCCGGGGACAGCATCATGCCGGCGGCCGTCACCAGGAGGCTGGTGCGCAGCCCCCACTCCCCCGCGAGAAAGCCGCCGAGCAGCGAGCCGAGCGGGGCGGCCCCCATGCCGACGAACGTGATCGTCGCGGCCACGCGGCCTTGCATCCCGTCCGGGGTGACGGCCTGCCGCACGGCCATGACCGTGACGTTCACCAGTTGGCCGAAGGTCCCGAACACGAAGTTGACCGCGACGAGCGAGGGGATCGTCACCGCGGAGGGGCCGCTCAGCGCGGGCACACACAGCATCACGCCGTCACCGAGCGCCGCCGCCGACACGAGCACCACGCCGTGACCGAACCGGCCCGGGAGCCGGGCGGCCAGCACAGAACCCAGGAGCGCGCCCGGCCCCGTGGCGGCGAGTGTCAGACCCACGACGCTGCCCGACAGGTGCAAGTACCGTGGCAGGAAGAGCAGATAGCCGGTCATCGTCGCCGCGAAGGAGAACTGGAAGGCGGTCGAGGCCAGGCCCACCGTCCGTAGCCAGGTGTCCCCGGCGACGAAGCGCAGGCCCTCGTGGATCCGGCGCCAGACCCGAGGGGCCCGTCCCGACCGCTCGGGGACCGATTCGCGGCGCCGGATCCGCCGGATCGACAGGAACGACCCCGCGAAGGACAGGGCGCAGGACGCGGCGGCGATCGGCGCCGACAGGAGGGACACCAGCACGCCGCCCAGGGCGGGGCCGACGATCTGCGCCGCCGAGCGGCTGCCCTCGATCGCGCTGGTGGCCCGCGTCAACCGGTCGCGTTCCACCAGTCGTACGAGAGAGGCCTGGTACGCCACGTCGAAGAACACCGACAGGACCCCGACCGTGAAGGCGACCACGAGGAGTGCCGGCAGGCCGAGCCCGCCGAGGAGTCCGGCCAGGGCCGCGCCGCCCAGCGCCAGGGCCCGGCCGAGGTCCGCCAGCACCATCACCGTGCGGGTCCGCCATCGGTCCACCCACGCGCCGACGAGGAGCGCGAGCAGCAGGGTCGGCGCCTGCCCCACCGCGCGGAGGACGCCCAGGCGGCCGGCATCGGCGTCGAGTGTGAGAACCGCGATCAGCGGAAGGACCACCAGGCTTGCGTGTTCGCCGAGTTGGGAGGCCGTCTGTCCCACCCACAGCCGGCGGAAGTCGGCGTCGCGCCGGAGGGCCGGCGGAACAGGACGCCCCGAGCCGGACACGGCGGAGGACGAGGACGACGAGGACGACGAGGACGGACAGGAGGAAGCGTCCGGCACAGGAAAACCCCTTGGGTCGCGCAAGACTGAGTCCGCCACCCGGCGCACGTCGAGGACGCCGACGGTTCAGGTGGGGGAAGGCTCGCTGTGCCGCGCATCAAGGGCAGCACGCGATGACGGGCCACTCAGGGCCTACGACGTCAACGCGCGCTCGGACGACCGGGCATGTCTCGACTCCTCGGGAATCACACTCGTTTCCCGCACCCTAACCTCCGACCGATCGGTGCGAAAGGGGAATACCTACGCGGCGGTTGAGGTGTTCAGGTCCCGGTTTACGGCATGGGCGGCGCCCTCGACGGTCGTGACGCCGTCGGCCATCGTGCGGTTGTCCTGGGAGAGCACGACCAGTCCGTAGTCGTGGCCGCCGCCGGTGAACACACCGACGCTGTGCACCCGCCAGCCGTGGGTGTCGCGCGGCAACCAGCCGTTCTTGACCTGAACGGTCGCCGTCGCGGGGGCCCCGGCAGGCGTTCCCCAACGCTGCTCGGGGACGACCCGGTTCATCAGCCGGAGGGCGTAGGTGCGCGCGTCCCGGTCGAGGACGGAGTTGTCCGACGTGAGCAGTCGGAGCAGCCTCAGCTGGTCCTCGGCCGTGACCTGGGTGTGCCCCCAGTAGTCCTTGGGCCCGGGGACGGTGTCCCCCATGCCGGCCAGGGTCAGGAAGTGCTGGATGCCGGCGTGGCCGATCTGGTGCCACAGGGCGTTCGTCGCGTCGTTGTCCGACTTGGTGATCATGGCGGTGGTCAGTTCCACCTCGTGAGCGGTCAGGGCCCGGTGCTGCTCCATGCTCTGGCGCAGCAGCGCCCCCAATATCGTGACCTTGACCACGCTCGCCGAGTCGAAGGCGGTGTCGGCCCGGAAGTCGCACGAGGTCCCCGTGGCGCGGTCGTACAGCGCGAGCGCCGCGGCGTGGTCCCGCCCGTGCAGCGCTCCCGCGATGTCCTTGGACAGCCGGGCCGCGAGCCCTGGCCGCTGTGAGGTGCACTTCACCTGGGAGCCGCCGACGGTGGCGGTGGCTTCGGAGGTGGCGTCGGCGGTGCTCGCCTGGGCCGGGGTGGCGGCGAAGAGCGCCGCGAGCGCCGACCCGGCCGCCGCGGT
>LRTP01000541.1 GCA_001550305.1 Streptomyces diastatochromogenes
CACACGTCCCGACCGCCGCGACCGCCGTATGCCGTCGGCCGCGTGAACGTGCCGTCGTACGCGGCCCCGCTTCCTGCCCCGCCGGGCCGGTCGCTTGCTGCCCCGCCAGGCCGGTCGCTTCCTGCCCCGCAGAGCCAGTCCCCTCTTGCCCCGCCGGGCCGGCCGCTCCCTGCCCCGCTTCAGCCTTCGCCGACGGGCCCCGGTCCAGTGCCGTACCGGGTCGGTCGGTATCCGCCCAGACTTCGGCAGCCGCTTCCCAGACCACCCGTAACCTGCCGCGTTCCGCTTGCCCCAGCCGGCCCAGCGCGTCGACGGCTTCCCAGGGAGGCAGCGAGCGGCCGCCGAGGTAGCGCTGCCAGGAGCTGACGCTGAATCCGGTCTTGGCGGCGAGCGACGCCAAGCTCAGGTCACACCGGTCCTTGCACTGCCGCAACTCCCCCACCAGCCGCTGCAACTCCACCGGTACGTCGTCGTGCTCGCGCCGCCGACGGGCTGCCATCCGCTCCTCCCACCCCGAAAGGGCACCGGGCCTGCCCCCACCGCGCCATCGTACGAGCGCGCCGAGCCACTGCCGCCCGACCAGTGACGGGCGAACGGGCAGCGGGACGGTCCGGGGCGCTGGTCCCGGTCGGCGCCGCCCATCCGGCATGTCGTCGATCCGGACCGCGTCACCGCCGCCAGGGGGAGGGGTGGGTCAACAGGCCTGCGAGACAAGCGCCTTGTACTCCATGTCGGACAGGTCTGTGGCCTGTACGTGGACCTGGACACCGTCGAGCAGGTTCCGGAGTGTGCTGTAGCCGGAGAAGTGCGCGATCCTCTCCTCGGCGTTCGTCCCCGGCGGGCACCAGGAGATCAGCACGATCTTCTCCTGACGGGTCCCGTCCGCTGTTGCGAAGAGCAGGTCGTGGACGACGTACCGGGGCTCGTCTGCCGGTAGGACCTTCAGTAGTTCGTCGTGTGTCAGGTTCCCCTTGGCGTCGGGGATGACGGTCTCCAGGTTGTCGCTGAGCCGGTAGATCACTGTGTTGATGTCCCGCCTGCTTTTCAGCTCCTGGAAGGCGCTGACACAGCTGTCGTCCACTGGGATACCACCGCTCACGACGAGTCCTTCTGATTCATTGGGAGAGCAGGCCAAGCGGCTCAACGAACCGGCTCCCCGGGAGGTTCTGGGCCGCTTGCCCGGTTCGTTGCGAGGCAAGACCGTGATCAACCGGTCAGGCCGTATCCCTCCTGGTCGGCTGTGCGCCCCTGAGCCCCTCGGTCTCAGCCCTTGCCGAAGTGCGCCGCGGGGAAGGCGCCCGCTGCCCTGAGGGTTCTGGTGAAGCCGCCGGCCAGCTCGGTGAGGCGCGCGGTGGCGGCAGGGCCGAGGTGGTCGTACGGGGCGGCGTCGAGGCGGTCGGTGAGCGCCTCGGCCTCACCGCGCAGGGCCGCGCCCGCGTCCGTGAGGTCCCCCGCCTTGTCCAACAGCCCGCGCTCGCACAGCCGGTCCCGGGCGGCGGACCACTGCTCCGCGGACCACCCGCGGGTCCGCATGAACAACGCCGACGTCGGCGCCGTACCGGTGGCGTTGTGCAGGACGAGGGCCTCGATCCCGGACAGGCCGGCCACCGCCAGAGCGGCGAGGTGACCGTCACCCCGGTGCTCGCGCAGCAGCGTCGCGGCGTGCCACAAGGCCAGGTGCGGTTCCTCGGGCACGGAAAGGCCGGCGTTGGCGGCGTACAGCGGCCGCGCCTCGCGGCGGCATGCCTCGGTCGCGCGCAGCGCCAGCTCGGCCGCCTCGACCATCTCCTTCGACGTGAGGATCTCCTCCCCGAGCAGCCGCCGCAGCGTCCCGTCCGCGCCGCGCAGCCGGGCCGCGAGCACCGCCTCCGGCGTGGTGACGGCCCACGCGGCGGGGATGTACCGGGCCACGTGCTCGTGGTTGAAGTTGTAGAACGTCGCGGTGACGGTGCCCGCGCCGACCTCTCCGAGCGGGGCCGCGCGGCCCGCGAAGTAGGCCATGGCGCCGCGCTCCAGGCCGAGCGCCGCGAGTTCGTCCTGCTGCTCCGGCGCGAAGTACACGGATGTGTGCACGGGATTGACGACGTTGTGGCAGCGGCGTCCCGCGCTCGCCTCGAATGAAGTCGTCTCGAATGAAGTCATCACGACGAGCCGCCCGGAAGGATCTGCCGGCCGCACCCGGGCCTCACTCGCCGGCCCACGGCACGAGGACGGCTCGGGCGAGCGTGTGCTGGAGGATGAAGAAGCTGAGGGCGGCCGGGGTCGACTCCGGGGTGATGCCGAGGGCTGTCACGGACGGTACGTCGAGTGCGTTGACTGCTATGTAGTAGCGGTGCTTGCCGGTTCCCGGCGGTGGCGCGGCGCCGATGTAGGCGGTCGCGCGAACATCGTTCGAGACGTGGAAGGCGCCGTCCGGCAGGCCGCCGTTGCCGGGCGTGCCGGCACCGGCGTCGAGGGACGTCACGTCGGCGGCGATGTCGGCCACCGCCCAGTGCCAGAACCCGGACGGGGTCGGGGCGTCCGGGTCGTACATCGTGACGACGAAGCTGCGGGTGGCGGCCGGGAAGCCGCCCCACGACAGCTGGGGGGAACGGTCCTCGGCTCCGGCGGCGCCGCTCATGGCGGCGAACTGCGCCACCGGCAACGGACCCCCGTCGGTGACGTCCGCGCTCGTGACGGCGAACTCGGGAACGGCGGGCATGGCGTCGTACGGACTGCTCATCGGGTCTCCCATCGAGCCAGGTTCTGACTTTCAATAATCAACCACACTTTTAAAAATACCGCTAGCTGTCAAATGTTGTAGGCTCCGTCCCATGGCGAGAGGAGCCGGGCAGCAGACCCGCAGCGAGGTGGTGCAGGACCGCATCCGGGCCGACATCCTGGGCGGACGGCTCCGGCCTGGCCGGCGGTTGAAGTTCCCCGAGCTCAGCGAGCAGTACGGGGTGAGCACCGGGGCCGTACGCGAAGCCCTGCTCAAGCTGGTCGCCAAGAACCTGGTCAGCTCCGAGGCGCACCACGGTTTCCAGGTCACCGACGTCACCGCTCGCGGGCTGGCCGACCTGACCGACACCCGCACCGAGATCGAGTCCCTCACGCTGAGCCGCGCCATCAGCGAGGGTGGCCTCGCGTGGCAGGCTCAGGTGCTGGCCACCCACCACACGTTCGAGCAGACCCCACGCGGCGACGGTGACCAGCCCAGCGAGGACTGGCTGATCGCCCACGCCGACTTCCACACCGCGCTCCTGGCCGGCTGCGCCAACCCCCGGCTACGCGACCTGGCCGCCTCCCTGAGGGAAGAGGCCGAACTGTACCGGCGGTGGAGCCGACCCACACCGGAAGAGACGCAGCGCTGGACCGACGAGGCCGTCCACAAAGAACACCGCGACCTGCTCGACGCGGTCATGGCCCGGGACGGCGAGCGGGCCGACGCCGTCCTGCGCCGCATGATCAGCTCCACGTCCGGCATGGTCCTGGACACCGAGCCGCACGCGTGATGCCCGCCTGAGCATCGTGGCGAGGTGGGGTGCGGCGGCCGTCCTAGCGGTTCACGGCGCGATCCACGGCGGCGTGCACGCCGGTCGCGTCGGCCAGGTCGCGTGGTCGCCTTCGCTCCTCCAGACGGTGTCCAGGTCGAGGTCAAATCCCTTTCGGGCAAGCCCTGTCCGCCCGCAGCGGGCCCGGTCCAGGCGTGCGGCCGCGTCGAGTTCGGCGCATGCGGGTGAGTTTCGACAGCAGCGAGAGGACGACAGGACGTGGATGTGTATGAAGCCGTCGACAGTCGCAGGGCCGTGCGGGCGTTCAGCGATGAGCCGATACCCAAAGAGGTACTTGAACGAGTGCTGGCTGCAGCGACGCGGGCTCCATCGAGTGGGAATCTCCAGCCTTGGCATGTGTACGTCGTGAGCGGCGAGCCCTTGGCCGAACTGAAGGAACGCGCGACGGCCAGGGCACTGGCGGGAGACCCGGGTGATGAGCGGGAGTATCCGATGTACCCGGCCGAACTGACCTCACCGTATCTGGACCGTTTCGCCGCCGCGGCTGCGCAGCGGTACAAAGCGCTGGGAATCAGGCGCGACGACCCCGACAGGCCCATGAAGATCGCCGCAGTGAACTCGGACGCGTTCGGGGCGCCGGTCGTACTGTTCTGCTACCTCGACCGGACGATGGGGCCCGGACAGTGGGGGGACGCGGGGATGTACTTGCAGACGGTCATGCTGTTGCTGAGGGCGGAAGGGTTGCACAGCTGCCCCCAGGTGATGTGGACGATGTACCGCGAGACGGTCAGCAAGGTGGTCGGAGCCGATGACGGGCTCGTGCTGTTCTGCGGTGTCGCGGTGGGATTCGAGAAGGAAGGCGTGCCACGACTGCGCACCGGGCGGGCGGACATGACAGAGACAGTGAGCTTCATCGGAGTATGACCCGCTGACCGTTGATCCTCACGGCAGACGGCCCGTCAGTCAGTGGCCGCCGGTGAGGATTTCACGGACCTCGCGGACTGCGTAGTAGACCAGCACGTAGCCGGCCGCCGGGTCGGCCCACCACCAGCCGACGGCGCTGTTCAGGGCCAGGCCGAGCAGAACCGCGGCGGCCAGCAGGCCATCGATCAGCGTGACGCGGCCCTCGGTCGTGAGCACCGGGTTGTCCAGGGCGGCGCCGGTGCGGGCCTTGCCCGCGGCGAGGGCGAACATCACGACGGCGGTGACCGCGGTCCAGCCGATGCCCAGCGGCGAATGGCGCGGGTGGTAACCGGCGGCCAACACCCAGGTGGACTGCACGAGCAGGTAGACCGCGAGCGCCGCGAATCCGACGCCGATCAGCCGCAGCGCGCGTCGCCGACGTGCTTCACCGGTGCCCGACAGTTCCCAGATCACTACCGTCGAGGCGCCGATCTCGATCAGGGAGTCCAGTCCGAACCCGGCCAGCGCCACCGACCGGGCGGAGACCGCCGCGACGGCAAGCACCACGATGCCGATGGCGTTCCAGGCCAGCGTGGTGTATTCCAGGACGAAGCCCTGGCGGAGCAGGGAATCGCGGGAGATCTCTTTCGGAGCGGTCACGTCCTGATTCTCTCTGAGCCGCAACACGGTGCAGTTGGGTGTTCCAGGCCGGCCGGTACCGATCAGTCGGAAGTCAGTGTCGCGAGCTGAGCCGTAGGCCGGCCAGGGCGAGGAAATCGGTGAGTTCGATGTGACCACCGCCGGTCCCGTCGTCCCACTTCGTCCCAAGCCTGGACTCCTCACCGTCCCACGTGTCGAGGTCCCCGCTCGGACGCTGCGCAGCACACGCGCGCCTCCATGCCGAGGTGTCGCGGCGATGTCACACCGGAGTCCTCATGAACCCTCTTGGATGCGGACGCTCGGCAAAGACGCGACAGACGCGCACGGGAGGCCCTTATGACAGGGCTTATGACAGGAGGCCCTTATGAACGACGTGACCGATCCGGTGTCCGGGGAGCGGGAGAAGGTCCGTTTCAGCAGCGGCGGCAGCGAGTGCGCCGCCTGGCACTATCCAGGGAGCGACGGAGCCTGTGTGATCATGGCGGGCGGGTTCGCCGTGACGAAGGAACCGGGCACCGACCTGTTCGCGCGGCGGTTCCACGACGCCGGGTTCGGCGTGCTGGCCTTCGACTATCGCGGATTCGGTGAGAGCGGTGGCCGGCCGCGCCAAGTCGCCTCGGTCGACGGACAGTTGACGGACTGGCGAGCCGCTGTCGCGTTCGCAGCGACCCTGCCGGGAGTCGACCGGAACAGGCTGGCGCTCTGGGGGTTCTCCGCATCCGCCGGTCACCTCCTCCGGGTAGCGGCGCGCACCCCGCACCTCGCCGCGGTGATCGCCCAGACGCCGAACGTCGGGGGTCCGGCCGCCGCACGCCTCGCGGCGCGCCACCAGAAACCACTCGCCCTGCTGCGCCTGCTCGGCAGGGGCGTCCTCGACGCGGCCGGCGGCCTCCTCGGCCGTCCGCCCCTGCTGGTGCCACTCGGCGGCGAGCCCGGCACCGTCGCCGTCCTCACCACTCCGGACACGGCCGACGCCCCACGCGCGCTCAATCCCGACGACCGCTATCCGGACTGGCGGCAGGAGGTCGCGGCCCGCTCGGCGCTCGGCCTCGGGTTCTACCGTCCCGGCCGTGACGCCTCCCGCGTACGGTGTCCGCTGCTCGTCGTCGTATGCGAGCAGGACCAGTCCGCCTCGCCCACGGCGGCCGTGCGCGCGACGCGGCGGGCGCCCCGCGCGGAGCTGGTGTGGTTGCCCGGCGGGCACTACGCGCCGTTCCTGGACGCGCACGAACGGGCGGTCGACGCCGAGTTGTCGTTCCTGCGCCGACATGTGCTCGATTCCCCGGTGGCCTCCGTCGCCTCCGTGGAGCGCGGATGACGACGGAGGAGATCGAGCTGTCGGCGGGGACGGTCGCGTACCGGGACACGGGTGGCGACGGTCCGGTGCTGGTGCTGCTGCATGGGCTGATGATGGACGCCTCGCTGTGGGAGGAGACGATCACCGAGCTCGCCGCCGACCACCGGTGCGTGGCACCGACCCTGCCGCTCGGGGCGCATCGGCACGGCATGCGGGCCGACGCCGACCTGTCGCTGCCCGGGGTGGCCCGGCTGGTCGCGGAGTTCCTCGACCGCCTCGATCTTCGGGACGTCATCTTGGTCGGCAGTGACACCGGCGGAGCGCTCGTCCAGCTCATGATGGTCGACGGTGCGGCACGGGTGGCGGGGGTGGTGCTCGTGTCGTGCGACGCCTTCGACAACTTCCCGCCCGGGCTGACGGGCCGGACGCTCGTCCTCAGCGGCCGGCTACCACCTCGGCTGTTCGGGATGTTCATGCAACAGCTGCGGCTGCGGCCGCTGCGCCGCACGCCGGTCGCCTTCGGGTGGCTCACGCTCCGGGGAGACGCCGCCACCGCTCGGTGGATCAGGCCGGTCCTCGAACGGCCGGAGATCCGCCGTGACGCCGTGCGCACACTGCGCGCGGCGGCGGCGGACACCGGTCTGCTGCTCGCCGCGGCCGAACGACTGCCGCGCTTCGACCGCCCCGCCCTCGTCGTCT
>LRTP01000542.1 GCA_001550305.1 Streptomyces diastatochromogenes
GGCCGATTCCCGCCGGCGTCGGCCGCGTCGCGCGAAGGAGCCGCGTCGCGCGAAGGAGCCGCAGCGCACGGGAGAGCCGCAGCGCACGGGAGAGCCGCAGCGCACGGTGGCGGCATCGACGGGCGTTGCCCGGACAGCAAGCGCTCTCTAGACTCCCGTGCGATGGACGCGCAAACCGCTCTCGACGACGCCTACTTCGACTACTGCCCCTGGGACTTCGTGGGCCGCGCCTCCGCGGGGCAGCGGGCCGCGCAGGACGCGCACCAGCGACGGCTGGCGGAATCAGGCGCGCACCTCGGGCCGCGTTGTTACGTCTCGCCGGCCGCCGGGGTCTTCACCGACACACTGCGCCTGGGCACCGACTCCTACATCGCCGGGCACGCCTACGTCACCGGTGAGGTGACCGCGGGCGACGACTGCACGGTCAACCCGTATGCCACCGTCCGGGGTCGGATCACCCTCGGCGACGGGGTCCGGATCGGCGCGCACAGTTCGCTGCTCGGCTTCAACCACGGCTTCGCCCCCGACCGGCCGGTGCACCGGCAGCCCCTCACCGCCAAGGGCATCACCGTCGGCGACGACGTGTGGATCGGCTCGCACGTGGTCGTACTGGACGGGGTGACGATCGGCGACCACTGCGTCGTGGGCGCGGGCGCGGTCGTCACCAAGGATCTGGCGCCGTGGACGGTCGCGGCGGGCAACCCGGCCCGCCCCCTGCGCGATCGCCGCGCCCAGAGTGGACCACGACGGGATCGCGCGGTCTCGGGCGACCTGCCGGGCGGACTCTCGGACGACCTGCCGGGCAACCGCCCGGGTGACCCGTCGGGCGACTTGGGGGACGCCGTCGCCCGGTTCGCCGACCGGGCCCGGGCGCAGGCCGCCGATCTCCTCGCCCGCTGCTGGAACCCCGACACCGGCCGCTACGCCGACCGGCCCGGCGCTCCCGCGACCGTTCGAGCACACTGCGACGCCGTCGAGATCGCCGACCTGCTGCTGGGCTCGCCTCCGGAGGAGTTGGCCGCCGACGAACACGCCGCGCGGCTGCGCGCCCTTCAGGATCCGGGCAGTGGGCTGGTGCCCGAGTTCGCTCCGGACGGCGGTCCGGGGGTGCTTCCCGCCCCGGCAGCCGACGGCTGGATCGATGACGGCACCGCCGAGTACCACGTGCTGGCCGTGGGCTACGCCCTGGACCTGCTGGGCTCCCGACTCACCCAACCAGTACACGTGGTACGCCGCATGACGGCAAGTCAGCTGATCGCGCGACTGGAGTCACTGCCGTGGCGGACGCGGACCTGGTCCGCCGGCGCGTGGGTGGACTGCTGGGCGACCGGCGCCCATCGCAATCTGAAGCTCGGCGTCGAGGACGGGGAGCCGGGCGCGCTGGAGGCGCTGTTCGGCTGGCTCACCACACGGGTGGACCCGTGGACGGGGATGTGGGGCACCGCCGGGTCGCCCGCCGCGGGCCGGTTGCAGCTGGTCAACGGCTACTACCGGCTCACCCGGGGCTCCTACGCCCAGTTCGGGTTCGATGTGCCGTACGCGGAGCGGGTCGTGGACACCGTACTGGCCCATGGCAGCGACCATCGCTGGTTCGCGGCCGGCCGGGAGAACGCCTGCAACGTGCTGGACGTGGCCCATCCCCTGTGGCTCGCGGGACGGCGCAGCGGGCATCGGGCGGCCGAGGTGCGGGCGTGGGCCGAGGAGCAGCTGACGCGGGCGCTGGGGCGGTGGCGGGACGGCGCCGGATTCGGTTTCGGTCCCGCGGGCGAGGGTGGTGGGGGTCCGGGCCGGGAGCCGGGGCTTCAGGGCACCGAGATGTGGCTCGCGATCGTATGGCTGCTCGCGGATCTGGTGGGCGTGGCGGACCGGCTCGGGTACCGGCCGCGCGGCGTCCATCGCCCGGAGCCGGCCCGGTCACCGGGGTTCACGACACCGGGGTAGCCCGCGCGGAACGCCGCGTCCTCCGGGGCGTGCGCGTACGGTGGGGCCGCGCGGCGTGCCACCCCCTGGCATGCTGCACCCATGCCGACGCCCATACAGCCGTCCTCGTCCGCCGAAGCCTCCGCCACCTCGGTCAACGGCCTGCGCATTCAGGCACGTTCGGTCGGGCAGCGCATACACGGCGCTGGGAACGTCCTGCACGACGTGTCCCTCGACGTCGCGCCCGGGCGGCTCACCGTGATCGCCGGGAGCAGCGGGGCGGGCAAGACGATCCTGTTGCAGACGCTCGCCGGGCTGCGCGCGCCGACGGAGGGGACGGTCCTGCACGACGGGACGCAACCCGGCCGGCCGGGGCCGGAGTTCGGGTTCGTTCCGCAGGAGGACATCATCCACCGCGAGCTGCCGCTGCGTCGGACGCTGGTGTACGCGGCGGGTCTGCGCATGCCGCCGGGCACGACGCCCGAGTCCGTCGCGGCGGGTGTGGACCGGGTCCTGGAGGCTCTCGGTCTCTCCTCCCGTGCGGCGACGCCCGTGCGCGCGCTGAGCGGCGGGGAGCGCAAACGGGCCAGTATCGCCGCCGAGTTGCTCACCCGTCCCCGGGTGCTCTTCCTCGACGAGCCCACCTCCGGGCTCGACCCGGTGACCGGTGCCGCCCTGCTGCGGACCCTGCGCGCGCTGGCCGAGGACGGCACCACCGTCGTCCTCACCACGCACACGCTCGCCGATCTGCTCCGCGGCGACCAGGTGGTGTTCCTCTCCTCCGACGGCGAGGTCGCGTACGCCGGTGAACCGGGCCCGCTGTGCGGGGCGTTCGGGGTGGGCACCGTCGAGGAGGTGTACGAGGCGGTGGCCCAGGGCGTACGCGTCGAGCGGGCCGCGCCGCCGGACGACGCGCACAACGCCGACACCCCGTCACCTCCGGTTCCTGTCCGGCGTGTCGGTGCCCTGCGCCAGTGGGCGCTGCTCACCCGTCGCGGTACCGCGCTCCTCCTGCACAACCGGCTCTCCGTCGCCGTCCTTGCGGGTTCGCCGGTGATGATCGTGGCGATGTTCGCGGTGCTGTTCCGGGCGGGCGCCTTCGATCGCGCGGCGCCCGACCCCGGATCGACCGCGATGATCATGTTCTGGATCGCGTTCGGCGCGTTCTTCTTCGGCCTGACGTACGGGCTGCTGCAGATCTGCACCGAACTGCCCGTACTGCGCCGGGAATGGCTGGCCGGGCTGCGGATCGGTCCCTACGTCGCGTCGAAACTGACCACCATGCTGCCGGTGCTCGCGGTCGCCGACGTACTGCTGCTGGTGGTGCTGAGGGCGCTGGACCGGCTGCCCGCGGCCGAGTGGGGCACGTACGGTTCGCTGTTCGTGTCGAGCGTGCTGGCCTCGGCGGCGGCCCTCGCGCTGGGGCTGCTGGCCTCGGCCGCGGTGACGGAGCCGGGCCAGGCGACGCTGATGCTGCCGCTGCTGTGCTTCCCGCAGGTGCTGTTCTCGGGGGCGTTCGTGCCGGTGCCGCGGATGACCGGTACCGGGGAGGCGATCAGCTGGGCGATGACGAACCGGTGGGCGTTCGAGGCACTGGGCAGCGGGGTCGGCCTGGAGTCGTTGTGGCGCACGGGCGCGTCGCCCCTGGGTCCGCCGCTGCTGGACTCGTACGGGGGCTCGTTCGGTCATCCGGCGAGCCGCGGCTGGATGATTCTCGCGGGGTTCGCGGTGCTGTTCCTCGCGGTGACGTGGGCGGTCCTGGTGCGCAAGTGCCGGGAGGGCGCGGTACGGAGCCGGGCGGGTCGCTGAGCGGCTGTCGACCCCCGCCGGACCCTCAGCACCCCACCCGAGCCGCCAGCCCCGTCACCCCCGGCACCCGGTCGCGGTAGGTCTGGGTCACGAACGTCAGGAACGTCTCGATGTCCCTGGGCTGGGACGACACGCCCAGGGAGATGCGGACGGCACCCGCCGAAGGCAGCCGCAGCAGGTCCAAGTACTCCTCCATCGAGCCGAGTTGCCTGCCCGCGGCCGAGCGCAGCCTGCGCAGCGGCAGTGCGAACGCCGCCTCGCCGGCGCCCGGGTTGCAGAAGCAGCCGGTCCGCAGGGAGATGCCACGCGCGGCGCTGTCACGGGTGACGACGCGTTCGTCGACGATCCGGCCGTCCGCACCCAACAGGTTGAGCGCGACCGTGCCGCCACGGGCCGCACCGGCGTCCAAGGGGCCGTACACGCGGGCCATCGGGGAATCGTCGCTGTGGCGCAACGCGCGCAGGCCGGTGAGCAGTTGATCGGTGAGGGCGGTGACGTGGTCGTGCACCCGCTCCATGCCGAGGCGGTCGATCCACTCTAGCCCGGCGGTGACGTCCGGCACGGACAGGAAGTTCACCGTGCCGTCCTCGAAGGCCGCCTCGTCGTCGGCGAGGACGTGCCACTGCGCCTGCGCGCTGACCGCGTAGATCGTGCCGCCGGAGAACCAGGGCCGACGCAGCTTGGCGAGGGCCTCCCGGCGGGCGATCAGACTGCCGATGCCGGTGGGGTGGCCGAAGACCTTGTACCAGCTGACCACGGTGAAGTCCGGGTGGAACCGGCCGAGGTCGAGCGGGTTCGTCGGCACGAAGGCGGCCGCGTCCAGCAGGACGTCGTAGCCCTGCTCCTGTGCCCGCGCGATCCACTCCAGCGGATGCTGGACGCCGGTGAAGTTGCTCTGGGCCGGGTAGGCCAGCAGCCCGCGCGGCGCCCCGCCACCACGCCGCCCCAGGCGGCTCAGGTATCGCCCCGGACCGCGTCCGCGCGCGGTGAGCGCGCCCCACAGCTGTTCCTCGTCGATCCGCAGGCCGGGCCCGCTCACGGGGACGTACGCCGTCGCGGCTCCTCTGGCCCGCGCGTACTCGCGCAGACCGTTGACCGAGTTGTGGTTGTCCAGCGACATCACCAGCCTGCTGCCGCGCGCGAACGGATACGCCTCGCCGACCAGGCGCAGCGCGCCCGTGGCGTTGGGCGTGAAGATCACGGCGTACTCGGCGGGGTCCGCGCCGAAGTGCCGGAGCACCGCGCGGCGGGCCTCCGCGAGCAGCAGTCCCGAGGCGCGGGAGGCCGGGCTCTCGGAGTGCGGGTTGCCGAATAACCCGCCGGTGATCCGTTCGGCACTCCCCGTGACGAGCGAGCGCGGCGGAAGGCCGGCGCCCGTGTGGTCGAGGTAGGTGTGGCCGCCCTCGTCGAGATAGCCGAAGTCGCGCGCCCGCAGCCCGGCGAAGGCGTCCGCGCCCCCTTCGTCCGCGCCCCCTTCGCCGGCGGCAGTGCCTCCGGCAGGCTTCTCGGTCGCGCGTATGTGACCGCTGCCCGGTGCTGTGTCCATGAGTTCCCTCCGCCCGGCCGGTCCTTCCCCGTCCCCCGGACCGACCCTCCATGAAGCTTCACCAAAGGTATCCGTACGGACCGGCCTCTCCCCTGTGCCGCGGCATCGAACAGTGATTGGGTGGGCGCGGCCATACCGTTCGAACCGCAGGAGAACCCCGCAGTCATGAGCAACGCTTACACGTACGAGTACAAGGTCGTCACCTTCCGGGAGTCGCTCATCGGCGACGCGCTGGACAGCGACAAGCTGGAGAAGGTTCTGAACAAGCACGCCGGGGACGGCTGGGCGCTCAAGGCGATCACGTCCGCCGATGTCAAGGGCCGTATAGGCCCCGGCGCGGTGGAGGGGCTGCTCCTGACCTTCGAGCGCCCCCTGGGGTAAATCCATTTATGCCCGTTTATGTCCTTGTATGGTGCGTAGGCGGCCGAGGCGGGGGATGCTGGAGCTGATGAGACAGCGGATCCGCGGGTACTCCTGAGCCGTCGGAGGCCTTCCGGTGCGGAAGGCCTCCCCGGGCTGGGCGGGTGCCGGTCGCTTGCCGTACGCCACCGGCATCCCGGAGTACTCGTGTCCAGCCGCTGGCGGCCAGTGAGGGCAGGACGGTACAGCGATGAAGAGCGACGGAACACTCGACCGTGCGGTTGTCTCCAGCCACTCGGTGTTCGGAGCGCCCTGCTGGGTCAGCCTGGCCACACGCGATCTGCGGGCCGCACAGGATTTCTACCACGCCGTGCTGGGCTGGGAGTGGCACACGGGCAGGCTGGGCAGGGAGTACCGGTTCGCTCGGGTCAACGGGGTGCCGGTCGCCGGCGTCTCGGCGATGTCCGGCATCGGCGAGAGGATGGCCACGTGGACCCCGTACTTCGCGGTGGCGAGTGCGGACGAGACCGTGTCCCGTAGCCAGGAGCGCGGGGGTACGACCGCGGTGGGGCCGATCTCGTTCCCGCCGGGCCGGGCGGCGCTGCTGGCCGACCGGGACGGAGCGGTGTTCGGCATCTGGGAGGGCGAGCTGGTGGCCGGCTGGGAGGAGTGGCGCCGGGCGGCACCGGTCTTCGTACGGCTGCACACCCGCGACGCCTTCGACGCCGCCATCTTCTACGCGGAGGTCCTGGAGTGGGCGTCCTCGGACCCCCGGTCCTGCGAGGTGCGCTACGAGGACAACGAGGTCGTGCTGCGCAGCCGGGGCGACGTCGTGGCCCGTATCCACTCCGGCGCGGTCGAGGCCGCGCCCGACCCGACGATCCGGCCGCACTGGCAGATCCACTTCACCGTCGACGACGTCGAGGCCGCCGCCCGCGCCGCCCGCGCCCACGGCGGCACGGCCCACCAGCAGGGCCTCGGCTCGACCGAGGCCATCCTCACCGACCCCGACGGAGCGCACTTCACCGTCACCTGCAAGGGCGCCGGGTGACTCATCGGGCGCCGGCTGCCAGCGCGTCCCCCAGCGCCGTGCGCTCGTAGAGCACGTACTGCCCCTGCCGGTGCGACACCAGCAGTCCGTGAGCGCCGTACTGCTGGCGTTCGGGGTGGCGGGCATCGCGGGCGTCTCGGCGGCCGGCCCGCTCCTCGACCGTTTCCCGCGCGCGACCCTGACGGTCCCGGTGGCGACCCAGGCGGTGGCGCTGCTCGGGCTGTACCTGGGCGGCGGGCGCAGCCAGGTGGCGGCCGTCGCCCTGCTGATGCTCCTGGGCGCGTCGGTGGGACCCGTCTTCATGGCCACGCAGAGCCAGGTCCTCCACGTCGCACCCGGGCGCACGGAACTCGCCCTGG
>LRTP01000543.1 GCA_001550305.1 Streptomyces diastatochromogenes
CCGACTGACGGGGATGCGTCCCGTCAGTCGGACTCGTTCGAGGCGAGGGCACGTGAGCTCCCGGGACTCGAGCGTCCGGCCCGTTGGCCTGGTCGGTCAATCTTCCCTACGTTCTTCTACGGGACAGGGCGAGCCCTTCGTATGGTTGGCCCACCCAGGGGCGTCGGGTGTGGCTTTCAATCTTCTGCCGCTTGTGGCTTCCACTGATTGGCCGCCCGGCGCCCCACGACGACTCGGCTGCCAATTAGGAATTGCGAATGATCGCCAAGTAGGGAATCGACAGCGAGGTCGTCCGTCGGGAGGTACCAGCAACACCACCGCACGGAGGCACCACATGGCCGCGATCTGGGCCGGCATCGACGCAGGCAAGACCCACCACCACTGCGTCGCGATCGACGAGAGCGGCCGTCGGCTGCTGTCCCGACGCGTCGCCAACGACGAACCCGAACTGCTCGAACTCCTCGCCGACGTCCTGGCCCTGGGCGACGAGGTGACCTGGGGCATCGACCTGGCCGACGGCGGAGCCGCCCTCGCCATCGCGATCCTCCTCAACCACGACCAACCGGTGCTCTACCTATCAGGCCGGGCCATCCACCGCGCGTCCGAGGGCTACCGCGGCGAAGGCAAAACCGACGCCAAGGACGCAGCCGTCATTGCCGACCAGTCCCGTATCCGCCGCGACCTGCACCCCTTACGGGCTGGCGACGAGACCGTCACCGATCTGAAGATCCTCACCGGCCGACGCATGGACCTGGTCGCCGACCGCACCCGCACCGTCAACCGGCTCCGCGCCCAACTCACCGGCGTCTTCCCCGGCCTGGAGCGCGCGCTCGACCTCACCAACACCGGCCCGCTCATCTTGCTGACCGGCTACCAAACTCCGGCTGCCCTCCGCCGGATCGGCCGCAAGAGGCTGGAAACGTGGCTGCGCAACCGCAAGGTCCACCGCGCCGACCAGCTGGCCGAGACAGCCTTCCAGGCCGCCGAGCGCCAGCACACCAGCCTGCCGGGCGAAAGGCTGACCGCCGGGATGGTGCACACGCTGGCGGCGGAGGTGATGGCCCTCAACCAGCAGGTCGCCGAGATCGACAAGCTCATCGAGGCCCGGTTTCGCGAGCACCACGACTTCGAAGTGATCACTAGCATGCCGGGCCTGGGCGTCATCCTCGGTGCCGAGTTCCTGGCCGCCACCGGCGGCGACATGGCTATCTTCGGCACTCCCGACCGGCTCGCCGGCTTCGGCGGTGTCGCCCCGGCACCTCGGGACTCCGGGAAGATCAGCGGCAACCTGCGGCGCCCCCAGCGATACAACCGTAGGCTCCAACGCGTCTTCTACACCTCCGCATTGTTCAGCATCCGAAGGTGCGAAGAGTCCCGCCAGTTCTACGACCGCAAACGAGCCGAGGGCAAGCGCCACACCCAGGCCGTCCTCGCACTCGCACGGCGCCGCGTCAATGTTCTCTGGGCCCTCCTGCGCGACGGACGGTGCTACGAGCTCACGCCGCCAACGGCCCTCGCGGCTTGACAAACAGCATTAGGAATCAGTGGCAGAAACGCGCGCCGGTCAACGTTCGATGTCAATCGGTCAAGGAATTGGCTGGGTGATGGCAGCCCTGCGCGCGCAGGACCCTACCGCTCGACTCGGACAGGGCATCAGGTCGGGCATGAGCGGGACCGTCGGTCTCTGTCGGCCTTGGTGCGCCTGGGACGGCCCAGCGATGGCCCCCAAGTGATGCGGCGGAGTGCACAAGACGACCCGCCCCTCGTGGGCCGAGGGGCTCTTGGACTTCGGGGCGAATCCTTGCCTTCCTCAGTCTGTGGGCGGCCACCGGGATCCGCCTCCGGGCGCCGTCATTGATGTCACGCGTGGTTGCCAGTCTGGGTCACGTGAGAGACAGAGGGGCCCGTGGCGGTGAGCCAGGCTACGCTCATCGCAACCCGTAGGGCCTGGTGAGAGGCAGTGACCTTGGTGAGCCGTCCCCTCCTCTATTTCGCCTTGGACGAGCCGTTGAACCCGTGTGATGCGAAGCGTGGGGTGTCGCCCCGAGGGCTGCAAGACCCATCGAATGAAGCCAGGGAGCTGGCTCGCCCACGATCCGCGGCGCGTAAGAGGTCGGCGCTACCGGCTGGGCTCTGTGCTTGCCCTGTGCCTGCTCGCGGTCCTCGGCGGGGCCACCACGCTGGCCGGAATCGCACGGTTCGCCATCGACTCCACCCCTGAAGTGCGCAAACGGATCGGGCTGGACCGTCCTCCGCGCGCCACCACCCTGGGCCGCCTTCTGTCCCGCATTGACGGCGACGCCCTTGATGACGCCGTGAGCGCCTGGCTTGCCCGGCACTCCCGTGACCCGTCGAAACCGATCCGCCCGAGCTGGTGGGAGTAGCCGCCGACGGCAAAGCCGTGCGCGGCAGCCGCGACGTCGGCAAGAGCGCCATCCACCTGCTCGCCGCCGTCCTGCATGAGAACCAGACGGTGATCTCACAGCGGCAGATCGCCGCGAAGAGCAACGAGATCCCGGCCTTCGCCCCGCTGCTGGAACGGCTCGACCTGCGCGGGCACGTCGTCACCGCCGACGCGATGCACACGCAGACCGATCACGCCGAGCAGATCGCCGCCCAGGGCGCCCACTACATCCTGGTCGTGAAACGGAATCAGAAGAAGCTCCGCCGACAGCTGCGGCGACTGCCCTGGCGCGAGATTCCGCTCCTGCACCGCACCCGGGACAAGAATCACGGCCGTCGCGAGATCTGAGGCTGATCCCCGGGAGTGGACACCGGGCGGGAAGCGGGCCCAGTCAAATGCTGTGCCCATGAACCTCGCCAGGCCGAAGCGCCGCGCCGACGAAGTCGTCCGTGCCGGGAGCAGCAGGGCCTGGCTGCGGCCGGATCCGGGATGCGGTGGGTTTCGTAACGCGCCCGATTCATCGGTTGTCCGACCGATCCGGTATGCCGCTGCGCGGGCCATCGTGGCGGCATGACTGAAACCCCCCACCACGAACCTGCGGAGCGGACCGACGCCACCCGCAGATCCATCCTCGCCACCCTGGGTGGAGGAGCCCTCGGCGTGGCCGCTCTCGGAATCCCGGCTTCGCGAGCTGCAGCCGCAGACCCAGGCGACACACCCCAGGCTGGCGCCGGACTGGCCGCTGCCTGTGTCCTGACGCCAGAGCAGACCGAAGGCCCCTACTATCTGGACCTCGAGACGGTCCGCAAGAACATCACCGAGGGCAAGGCGGGCGTCCCACTCACTCTCCGTGTGACGGTGGTTGACATCGCGACCTGCTTCCCGTTGCCCAACACGGCGGTCGATATCTGGCAGTGCGACGCGCTCGGTGTCTACTCCGGCTACGTCGCGGGCGGCTCAACACCGGACACGACATTCCTGCGAGGCGTGCAGCTGACCGACTCCGCCGGCGTCGCGGAGTTCACTACCGTCTATCCCGGCTGGTACGTCGGCCGCGCACTCCACATCCACCTCAAAACCCATGCCGGCGGGACCGTGTCCAACGGGACCTACCACGGAGGCCACGTCTCCCACACGGGCCAGCTCTATTTCCCCGAGACGTACAACACCAAGATCGCCGCGTTGACCCCCTACCGGAACAACACGGCCACCCGCACCCTCAATGCAAGGGACGGCATATACCGCAATGGCGGATCCTCGACCCTGCTCAGCATCACCCTGGCCGGCAGCGACCTCGGCAAGGGAGTAGTCGGCACCGTCGTACTCGGTGTCAATCCCGCCGCAACACCCTGACGCACCCTCTCGGGCGGCCGAGCCGATGAGACTGGAAGGTTTCGCCCAGGAAGCCCGCGGCCAGGAATCGGGGATGACCTGGCACAGGACATGCGAGTTATGCGGAGCGGCGCTGACCGCCGGACCACACGGCGGTCGGCCAGCCCGGTATTGCTCCAATGCGTGCCGACAACGGGCCTTCAGGAGACGCTCGATACACAAAGGCTCCGGAGGGAAACGACCAACGTCACCGGATGCCTCCCCTCCGGATTCGGGTCTGCCGCGAGCGCTCGACTCCTTCGTGGGGCGACGCCAGGAACTCTCCGTCCTGCGCACCCTGCTGAGGACATCGCGCTTGCTCACGCTGACCGGAGCCGGAGGCGTCGGCAAGACGCGGCTGGCGCTGGAGTTCGCCAAAGGGCTGCCTGGGCGCTACGCGCGGGTTGACCTGATCGAACTCGACTCGCTGCACGACGACGCTCCGCTCGCGCAGTCCGTGGCCACCGCGCTGGGCGTGGGCGAGCGAGCGGGGCGATCCGGCACCGACGCCCTGGTCCGTGCGATCGGCAACACCTCGCGGCTTGTCATCCTGGACAACTGCGAACATCTGGCAGAGCCGTGCGCTCAGCTGGCCGCGACCCTGCTGAGTCACTGCCCCCGGTTGCGGATCCTGGCCACCAGCCGGGAGGCGCTGCGGGTTCCCGGAGAGACCGTGTTCCGGGTCGGCGAGCTGTCTCTGCCGCCGGCCAGCACCGGTGACGACCCTGCCGCCCTCCTGTGCTCGGACGCCGTCCGCTTGTTCGTCGAACGCGCCGCCAGTCGTGCGCCCGGCTTCACCCTCTGGCGTAGCAACGCTGCGACGGTTGCCGAGATATGTCGTCGGTTGGACGGTCTGACGCTCGGCATCGAACTCGCGGCGCACCGCGTCGGCACGCTCCCACTGGGCGACATCCTCGCCGGACTGGACAACCGGCTGTTCCAGCTGTCGCTTCTGACCGACGGAAGCCGGACCGGTCCCCGTCGTCACAACGGACTGACCGCCGCGATCGACTGGAGCCATCGGCTGCTCGAGCCGACGGAACAGGCGGTTTTCCGGCGCCTCGCGGTGCTCGTCGGAGGATTCGACACGGGCGCCGCCGAGGCAGTCTGCGCCGGCGGCGGCGTCGCCCCACGCCAAATTCTCGGCATCTTGTGCGGACTTGAGGCCAAGTCGCTGATCGTACGGCTGCCGGGCAACGCACACCCCGCGCGCTTTCGGCAGCTGAACGCCGTTCGCGCCTGCGCCATGGAGCGTCTGATCGTGTCGGGCGAGCTGGACGCCGTACGGCGGCGGTCCCTCGACTGGCTGGACAGCCTCGCGGAACTCACCGGTGACGAGGTGTTCGCCGACCAGGCCGGTGGGCCGCTCACCGGCGAACGGGACAATCTCGCAGCGGCCCTGGCCAGCGCCAACGGCAGCGATGGCCCCTTGAGCGACCGGCTGGCCCTGGAACTGGCCCGTGTGTACTACCAGCATGAACAGCCTTCGGCCGCCCGCTCGCTACTGGACGGACTTCTGCGGCTGCCTGCCGGGCCTGGCCTCGGCGGCGCGGTAGCGGCACTCGCCGCCCGTGTCGCCTGCCAGCAGACCGACCTGGCCGCAGCGCTACGCCTTGGTGAGCAGGCGGTACGCCAGGAACGCACGCGTGACCACCCTGCTGGTCTCGCCAATGCACTGGACGCGCGGGCGGCAGCACGGCTGTGCCGTGGTGAATTCGCCGCCGCCGTCGCGGACCTGCGCCATTGCCTGCGTGTCGTCTCCGCGCTCGGCCGACGGGAGGACACAGCATGGTGCACCCATCACCTGGCTTGGGCCCTGCTTCAGGCGGGCGAGGAGGCCGAGGCCGACTTGCTCATGGCTCGCTGTCTTCCGGTGCTCAGGGCGCAGGCGCACTGGAGCCGGGCTGCCGCCGCCCTACACACCGCCGGCGCCGTACGGCTGTCCCTGGGCCGTCTGGACAACGCCGAGGCACTGTTCGGCGAGGTGCTCCGGATCGTCCCCGAAGCAAGCTTCCACGCGCTGTACCCGGTCGAGGGCCTGGCCCTCGTGGCCGCCGAGAGCGGTGACTTGCGGCGAGCCCTGCGTTTGTACGAGGCGAGCGCGCAGGCACGCCGTCGGCTGGACACCGAGCCGGAGGACCCGTGGCGCCGACGGGTGGAACTGACCGCGGCTCGTGCGCGAGCAGGGCTGTCGGCCGCTGCGCAGGACGCTGCTGTCATTGGTGGCCGGCGACTGCGGGGAGACCGGCTCGTCGCATACGCCCTGCGGAGAGGGAGCGGCTACCCTAGCTCGGCCTCTGACGCCACGGCGGTCGTCGTGGACCAGTTCCCGCTCACGGGCCGGGAGTTCACGGTCGCCGAGCTCGTCGCCGAGGGACTGACCAACCGCCAGATCGCTGCACGGTTAGGTCTTTCAGAGCGTACTGTCGCCACCCACCTGGACAAGGTCCGCGACAAACTGGGCTTGCGCTCACGCACCCGGATCGCTCTGTGGGTGGCCGCACGAACCAGGGACAATTCCTGACGACGCAGGGCCCCAGTAACTACCCAACAAGTGCACGTATCGGACCCGAGTCCCTGCCTCGGCAAGACGGGTCCTTCTCGGACGAGGCCGCGCTCAGGCATTGAGCTGGACTCCCGCGAGGCAGGTCGTCTGGAACGGCGATTCCGCTCACCTCATGAGGGATGCATTCGTCCTCGACGCGGCAGTTGCGGAAGATCTGTCCGTTTCCGTGCGGGCGAGCTTGTTGATCAGACGCTCGACAGTGTTCCGCTCCTTGTACAGGTCGGCGTCGAGGCTGACGGGCCGACCACCCCGGGAGCCCTTCTTCTTCCGGTTGGCGGTCTGGTCCTTCTTCTCCGGGATGACGGCCTTGATGTGGCGTTTGCGCAGGTGGTCCCGGTTACCGCGGGACGAGTAGGCCTAATGGGAAGCGAAGGTCGGCGGGCCCGCGGACCCGTATCTTCTTGAGCACGGGGATGAACTGCGGGCTGTCCGCGGCCTGGCCCGCGGTCAGGCCGCACACCAGCGGGCGGCATTTCCGGTCGGCGGCGAGGTGGACCTTGCTGGTCTGCCCGCCCCTGGAGCGTCCGAGGAGCGTGGCCTTCAGGCGGAGTTTCCGCCGCCGTCGGACGCGTCGCCGCTCTTCCCGCTCGGGTCCGGTCCGGGCATCCTGCCCATTTTGTCCTTCGGAGTCGCCCCCTTTTGCCTGGCCTTCTCCTCCTCGGCGGCATTCTCCATTGCGGTGATGACGTCCTGGCCCA
>LRTP01000544.1 GCA_001550305.1 Streptomyces diastatochromogenes
GGGACGGGGCGGGTGCCGACGGCGAGGCTGGGGGCGGCGGCGGTGACGGCGAGGAGGAGGGCCACACCCAGCCAGGTCGCACGCCGCGCGCCCGTCGGGGCGGACGTGGGGCGTGCGACGGACGTGGGACCGGTCACTTGCCGAGGGTGTCCGCGAGCTGGCGTACGACGAGCCGGGCGGCGGTGGGGCCGGCGTTGAGGTACCAGGGGTCGTCGTCGACCTTCACCGCGTGCCCGGCCTCGACCGCCTTCATCGACTTCCACAGGGGCCCGGCGAGCACGCTGCCCGCGTCGGTCCTGGAGGCGTCGCCCTGCACGGAGTAGAAGATCCAGTCCCCGTCCGCGACATCGATGCTCTCCGCCCCGATGTCCTGCGAAATCGCCTTGAACTGCTGTGACTTGGGCCGGGAAAGCCCCATGTCGACGGCGATGGAGCCGGTGAACGACGACACGCCGAACATCCGCGTCCGGTCCGGCGTGAACCGCACCATGGACACGGCGGGATCGCCGAGCCGCTTGCCCCGCGTGGCGGCGTCGCTGACGATGCCGTCGAGCAGTTCCTGCGCCTTGTCTCCCTTGCCGACCGCGTCACCGACGAGGAGCAGATCCCGCTTCCAGTTGATGCCGTTGCCGGCCGTCACGACGGTGGGCGCGATCTTCGACAGTTTCGGGTAGAGGTCGCCGAGCGAGTCGTTGATCAGGATCAGATCGGGCTTGGCGGCGGCGAGCGTCTCCAGGTTGGGCGCGGTGCGGGTCCCCGCGTCGGTCATGGCCGACAACTGCTTCTTGTACGCGGGGAAGGCGTCCTTCAGATAGTCCGGCGCCGGCCCGGCGTTGTCCGCGCGGGTCGTCACGGTCGGCACGATGCCCAGGGTCAGCAGGTCGTCCAACTGTCCGGTGCTGAGCGCGGCGATCTTCTTGGGCGCGCTCGTGATCTCCGTCCTGCCCTCGAAGTGCCCGACGGTCCGAGGGAATTCGCCGTCCTTGGCGCTGCCCGCGCCCATCCCGGCGGCGACGGCGCTGGGGGCGACGGAGGGGCCCTCCGAGGCCCCGCTCACCAGATTGCGGTCGCCGCTCGAGGTGTTCTTGCTCTGCGAGGAGCCGTTGTCCCCGTCCCCGCTCCCGGACGAACATCCGGCCAGCAGACCGCCGACGATGGCAACGGCCAGGACGGCCTTCGACCCCAAGGTGCGCACGAAAATACTCCGATCAATGGATGAGGTAAGCCTAACCTTAGTCTCCGTTTCGGGGTGACGGGGTCTGCTCCGATGGGGGACACGCCGTGCCGGGTTCGAGGACATATCAGCGTAAAACGTGTGTTATTCATTCATGCACTCACCTACGCGGCGCACCGTGCTCGGTGCCTCGATCGCGGCCGCCGGCTCGGGACTCCTGGCCGGCTGCTCCGGGTCCGACTCTCCCTCCGGACCTGGCTCGCACCCCGGCCCCGGCGAGCACCAGGGGAGCGGCCACGGCGGCAGACCCTTCGTCCCCAGGGGGCCCAAGGGGTACGTGAACCCGTCCGATCCCGAGGTCCTCGCCGTCGAGAGGAAACGCGGGTCCGGCCCCGTTCGCTCGTTCAGGCTCACGGCCGCCGAGACCACCCTCGACCTGGGTGGACGGACCGTCAGGTCATGGGCGTACGGCGACTCGCTGCCCGGCAGGGAGGTGCGGATCAAGTCGGGCGACATCCTCGATCTCAACCTGACCAACCATCTGCCCGTGTCCACGACACTGCACTCGCACGGTGTCCGCATGCGCTGCGACATGGACGGCGTACCCGGCCTGACCCAGCACCCCATCAGGCCCGGCGACGACTTCAACTACCGCTTCGCCGTGGACCACCCGGGCACGTACTGGCTGCACTCGCACTCGGGGCTGCAGCTCGACCGCGGCCTGTACGCCCCGCTGATCGTCGAGGACCCCAGGGAGCCGTTGTCCTACGACAAGGAGTGGGTCGTCATCCTGGACGACTGGGTGGACGGCGTGGCCGGCTCCACCCCCGACGGGGTGCTCGCACAGCTGCTCGACGGCAAGGGCATGGCGACGGGCATGGGCATGGGTGAGGACGACGAACCCGGGGGCAAGGCCCATGACAAGGCCGCCCACGAGAAGCCCCACGGCCCCTCCCGCGTCCTGCGGAACTCCCACAGCCGCATCCTGCACAGCGAGGGAGGCAGCGTCGACTACCCGTTCTACCTGGTCAACGGCCGTCTCCCGAAGGCTCCTTCGGTCTTCCGGGCCCGCAAGGGGGACCGCATCAGGCTGCGGATCATCAACGCCGGCGCCGAAACGGCCTTCCGGGTGGCGCTGGGCGGCCACGAGATGACCATCACGCACACGGACGGCTACCCCGTCGAGCACACGCAGACGGACGCGCTGCTGCTCGGCATGGCCGAACGCTACGACGTGCTGATCACCGCCAAGGACGGGGTGTTCCCGCTGGTTGCGCTGGCCGAGGGCAAGAACGCCAGAGCCCTGGCCGTCCTGCGCACCGGCAGTGGGGACATTCCCCGCCCCTCCGTGCACCCGGACGAACTCGACGGCAAGCTCGTCCCGGCCAGACGTCTTGTGCCGGACGACTCGGTGGCCCTCACCGACGACGAACCGGACCGCGAACTGCGCATCAGGCTGACCGGCGGGATGAAGAAGTTCGACTGGGCCTTCGACCACCGGCCGTACTCCGTCGAGCAACGCCACCCGGTCAGCTACGGCGAACGGATCCGCCTGACCCTCATCAACGCCACCGACATGTGGCACCCCATGCACCTGCACGGCCACACCTTCGCCCTCACCGGCTTCGGCGTGGTCGGTGCCCGCAAGGACACCGCCCACGTGGTGCCGCACCACAAACTCGTCGTCGACTTCTACGCCGACAACCCGGGCCTGTGGATGCTCCACTGCCACAACCAGTACCACTCGGAGTCCGGCATGATGACGATCCTCGGCTATCGGAAGTGAGGCCCACCAGCCACCGACGGTTTGACACCTGATCATGCGAAACCCCGCTCGGGGAGGGAGACGCGGTGGCCGCGCGGGCCGCCGAAGTCGATCGGCGCGTCGAAGCGCTCGGCGAGGACCGGGGCGAGGTGCCCGAGCGGCAGGTGCCTCCCCCGCCCCGAGCCGCGGGCGGGCCCGCCCGACCACCGCGTCCTCCGTGCATCAGCCGCGGCGCTGCCACCAGCGGCGCTTCGGCTCGGGTGTCGGAGGAAGCGGTTCGGCCGAAGGCCGGGGGAGGGGATGAACACCGCTGCACCGACACACCCTTGACGCAGTCGGCCGACCCGACGGACGCCGCCATCGCCGGTACGCGCGGCCTCGCCGACCACGACGGCCTGCTCCCGCGCACCACTCCCGGCAGCGACGTCGTGGCCCAGGCGTAGCTTGGGACGGCCGGGACGACCGGGCGACCGGGGCGTTGTCTCGGGCGGGCACTCTGGGGGAGAGCGGATGAACGGCTGGGGTCGGCGCGGGGAAAGATTTCGGGCAGGCCGTCCGGCGGTCATGGTCGTCGTTCTCGTGGCCGCGGGCATCGGGCTGACCTGGTTCGCCGGAACGCATTTCGCCTACGCCACGGGCCTGGCCGGCACCCCCGGGCATCTCCGGGTCGAAGCGTGCGCCTGGGAACACGTCGGAGGCCACCGGTATCCCCACTGCAGTGGCATCTTCCGCTCCTCCGACGGCACCGTCGTCGACCCGAACGCCTCGATCGGCAAGAATCTGCCCGTAGGCGACACGGTCGCGTTGCAGCGGGTGGCCTCCGGCGGATACGAGCAGACGGGCACCGCGTCCTCGTTCGGGTGGCTGGCGATTTCCCTGCTCGGCCTGATGGTGCTGCTGCTGGGGATTCTGGTCGTCTGCGGCAAGGGCGGTGCGCGTCGAGCACCGCGCGGGCTGCTGGTGCTGCTCGGTGTGCTGGGCGCCTTGATGCTGCTCAGCGCGTTCATCGGCGGAGTGGCGGGGATGACCGAGGTGTTCTGAGGGCCGCCCGCATCGTGCGGCCGGTCGGTGCGCGGTCGACGTATTCCTCAACCCCCACCTCCTGAATCCTCACCGTGCGGACGACGTGCACGGGGGATACGCTTTTGACGGCAAGGTCAGGTTCGCCGGGCGGTTTTGCAGACGCCGAGGCCTCATTCGCGATGATCGATTCTTCCTGCGGAAACCTGCCGACTCCTTTCTTCGAAGAAGGCGTGCCTCGCGCTTCGGACGCCGTGGGAGTGCTGCCTCAGGACCCGCGGCTTCGCGGTCCCTGCAATGGAGGTCGGGATGAGAGTTGTCGTTGATCTTTCCCGGTGCCAGGGGTATGCGCAGTGCGCGTTCCTGGCTCCCGACGCGTTCCGGATGCACGGCGAGGAAGCGCTGATGTACTCCTCGAACCCCGACGACGCCCAGCGCCAGCAGGTGTTGCGCGCCGCGGCGGCCTGCCCCCTCCAGGCCATTCTGGTCGACCAGCTGGAGGGCCGGGACGCGCCGGTGGGGACGTCGCCGTCATGAGCACTGCCGACACCCTGCAGGGGTTCAAGCGCGACGGCCGCGTCGTGATCGTCGGGGCGTCACTGGCGGGACTGCGCGCCGCGGAGGCCCTGCGCGACGAGGGGTTCACCGGGAAGCTGACCATGATCGGTGACGAGCTGGGGGAGCCCTACGACCGCCCCCCGCTGTCCAAGCAGGTACTGACCGGATGGGTGCCGGCCGACGGCACCACCCTGCCACGGCGTCGTGACATCGACGCGGAGTGGCTCCTGGGCGTCCCCGCCGACGGACTGGACCTGGCGAACAACCATGTGCGGCTCGCCGACGGCCGCACGGTCCCCTTCGACCGCATGCTGATCTCCACCGGCGTACGGGCCCGGCCCTGGCCCGTCGAGGCCGAGGCGGCCCTGGACGGAGTCTTCGTGGTCCGCACGCGCGAGGACGCGGCCGGCCTGCAGCGGGCGGTCGCCGCCGGGCCCTCCCGCGTACTGATCATCGGCGCGGGCTTCACCGGCTCCGAGATCGCCTCCGTCTGCCGCGAGCGCGACATCCCGGTGACCGTCGCCGAACTCGCGCCGTCCCCACTCGTCGGGGGACTCGGCGCCATGATCGGCGAGATCGCGGCGGACATGCAGCGCGCCCACGGCGTCGACCTGCGCTGCGGTGTCAAGGTCACCCAGCTGGAGGGCGACGCGCAGGGGCGGGTTCGCCGCGCCCACTTCTCCGACGGCAGTACGGTCGACGCCGACGTGGTGGTGGTCGCGCTCGGGGGCATCCGCAACACCGAGTGGCTGCGCGACTCGGGACTGGCGGTGGGCGTATGGGGAGTCGCTTGCGACGCGGGCTGCCGCGCCTTCGACCTCAACGGCCTGGTCACCGACGACATCTTCGTCGCCGGAGACGTGGCACGCAGCCCCAACCCGATGTACGAGTACCGGTTCATCTCGCTGGAGCACTGGGCCAACGCCGTGGAGCAGGCCGAGATCGCGGCGCACAACATGGTCAGCGCGCAGGCGAACCGCTGGCCGCACCTGTCCATCCCGACGTTCTGGTCGATCCAGTTCGGCGTGAACATCAAGTCCGTCGGTGTACCGACCTACGCCGACGAGGTCGTCGTCACCCAGGGATCCGTGGCCGACCACCGCTTTGTCGCCGCATACGGGTACCAGGGCCGCGTCACCGCCGCCGTCAGCTTCAACAACGCGAAGTGGCTGGACCACTACCGGCAGCTGATCGAGAGGGCCGCGCCCTTCCCGCCCCCCTGCCCCACGCCCGACCAGCCCCTCGACGCGAAACCGGTGCCCGTCGACTTCCCCGGCCCCACGCTGCTCGCCCAGGGCGCCACGGTGGTCGTCACCGGCCATGACCCCGGCGAGCGGCGCGTCACCGCCATGCGGCAGCACCGCTAGGAGGGAACAGGCAGGACGGAACAGGAGGGAAAGCGACATGACCACGACCGAGACGCCCGACATCCTGCCCCGGATCCTCGACTACGCGAACCGGGCCGACCCGTACCCGCTCTACGCCGAGCTGCGCAAGACGCCGGTGGCCCCGCAGGAGGACGGCAGTTACGTCATCAGCACCTACCGCGAACTCAGCGGCATCCTGCACGACCCGCACCTGAGCTCCGACGTCCGCAACCTGACGCATCCGATGCCCGCGATGCAGGAACGCGCCACACCGTCGTTCATCAACCTCGACCCGCCCGAGCACGACCGTCTGCGGCGCCTGGCGATGCGTCACTTCGGCCCCCCGCACACCCCGGGCCTCGTGACCGGCATGGAACCCGACCTGACCGCCATCGTCGCCGGTCTGATCGACGACTTCGCGGGCAAGCAGCGGATCGACATCGTCGACGACTTCGCCTATCCGTTCCCCGTCACCGTGATCTGCCACCTGCTCGGTGTGCCGCGCGAGGACGAACCACGGTTCCACGTGTGGGTGAACGCCATCATCGACTCGATCGACTTCAACCCCAAGACCGACCCGCAGGAGAAACTGGACAACGGCGTACAGGCCACCAAAGACCTGCGCCACTACCTCGGCGGGCTGCTGGAACAACGCCACGGCCACCCCGGCGACGACCTCCTGACACGGCTGGCCAACGACGACGGGCCCGACGGGCGGATGACCGACGCCGAGATCGTCAGCACCGCCAACCTGCTGCTCATCGCGGGCCACGAGACCACCGTCAACCTCATCACCAACGGCATGCTGACGCTGCTCCGCCGCCCCGACGTGCTGCAACGTCTGCGCGCCGAACCGGACCTGGTCGTACCACTGGTCGAGGAACTGCTGCGCTACGAGCCCCCCGTGCACATCATTCCGTGGCGGGCGGCGTACAGCGACATCTCCGTCGGCGACACCGTCATCCCCAAGGGCTCGAAGATCATGCTCATGCTCGCCTCGGGCAGTCGCGACCCGGACCGCTTCCACGATCCCGACCGCTTCGACCCCGACCGCCGGGACAACCAGCACCTGGGTTTCGGCAGTGGCATCCACCTGTGCTTCGGCGGCCCGATGGCCCGACTGGAAACCCAGATCGCCCTGACCGCACTGGTACGCCGTCTGGCCGACCCCACCCTGGTGACCGACCCACCCCCGTACCGCCCCAGCCCCGTCCTGCGCGGCCCCATCCACCTGCTCGTCGACCAGAACTGACACCGCGTTCGAGCACCGACACGGCGCTCGAGCCCGGCAGGTGGCTGCTCGTGTCGCCCCTCAGCGGTCCGGCGACCGTCCGTTAGGCTCGCCCCGTCCCACAGGTCCCGATCTTCACGGAGGGCAACACGGCGGGGATCAACCGAGAGCGCCTCGTCAGAACGCTGACCTTCTGGCTGCGTCCCGCCTTCGCGTTGCGGGTCGTCAACCGGTTTCAGAAGATCGTGGGTTTCGACCGCTCGATGGCCCTGGCGTCCAGCGCCTTGACGGCATTGGTCCCGCTCTCCATCCTCCTCGGCGCCGTCCTCGGCAACTTCGTGCACTACGACGCCGCAGAGCGGATCATCAAGCGCTACGACCTCACCGGAGCGGGCGCCACGGCAGTCAACTCCCTCTTTTCTCCCGCCGAAGGCACCAGTGCGAGCGTGGGCATCTTCGGGGTCGTGTTTCTGACGATCTCGGTGCTCAGTTTCGCGCGAGCCGTGCAGCGGCTCTTCGAACAGGCATGGGAACTCAAGCCCCTCAGCGTGCGCAACACGCGCAACGGCCTGTGGTGGATCCTCACTCTCGGCGGCTACGGGGTGGTCACCGCGACGCTCTCCGCGCTCCTAGGCGGGCGCGCGCTGGGTCTGGCCGCCTCCGTGTGCCAGGTACCGGTGACCGCCGCGTTCCTTGTCTGGAGCGGCCGGATCCTGTCGGCGAAGCGGATCAGCCGGCCGGACCTGCTCCCCTTCGGCGTCACCGCCGCCGTCCTGACGGTGGCCTACTCGGTGGGCGCGGCCATCTACATGCCGCGCCTCTTCAACTCCTCCGCCGCACGCTACGGGGTGGTCGGCGCCGTCTTCGCGATGATCTCCGCCCTCTTCGCGGCCATGCTCGTCCTGGTCGCGTCGGCGGCACTGGGACGAGAAGTACGCGACGAGCTCAGCCGGATCCGCCAGGGCCACCGCCCTTCCGACCACGAGGTCCACCGACAGTGGGACAGCGTCGTCGAGCAGACACGGTCACGGTGGCGGACGGCACGGGAACAGGTCTCTCATCACCAGGTCAAAGGCCCGAACCACTGAGTGAGCGGGGCACTTCCGGTTGCGGGGGGCCGATGGGCGGCGGCAGCTGGAACCCGCCGCCCCACGACGTGCCCCACGGGCTCGCCACCTTCGGCGCCCAGTTCGCCGAGGTCGCCGTCGACCCCGACCTCGGTGTCGTCCGCGTGCGGCGTATGACCGGAGTGTTCGCCCCCGGCCGGGTGCTCAACACCAAAACCGCCCGCAGCCAGGCCGTGGGCGGCATGCTGTGGGGCCTCAGCCACGCCCTGCTGGAATCGACCCTCGTCGACGCCCGCGACGGCCGCTGGGCCAACACCGGCCTCGGCGAATACCTCGTGCCCGTGAACGCCGACGCCCCCGACATCGACATCGAGTTCGTGGACGTCCAGGACAAGGTGGTCAACCCCCTGGGAGTCAAGGGGATCGGAGAGATCGGCACGGTCGGCGCCGCCGCCAACACCAACGCCACCGTCTACGCGATCGCCGAACGCGCGGCCGACCTCGTGCGCCCCCGTTCGTAGCCGCCCGCACACACCTATGGCGGAAACAGCCATTCCATCGCGGCGAGGCTCTTGTCGACGTACCTGCCTTGGTCCGTCTCGATGCCGTGTGCCAGGTCCTCGAGGACACTGCATCTGGCGTAGAACACGGCGCGCTCGCTGAGAGCCGCGAGGTCGTCGGCGTCGGTTCGACAGCTGCTGATGGCGGCGCGGGTGGCGGCGGGGCCGAGATCCCGGTAGATCAGCCCGAAGTCGTAGGCCGGATCGACGACGGCTGCGTCGCTCCAGTCGATGATGCCGGTCACCGTCCATGCGACCGGGTCGATGAGAACGTGCTCGATCCCCAGATCGTTGTGGGAGAACGTTGGGGTGCATCCATCGTGCGGTGGTGCGGCATCCAAGAACGCCTCGACGGGTCGGCGGTGCGCCGCCGGTACCCGCCCGGCTACCGTCACATAGTTCTCCGTGGCCTCTTGTCGCCACTCGGCCAGCGGCTGGTGGTCCACGTCCACCAGATCGGCCAGCCGTTCGATCGGAACAGCGTGCAGCGCGGTGAGCAACTCGCCGAGCGTGGCGCCGATCGACGTGCCGTGGGCCGATCGCTGGTGCCGCGACATGTCCAACAGCGGTGCGCCGGGGAGCTTGTAGTAGGCCAGACATCCCTGCTCCGCGACCGTGAACGTCGGTTCGGGGACGGGCAGCGGCGAGATGTCGGCGACGGCAGCAAGTACGCGGGCCTCGCGGCCCACCAGTGATGCCCGCCGTGCCAGGTCGGGCTCCTTGCTGAAGCGCACGATCAGCTCACCGTTGACCTCGTACGCCAGGTTGTCCAGGCCCTCGCCGAGCGGCACAACGGAGTCGATCTGATAGTCGAGCATGTGCGTCACCACGACGCTGCGGACGTCTGCGACGCGGTCGCGGCTGGGACTGGTCATCTGCCGACCCTCATCAATCGATCGCATGAAGCCGACGGTGGTCATCGGGTGGCCACGCCGTCCCCGGCCAGGCCCGCAAAGGCGTCCTACCGGGCGATCGGGAAGCGGTGGACCGTCGACAGCCGGGCCTGGAAGCCCAGACGTTCATAAAGCCGGTTCGCTGCCGCACGATCCGGCCGGGAGGTGAGATCAACCGTCCGGGCGCCCGCCTCCTGGGCAATCCGCAAGGCCTCCTGGGTGAGGAGGCCGGCGACTCCCCGGCCCCGCGCGAGGCTGTCCACGACCACGTCTTCGACACGGGCTCGCAGGCCGGACGGCAAGGGCAGCAGCACCAGAGTCAGGGTGCCGACGATGTCATCGGATGTCCGGGCGACGAGCACCGTGTTGGCCTCGCACGTCACCATCCGGTCGATCGCCTCGTAATCGAGCGGGTCCGCCGTCGAAGACAATTGCGGTAGCAGCCGGCCGAAGGCATCCACGAGTTCCTGACTCGCTTCCCGGGCGATCTCTACACGGACGTCCATGCCGTGAGCCTATCCATCGCCCGGGACCGATCAGGGCCACCTTGCGCGGACCACTCCTCGGGGGCCCTGGTTCACTCTCCGGGGCCCTCGACGAAGACCGGCTCCGGGGCCCAGTCGGTCAGGATCTTGTCGTCGATGCGTTCGAGCACCGTCGAGCCGAAGAGCGCGACCGCCATGCGCACCTGGCGCGGGTCGTACGCCTGCGTATCCGGGCGCGTCGCCGGATCCAGGTCCGCGAACCGTTCACGCGCCATCCGGAGTACTTTCTCCCCCTTGCCGGTTGTGGTGGGCAGCCATCGCGGCATGACCGGACCGCCCGGAACCGCCTGTCCCAGAGCCGCCATGCCGATGATCAACGCCAGTACGGCTCGGATCCAGGCGTGGTCGAGGACCAGTACGGCGACTACCGGCACCGCCGCCGCCGTGGCGGCCGTCGACCACCGTCCCCGGAGCCGCTGTCGGCCGGGAACGGGCTCGAACGGACCTCGCGCGTAGCCCTCACCGATCAACCGCGCCTCTGCCTCGTCGAGAAGGTGGTGGGCGTTCGGCGCGTGCAGATTCCACAGGTAGTCGCCCTCGCCGTGGGCAGAGGAGAAGGCAGGATCGGGCACACGCAGGGGTGTCGCCGCGGTCCACAGTTCGCGCTCGAACTCGTCGGCGTCTTCGGGCAATGTGCCGCGCGCGACCCAACGCTGTTGGCCGGGTTCATCGGGCGACGTCCGGTGCAGCAGCCCCTCGGCCACCAGCCTGGCCACTGCCCCCTGTTTCACCCCCCAATGGTCCCGGCCGCTCAGCGAGCCCAGGGCCAGTGGACCGAGTCGTTCCACGGCATCCGGTTCGACGACGGCGCTGTGCCGGTCCTGGTCCACGAACGCCTTCAGCCGGGCATCCTCTGCAGTGCCGCGCGCCTTGCCGTCGAGCGACCACGCCGTCGACGCGATCACCAGATAGCCCGCGAATATGAGCCACTCCGTCATGCAGGTCAGTATCCCCGTGGCCCGGTGCCTGACCCGTCCGCTCACCCGGAACGGGCAGCCCATCTCCAACGGCCATGGATTCAAGGGCTGTTGTCAGTTGGGCTGCCCGCCACCGGGGACCAAGGGCGTGACGCCTCATGCGGCCGGCCCGAACACCGTCATGCGGAAGCCACCACCTCGCCTGCCATGACCTGGGGAGGGTTGGGGAGCAGTGACGCGAGGTTGTCCCGCACGAAGTCCGCAGCCCTCGAGATCGATTCGTCGGCACCGGCCCGGTCCTGGAAGACGCTGGTCGAGATCATCGCCCCGTCCCCGGTATCGATCCAGTAGTAGGCCACGAAGCCGGGGACCTGGCGCATCAGCGGCACGAACCCCTCGTTCACGAGACGTGCGGCCTCGGCCGAATCGGTCACCCCTTCGTACCGCCGGATCGCTGCGTACATGGCCAAACTCCTCACGGCGTTCTGGGTTCGTCCTTTGCTGAGACGTCGTACCCCTGCGACGGCCGCCTGGCTCATGAGGCGTCCGGCAATCACCTGAAGGGCCGCCTCGGGCGATCCGAACGGCGGTAGTCCGTTCGGTACGTCAGGGGGCGCAGGTGCGGGTCGCGGTCGGATGTCTGTGGCGTCCTCGGGAATGTCGCAGCCGAGGACCATCGCGGTGGGGCCGCCCGCGAACGGGATCCGGAAGACAGTCCACTGGTCCTCGTCGCGCAGCGCGTCGAAGGCCGCGTCGCGCCTACGCGTGGGCCGTTGGTCGCTGCCATCGGGGATTGCGGGTCACGGGTGCGGCAGCGGCTGCTCTGTCCAGACGGTCTTGCCGTCGTGGCTGTAGCGGGTACCCCACCGCTCCGTGAGCTGCGCGACCAGGAAGAGCCCGCGTCCGCCCTCGTCCGTGCTGAGGGCCCGTCGCAGGTGAGGGGACGTGTGGCTGGCGTCCGACACCTCACAGATCAGGCAGTGCGTACGGATGAGGCGCAGGGTGACGGGGCCGGCCGCGTACCGGTAGGCGTTGGTGACGAGCTCGCTGGCGACCAGCTCGGTGGTGAAGGTCAGTTCCGTCAGCCCCCATTCGGTCAGTTTCGCCGTGGCCAGCTCCCTGGCACGGGCGGCGGCGGTCGCTTCCAGGGGCAGCTGCCAGATGGCGACATCCTGTGGCGGTAGCACCCGGGTACGGGCGATGAGGAGCGCGACGTCGTCGGTGGGGAGGTGCTCCTTCGGCAGCAGCGCTTCGACCACGGCGTGGCAGGTGCTGTCCAGAGGATCGGCGACGTGGGTGAGACATTCGTCCAGGTGCTCCAGCGCGGCGTCGATGTCGCCGTTGCGCGCCTCCAGAAGACCGTTGGTGTAGAGCGTGAGCAGGCTGCCCTCGGGGAGGTCGAGGTCGTACGTTTCGAACGGCAGCCCGCCCAGACCCAGCGGTGGACCCGCGGGCAGGTCGAGCACGGTCACCTCGCCGTCCGGAGTGGACAGCAACGGTGCCGGGTGACCGGCGCGTGCCAGGGAGCAGTGCCGGGAGACCGGATCGTAGACCGCGTACACGCAGGTGGCCCCGAGCATCTGCTCCACTGTGGACCCGCTGCCGTCGGCGTTCGCCTCCAGCTCGGCGGCCAGCAGGCTGACCAGATCGTCCAGCCGTGCCACCACCTCGTCCGGTTCCAGGTCGAGGCTGGCCAGGGTGCGCACGGCGGCGCGCAGGCGGCCCATGGAGGCCGCGGCGTGGAGCCCGTGGCCGACCACGTCTCCCACCACGAGTGCGACCCGGGCCCCGGACAACGGGATCACGTCGAACCAGTCACCGCCGATGCCCGGTTCACCGCTCGCCGGGAGATATCGGCAGGCCACCTCGACCGCCGGCAGGTCGGACACCGCGCTCGGCAGCAGACTGCGCTGCAGAGTCAGAGCGGCGCTCTGCTGCTGGGTGAAGCGGCGCGCGTTGTCGATGCAGACGGCCGCACGCGAGGAAAACTCATGGGCCACCGCGGCATCGTCGTCCTCGAAAGGCTCCGAATGGCGCACTCGCCACAGGCTCACCACGCCCAGCACCAGGCCGCGAGCCACAAGGGGCACCACGATCAGCGAATGAACGCCGAGACCCATGGCTATCTCGATCCGCCGCCGGTCCATGGCGTACCACTCGGGGCGCAGGGACAGCAGCCGGTCGAGAATCGGGCGACGCTCGGCCAAGCACCGCGCCTGCGGGGAATCCGGAAGGAGCGGGACCACCTCGCCCTCCTGGTACGGGACCCGGCGTTCCGGGGGCGAGAGGGCCACTCGGAGCAGCGGACCTCTCACACCGGGGGGTGGTTCGTCACCAAGTGTCACCGGCTTCATGAGGTCCACCGAGCAGTAGTCGGCGAGGCCGTGGGAGGCCACCTCGGCCAGCTCCCGGGCCGTCTGTGCCACGTCCAGTGAGGTTCCGATCCGGGCGCTCGCCTCGTTCAGCAGGGCGAGCCTGCGTTGGGCCCGGTGGCGGTCGGTCACGTCCTCGATCGTCTCGGCCACGCCGAGAACCCGGCCCGCGGGGTCTTCCATCCGGAACGCCGAGACGGACACGATCCGGTCCCGGCCCGGATCATGGCGTGCCCTGGCCGACTGCTCCGTGAAGATCAACGGCTCGCCGGTCTCCAGGACGTGCCGTACCCGCTCCTCGGTCGGACCCGCGTCCTCGTCGACCATGAATTCGCGAGGGCGACGGCCCACCGGCGCCTCGGCCGGGACACCGCTTGCCTTCTCGACCGCGCGGTTGACCCGGATCACCCTGCTGTCCGGGCCGTAAGTGACCAGACCGATCGGGGACCGGCGGTACAGGCCGTCCAGCAGCGCACGGTCCCGCTGCCAGGCGATGACCTCCGCGGCGGGGGCTCCGACCAGGACCCACTCCTGACCGTCCCCGTCCCGAGTGATCGCGCGGGCCCGGAAACCCATCTCCACCCGTCGTCCGTCGCGGTGCCGGACGGGCAGGACCCCGAACCAGCCGCCCGTCCTCATGGCGTCCACGACGACGGACCGCACGACAGGCAGGTCACGGGCGTCCACCAGGAGGTCCTGCCACGCCCGTCCGATCACTTCCTTGGCCGGATAGCCCAGCAGCTCCTGTGCCCGTGTGCTCCAGCCGACCACGTCGCCTCGATCGTCGAGCACGGCCGAGGCGCCGCGGCCGAGGGCGAACGGATCCTCAGGACTCTCGCTGAAATGCATCGACGGCATCCCCATGGCCACCACCTTGCCTACGTGACTCCGATGTTCCTCCCCGCGCTCTCCGTTCGCGACCTTCCCGTTCCTCTCGGCCCGGCAGAACGACTCTCTCGGCCCGACAGGACGACCCGGCCGTGGCACCCCGCCAACGACGATCGACGCCATGCCCGGTCGGGCCGGACTCAGGCCGGCTCGGCCACGTCGCCGATCCCCCCGGCACCTCCGGCTACGTCCCCGACACCCCCGGAGCCGACGCGACACCCGTCGGACAGGACGCCCCCCGGTTGCTCTCGGACGGGCTACTCAGCTTGACCCCCGTCCCTCCTGTGCCGCAGTAGCCGGCCGGGTTCTTGTCGAGGTACTGCTGGTGGCAGTGCTCAATGGCCAAGAGGGGCCGCTGCGGCGTATGCGACGAGGTTCGCGAAGCGCAGCCACACGAGCAGATGACCGTTCAGGGGCGCGTAGCCCGGACGGATGAGGCTCTGGATTCGGAGGATCGTCTCGGCCAGGGCGTCTCGCGTCGGGGCGTCCACATGGCCGAGGTTCGTGAGGTACGAGGTGGCACAGCTGTCGAGGCGGGCGTGCAGGTCGGCCGGCTGCTGGGCCTGGTTGTCGCGGTACAGACTCTCGTCCGGGAAGGGAAAACGCTGGAACGCCGTGTGGCGGTTCGCTACGGCAGCGATGAGTCCCAAGCGAGAGGGTTCCGTTTCGCTGGGCCAGCGGGGTCCCGTCATCTGCGGTGTGTCGATGCGGCGTGGGGTGCGTCGGCCGGCCGCTTTCTCCGCGTGACGCCGGACGGCGAAGGCATCGACCTCGTTGAGCCGGACCGCTCGGCTGGCTTCCAAGGTCTCCAGCGCGCGCAGCAGAGCCGCCGGGTCTTTGCGGAGATCAGGGGAAGGGCGTGCCGTCGCAGCGAGGTAGGCCCAGGTCGCGTTGAAGCCGAGTGGACAGTACTGCCCGACGGCACATCTGAGGGAGGTGTGCCGTCGGGCGAGTGGCAACTGCTCGTCGCGCACCCTGCGCGCGTAGGTTCTGAAGCCCATCCGGCGACGTCAGCCTGCGACCCGAGCCACGCCGGTCGGGCAGGAGACGCCGGTCCCGCCCAGCCCGCAGTACCCGTCCGGGTTTTTGCTGCCTGAAAGGTACTGCTGGTGATAGCCCTCGGCCGGGTAGAAGGTGCGGCCTTCCGCGGGGAGGAGTTCGGTGGTGATGGTGCCGTAGCCGGAGGAGGTCAGGACCTTCTGGTAGGCGTCGCGGGAGGCGGCCGCCGTGGCTGCCTGGGCAGGGGTGTGGGTGTGGACGGCGGAGCGGTACTGGGTGCCGACGTCGTTGCCCTGGCGGAAGCCCTGGGTCGGGTTGTGGGACTCCCAGAAGACCTGGAGGAGGCGCTCGTAGGAGATCAGGCCGGGGTCGTGGACCACGCGGACGACCTCCGCGTGGCCGGTCAGGCCCGAGCAGACCTCCTCGTACGTGGGGTGCTCGGTGAAGCCGCCCTGGTAGCCGACCAGGGTCGTGCACACGCCCGTCGGGAGCTGCCAGAACTTGCGCTCGGCGCCCCAGAAACAGCCCATGCCGAAGTCGGCGATCTCCAGGCCCTCGGGGTAGGGGCCGAGGAGGGGGTTGCCGAGGACGGTGTGCCGGTCGGGGACCGTGAAGATCGGCTCCGGGCGGCCGCGCAGTGCCTGTTCGGCGGTCGGGAGCTGAGGGGTACGGCTGTGCGGGAACATGCGGTCTCCACGGGGTCACAGGGGCACGGGGCCGGGGCGCCGTGGTGTTCAACGGGTGAGCCCCGGTCGGGATTCCGGGCTCGTACGCCCTCAGCGGGGCAGTGACGCCGGCGTTCCGCCGTTCGCCTCGTAGCCCGCCACCGCCAGGGCGCGGTAGAGCGCGTAGTCCGCCGCGGGGTCGGGTGTGAGGGTCCAGGGGAGGGCGCCCACATGGCCGTCCACGTGCACCAACTGGTTCATGGCCTCAGCCCAGCGCTCGCCGCGGACCAGGAAGAGCACCAGCAGGTGGCGCACGTGAGCCAGCATCGGGTCGTCGGGGCGGGCCGCGTGCACCGCGTAGAGCGCGCCGTGGACCGCCTTGGTGACGACCTCGCTCTGGTAGAAGCCGCGGACCAGGTTCACCTCGGGGAGGTGCTCGAAGACCGCGAAGAGGGGCATGGCGGCCAGCAGGGAGCCCTGAGGGGCGCGGGCCGCCGCGGCCTCCGCGAAGGAGTACGCCACCTCGCGCGAGCCGTGCCACTTCTCGCACCAGTAGTGCAGGGCCGCCAGATGCGCGCCCATGTGGGCCGGCGCGCGGTCCAGGATCTTCAGCCAGAGCGCCTCGAACTCCGGCCGGGGGTAGGCGAGTCCGCGGGCCACCGACAGCTCGATGATGTACGGGATCGGGTCACCGGGGGAGAGCAGGGCCGCCTCGCCGCATGCCGTCCTCGCCTCCTCCATGATGATCCGGAACTCGTCCGTCCCCGGCGTCGACGTCCGCCACGCCTGCTGGACCAGGAACTCCGCGTGCACCGCAGCGCCGCCCGCGTCCTTGGGCTTCTCGGCCCGCCACACCCGCAACCACTGCCCGCCCGGCGTCTCGCTGACCCCGCCCGGACGCTGCTGCAGCTCAAGGGACGCGGCGCCGGCGAAGGCCTGCACCCGCTGCCAGCGTGTCTCGCCCGAGATCTCCGTGCCCGCCAGGAGCTGCGAGGCCGCTTGGTACTCCTGCGTGCGCTGCACCAGGTCCAGGACGTCCAGGAGGTCCCCGTCCGGTCCGGGCATACGGATGTCCAGCTCCTCCTGACGCAGGAATCCGTAGTTCGCCGGGTCCGCCGCGTCCGGGTCGCCGGGCGAGACCAGCTGTATGCCGGTGCGCCTGCGCCTGAGGACCGGCAGCAGGACCAGGCTGAACATGGCCAGCGCCATCAGGACCCAGAGAATCTCCATGCCTCAAGCGAACCAGACGGGTCCGACAATTGGCCAACCCGGTCCGGTTCCGATCCGGTCCCGGCCCGGATCGCAGACCACGAGGCGCCCCCGCGCAGAACACGAGGCGCCCCCGCGCAGCCCGTGAGGCGCCCCGCACGGGCCGTGAGCCGCCATCAGGCCCGCGGGCGCACTACGCTCGGGACCCATGAGCGACAGGCACATCAGTCAGCACTTCGAGACCCTCGCGATCCACGCGGGCAACACCGCCGATCCCCTCACCGGCGCGGTCGTCCCGCCGATCTACCAGGTCTCGACCTACAAGCAGGACGGCGTCGGAGGGCTGCGCGGCGGTTACGAGTACAGCCGCAGCGCCAACCCCACCAGGACCGCCCTGGAAGAGAACCTCGCCGCCCTGGAGGGCGGTCGTCGCGGCCTCGCGTTCGCGTCCGGACTGGCGGCCGAGGACTGCCTGTTGCGTACGCTGCTCAGCCCCGGCGACCACGTGGTCATCCCGAACGACGCGTACGGCGGCACGTTCCGCCTCTTCGCGAAGGTCGTCTCGCGGTGGGGTGTCGAGTGGTCCGTGGCCGACACCAGCGACCCGGCCTCCGTACGCGCCGCCCTCACGCCGAAGACCAAGGTCGTGTGGGTGGAGACCCCCTCCAACCCGCTTCTCGGCATCACCGACATCGCCGCCGTCGCGCAGATCGCGCGCGAGGCGGGCGCCCGGCTCGTCGTCGACAACACCTTCGCCACCCCCTATCTGCAGCAGCCGCTCGCGCTCGGCGCGGACGTCGTCGTGCACTCGCTGACCAAGTACATGGGCGGGCACTCCGACGTCGTCGGCGGCGCGCTGATCGTCGGCGACCAGGCGCTCGGCGAGGAGCTGGCGTACCACCAGAACGCGATGGGCGCGGTCGCCGGTCCCTTCGACTCCTGGCTGGTGCTGCGCGGCACCAAGACGCTCTCGGTGCGCATGGACCGGCACAGCGAGAACGCCACCAAGGTCGCCGACATGCTCACCCGGCACGCGCGCGTGACCCGCGTTCTCTACCCGGGCCTCCCGGAGCACCCCGGTCACGAGATCGCCGCCAAGCAGATGAAGGCGTTCGGCGGCATGGTCTCCTTCCAGGTCGAGGGCGGCGAGGAAGCGGCCGTCGAGGTCTGCAACCGTGCCAAGGTCTTCACCCTCGGTGAGTCCCTGGGCGGCGTGGAGTCCCTGATCGAGCACCCCGGGCGCATGACGCACGCGTCCGCCGCCGGCTCGGCCCTGGAGGTCCCCGCCGACCTCGTCCGCCTCTCCGTGGGCATCGAGAACGTCGACGACCTGCTCCAGGACCTGCAGCAGGCCCTCGGCTAGCCCCAGCGCCGACCCCTCGGGGTCACCAGCCCGTCAGCGGTGGGGTCGTCTGCGAAGGCGGCTCCACCCAGGGACGGGCCATGGACGCCCACACCACGAAGGCGACGGCCGCGGCGAACAGCAGCAGCCACATCACCCGCCGGGCCAGCGTCCTGCGGCGCAGCATCCGGCTCCCGCGGCGCACGACGTCCGCGTACAGGTCGGGCGGCACGGTGGGCTGCCTCTGCTCCAGCAGCCGCCGTACGTTCGCCTCGCGCTCGGGCAGGTTCACGACCGCACCACCAACCTCACGACCGCACCACCGTGCTTCATGACGGCACCACCGCGCTTCACGACCGCACCACCGTGCTTCATGACGGCACCACCGCGCTTCACGACCGCACCACCGTGCTTCATGACGGCACCACCTTCGCCATGGTCGGCGCCGGTCCGCGCGGCGGGTGCAGCAGTGTCGTCATCGCCCGGGCACAGATCGCCCTGACCCGTTCCACGGGGAGCCCCAGCAGGGCCGCCGTCTGTTCCTCGGCGACGCCCTCGTACATCCTCAGGACCAGGACCAGCCGCTCCTGGGGCGTCAGCCGGGCCAGGACGGCGACGGAACCGGAGCCGGGGACGGAGGGGGATGGGGCTGGGCGGGAGCGTCCCAGGGCCCCGTACTGGTGCCACGCCCCGCGCGCGAAGCGGACGGCCAGCTGCTGGCGGGCCCGGTCGTACGGGTCCTCACCGCGCAGCCGGTCCCAGGAGGCGTACGTGTGGGCCAGTGCCAGTGTCAGCAGGCGCCGCGCGCGCGGGTTGGCGTTCGGCGGCTCCGCGGTGAGCAGTGTGGCGGCATGCAGCAGCCGCCCTGCCGCGCCCGCGACGAACGCCTCGAACTCCCGGGCCCGGCGGGCGTTTTGGAACGCGCGCCGTTCTCGCACCACGCCTCCCGCCCGAGGACGACCCTGACGGAACCAAGGGCCCGGCCGTGTACGACGGGCCGCACCGTGTGCGACAAGGACCCGGTCTCATATGAGGCCAGACGCGGCCCCGCGGTCAAGAGTCCGGTGGGCACACACGTGTGAAGTCGAAAGGACACGCGCGGGTGAAGCCGCAAACACACGCCCGTGTGACGGCTCAGGATGCGGCGAGGCGGCCAGGATGCGGCGGGGCGGTCAGGAAACCGGCGGGAGGGTCAGGAAGCCGGCTGCTCCCCCGCCGCGCCCCCCGTCGTGGCCATCCGGGACGAGAGCGCGCTGTTGAAGCGCGTGAGGAGCGAGCAGAAGGCCTCGCGCTCCTCCGGCGCCCAGTCGTGGGTCAGCTCGGCCATCAACTGACGCCTGGAGGAGCGCACTTCGTCGAGGCGGGACTGCCCGCGCGGCGACAGCTGGAGCACCACGGCGCGTCCGTCCTCGGGGTGCGAGGTCCGCTTGACGAGACCGGTGTCGACCAGCGGCGCCACCTGCCGGGTGACCGTCGAGGAGTCGATGCCCATGCTCGCGGCGAGCGCCTTGACGCCCATCGGGCCTTCCTTGTCGAGGCGGTTGAGCAGCAGGTATGCGGCGCGGTCCATGGAGTTGCGGACCTGCCCCACCCCACCGAGCCGGGTCTGTTCGGCACGGCGCGCGAACAACGCGACCTCGTGCTGAAGCGTGTCGAGGAGACCGGTGTCACCGACGGTCGTCATGTCCATCGACATTTCTGGTGTTGTGGGCATGGCCGGGGGCTCAATTCATGCGTGGGGAGCTGGGTTGGGGGAAAGGGTACGCGGCCCGGACGCGGGTCGTACCGACGCTGAGTAAAACCGGTCTCGGCCCGTGGTCACACCAGGAGTCCTCGGGTGTGAACTGGGAGACTGGTGGTCATGAGCTACAGCACGGCCGACTCCTTGCCCAGGGTGACTCTGGACGACGTACGAGGCGCCCAGAAGATGCTCACGGGCGTGGCGCGGACGACCGCGATGGAGGGCAGCAGGTACCTGTCCCAGCTGGTGGGCGCCCCGGTGCACTTCAAGTGCGAGAACCTCCAGCGCACCGGTTCGTTCAAGCTGCGCGGCGCGTATGTGCGGATCGCCGGGCTGCTTCCGGAGGAGCGCGCCGCGGGTGTGGTCGCGGCCAGCGCGGGCAACCACGCGCAGGGCGTCGCCCTTGCCTCCTCGCTGCTCGGCGTGCGCTCCACGGTCTTCATGCCGACCGGCGCCCCGCTGCCGAAGGTCGCGGCCACCCGCGACTACGGCGCCGAGGTGAGGCTGCACGGTCAGGTGGTCGACGAGACGCTGGCCGCCGCGCAGGAGTACGCGGCCGAGACGGGAGCGGTGTTCATCCACCCCTTCGACCACCCCGACATCATCGCGGGTCAGGGCACCGTCGGCCTGGAGATCCTGGAGCAGTGCCCGGAGGTGCGCACGATCGTCGTCGGGATCGGCGGCGGGGGGCTGGCCGCGGGCATAGCGGTCGCGGTGAAGGCGCTGCGCCCCGATGTACGGATCATCGGCGTGCAGGCGGCGGGCGCTGCGGCGTATCCGCTCTCGCTGGCGGCAGGGCGCCCGGTGGCGATCGACAACCCGTCGACGATGGCCGACGGCATCAAGGTCGGACGGCCCGGCGATGTGCCGTTCCGGATCGTCGAGGAGCTGGTGGACGAGGTCCGCACGGTGTCGGAGAGCCATCTGTCGAGCGCGCTGCTGCTCTGTCTGGAGCGGGCCAAGCTGGTCGTCGAACCGGCGGGCGCGAGCCCCGTCGCGGCGTTGCTGAGCGAGCCCGGGACCTTCGAGGGCCCGGTCGTCGCGCTGCTGTCGGGCGGCAACGTGGACCCGCTGCTGATGCAGCGCATCCTGCGCCACGGCATGGCCGCGAGCGGCCGCTACCTCGCGGTCACGCTGCGGCTGACGGACCGCCCCGGCGCTCTGGCCACACTTCTGGGGGTGTTGTCAGTGGCGGACGCTAACGTCCTCGATGTGAGTCACGTACGGACCGATCCCCGGCTCGGGCTCACGGAGGTGGAGGTCGAGCTGCACCTGGAGACGAAGGGTCCGGAGCACTGCGCCGAGGTCGGCCGCGCCCTGCGCGAGGCCGGCTACAGGGTCATCGACTGATCGACCGACATCCATCGTCCGAGGTCAGGGTCCCTGTCCTCGGACCTCGGAAAAACCTGTTGAGTAACGCGATACATCGCGTTACGGTGTGCCGTGCCCAGTTCTCGCTCGGCCTCTCGCTGCGCTCGTTGCAGTCTGTGAGGCGGGACGAGACGGGCAAAGGTAAGAAGTTACCGTGAAAATTCCCCAACGACGTGGAGAACTCACATGCCAGGCGCCATCTATGCCGAAGGTCTGGTCAAGACCTTCGGTGACGTAAGGGCTCTGGACGGCGTCGATCTCGATGTCCCGGAAGGCACCGTCCTGGGTCTGCTGGGACCGAACGGCGCGGGCAAGACGACCGCCGTCCGCTGTCTGACGACCCTCCTGCGCCCCGACAGCGGCAAGGCGATCGTCGCGGGCGTCGACGTGCTCAAGCACCCCGACGCGGTGCGGCGCAAGGTCGGCCTCTCCGGACAGTTCGCGGCCGTCGACGAGTATCTGACCGGCCGCGAGAACCTCCAGATGGTCGGCCAGCTCTACCAGATGAGGGCGAAGGCCGCGAAGGTCCGCGCGACCGAGCTCCTCGAGCAGTTCAACCTGACGGAGGCCGCCGACCGCCCCGCGAAGACGTACTCGGGCGGTATGCGCCGCCGGCTCGACCTGGCCGCCGCGCTGGTCGTCTCACCGCCGGTGATGTTCATGGACGAGCCGACGACCGGTCTCGACCCGCGCAACCGGCAGCAGCTGTGGGAGGTCATCAAGCAGTTGGTCTCCGGCGGTACGACCCTGCTGCTGACCACGCAGTACCTGGAAGAGGCCGACCACCTCGCGCACGACATCTGTGTGGTCGACCACGGCCGTGTGATCGCCCGCGGTACCGCCGACCAGCTCAAGGCGCAGACCGGCGGCGAGCGCGTCGAGGTCGTCGTGCACGAGCGCGAGCACATAGCGACGGCCTCGGAGGTGCTCCGCGGCTTCGGCAAGGGCGAGACGACCGTCGAGGAGCACACCCGCAAGCTCACCGTGCCCGTCACCGGCGGCGCGAAGCTCCTCGCGGAGGTCATCCGGGAGCTGGACGGCCGCGGCATCGAGATCGACGACATCGGGCTGCGCAGGCCCACGCTCGACGACGTCTTCCTCTCCCTGACCGGACATGTCGCCGAGGTGAAGGACGAGGAGAACGGGGTGGCGGGCGACGCGAGGGGCCGCAAGCCGAAGAAGGACCCGGCGAAGAAGGACCAGGACCCCGTGAAGGACCCGGCGAAGAACGAAACCGCGCAGACGGAAACCGCGCAGACGGAGGCCACGAAGTGAGTGCCGTGACAGACGCCGTCCCCGCGACGGCCCCCCAGGGCACCGTCGTCCAGTCCGTGCGCGACTCCCTGGTCATCGCCCGGCGGAACGTGATCCGCATGACCCGGATTCCGAATCGTGTTCGCTCGTCTCAGTCAGGTTCCATCTCGCCGCGCATCCGAGACCGGCGGCCCAACGCCATGAAGGAGCAGGCGAAGTGAGCGCTGTGAACGATTCCCTGGTCATCGCCCGCCGGAACCTCATTCGGATGACCCGGATTCCCGAAATGATTCTGTTTGGGCTAATCCAGCCAATCATGTTCGTGGTGCTGTTCACGTACGTGTTCGGCGGTTCCATGCAGATCGGCAACAGCGCCGATCTGGACGTCTACAAGAACTTCCTGATGGCGGGCATCTTCGCGCAGACCGTCACGTTCGCCACCGCCAGCTCCGGTGCGGGCATCGCCGACGACATGCACAAGGGCCTGATCGACCGGTTCCGCTCGCTGCCCATGGCGCGCGGCGCAGTGCTGACCGGGCGTACCGTTGCGGACCTCGTACAGACGGCCTTGACGCTGTTCGTCCTCGCGATCGTCGCGTTGATCGTAGGTTGGCGCCCCGGCTCCGTGGAGACGACCAACTTCGGGAAGATCTTGGGCGGCTTCGGCCTGCTTCTTCTTCTGGGGTACGCCTTCACGTGGATCGGCGCGCTGATCGGCCTGTCGGTGCGCACACCGGAGGCGGCCACCTCCGGCGGCCTGATCTGGCTGTTCCCGGTGACCTTCATCTCGAACGCGTTCGTGGACTCCAGCAAGATGACTCCGTGGCTGCGTCACATCGCTGAGTGGAACCCGTTCAGCGCGACCGTTCAGGCGTGCCGCAAGCTCTTCGGCGACCCAGGCCTGTCCCCGTCTGATGCCTGGCCGATGCAGCACCCCGTGTGGGCGTCGCTGATCTACTCGATCCTGATCATCGTCGTCTTCCGCACGCTCGCGGTCCGCAAGTACCGCCGGGCGACCAGTTGATGGCTCCGATTCCCCGGAACTGCCTTGACGGCACGCCGCTCTGAGGCCCCTCTCGATTGGGAGGGGCCTCAGGGCTGTCCGGGTCAGTTCTGGCAGCCGCGGCCGGATGCTGTCTTGGCCTCTGTGACGGTGACGCCGGGGTCGGCGGAGGGCTCGGCGGGTGTGCAGCAGGTGTTGACGCCGTAGCACGCATCGGCCGATCCGGTCGTCTGGGATGCCTGCGTCTCGGTCTGGGGCTTGGTGGCGCGGACGACGGCGGAATGCATGCCGTCGGCCACGGGGGGTGGGGGTGATCTCGACCTTCACGAACCCTGCCGCCTCAAGGCCTTCGCGGTACTCGGTGAACGACAGAGCCCCCGCGACGCAACCGACGTAGTCGCCGCGCTCCGCGCACTGGGCGGGGGAGAGGGGCGGGCCATCGCGAACTGGAACCCGTTCAGCTCCACCGTGCAGGCCTGCCGCCAGCTCTTCGGCAACCTCCCGGCGGGCTATCCGGTGCCGGACGCCTGGCCCACGCAGCACCCGGTGTGGGCATCGTTGCTGTGGTCCGTGCTGATCGTCGTGGTGTTCCGAACGCTCGCGGTACGCAAGTACCGCCGGGCGGACGTTTGATCACACCTCTTCGCCGCGCCCCCTGCACGGCCGCCGACCTAGGCGCAGCCCGATCGAGCAGGGATTGACCAGAGGCCCTGGCGGACGCCGGGGCCTCTGTCGTTGCCTGTCAGGAGGTGAGGATGGAGATGCCGTCACCGAGCAGCTTCAGCCCGATGACGAAGAAGAGGACCGCCATCACGGCGACATTGTGCTGGGCCGCCCAGTCCTTCCAACTGCCGAGCGTGGTTCTGGCTCGCTCTCCTCCGAGCAGGAAGATTCCCAGGGGGGCCAGCAGGCCGAGGGTGGCGATCAGGACGAAGATCGCCAGCGATGCGATCTGCTGCCCGACCGGCAGTCCGGCTGAGCCGATGGAGGCGGCCGCGGCGATGGTCAGCGGGGCGTTCTTGGCGTTGAGCGCGGCCAAGGCCAGTCCGAGTCCGAAGACCTTGACCGGCGTGAGGCGGTCGATCGCGCCCATCCACTTCGGCAGCTGGGCCTGCGAGGGATCCTTCGGTCGTCGGTGCCATTGCCGGGCGCTGAAGAGGACGAGCAACAGGCCCAGAGCGAGCTTGAGGGCTCCCACCCAGGTGGCCGGTTGATTGTGGGTGGAGGCACCTGCGGGGGAAGCGATCGCCAGCATCACCGCGCCCAGCGCCGAGAGCCCCAGAATCCAGCCGATGGTGAAGAGGGGGCCGTTGAGACGTCCCCGAGGCGTGGCGAGTATGAGGATGATGGCGATGATCGGGAGCGGGCTGATCGCGACGCCGGCCGCGAGACCCAGCACGTCACCGACAACTTTGCCCATGATTACCTCCTGGTGGATGGGTCAGGGCGGCGATCGAGTTGAGCAAGGCTTGGTGAGAATGGGCGACCCGACCACCTGTGCGGCCGGCTGTGGGCCTGTCGTGGACATACGCCGGAACTGCCGGGGGTCCTGGGCCGGGAGGCGCAGCCGTCCCGGAAGTGGGCCCTGTGAACGCCGAACTCCATCTTCCTGCGCCTTTCGGGATCTGTCCTCGGGAGCTCCTCGGAACGCGGGGACCCCGGCCTTGGCCGGAGTGCGAGGCGGTGCGTGTGGATCCAAGATGGGAGGTGAGGGCGATGGCGCCTCATGTCCGAGCGCTTGGCGCCCCTCGGACCGATCCGTGGCAGGTGAATCTCACGATGACCGCGACGACAGGTGCGACCCCATCAGCTCAGCCCGAGCGCCCGGGCAGGTCGGATGGGGTCTGCAGCGAGTTCACCGTCTTTACTAAGATCAAGCCGGGCCATGCCGACGCCTTGCGTGAGGATCTCGTCGCCCTCGCCGACGCGGCGGCCAGCGAGAACGTCCACGCGGCGGTGCGCCAGATCGGCACCCTGCACGACGCACGGCACGTGATCTTCGACAACGACACCCGGTTCATGTTCGCCAGCGTCTTCGACGGCTCCTGGGACACGTACATCGACGACTTCGCCCAGACGGTGGTCGGGGCCCGCTTCGACAAGGTCTTCTCGCACAGCGAAGGGTTCCCCGGCGTCACCGACCCAGGCGTGAAGGACTGGTTCGTCGCCCAGCAGGAGCCCGCGGAGGTCTTCGTCAGTGCCTATCCCGATCTGACCGTTCAGCAGATCTACAAGGACCACCGCGTGGAGGAGGCGTTCGAGGCGGTGCTGGACACCGCTGAGTTCCGGGCGGCGCTGGACAACCCGGCGAACGCCGAGTTGCTGGCCACACCGGCCTTCCAGAAGCTGCTGGAGGAAGCCGCGGCGTAGAAGCCGGACACGACCGACCCTCAGAGCCGACCCGACATCGGTGGACCGCGTCGGGCGCTGGTCGGTGGCTGCACGTCCGCCCACGCGGAGGCCGACAGGGAGGCACAGGCGATCATGAACACGGTGGCAAGCAGCAGCGCGGCCGGCATGGGCGTGGAGATCGACGACGTCCAAAGCGGGGCACTGCGTCCACGGCCTGTGCCGTACGAGGGGAAGTTCATCTTTCTGCGTGTCGATGACCGCCATGCCGGGCGCGCCCTGCTGCGGCGGCTGCTGCCGGTGACCGCGGGTGGTCTGCCCGGCGTGGACCGGAGCAAGGATGCCTGGGTGGCCCTGGCGTTCACCTATCAGGGACTGAGCGCCCTGGGGGTGCCCCAGGAGTCGCTGGACAGCTTTCCGCGGGCGTTCCGTGAGGGCATGGCCGCTCGGGCGGAGCTGATCGGCGACGTGGGCGAGAGCGCCCCGGCCCACTGGGAGGCACCGTTCGGAACGGGCGATGTTCATATCGCGCTGAGCGCTCTCTCCTCCGACGCGGCGCAGCTGGACAGGGAGCTGGAGCGGGCCCGCGTCGCCTACGAGGACACGCCCGGTGTCCAGGTGATCTGGCAGCAGGAGGTCCACCAGCTCCCGACCGGGCGCACCACGTTCGGATTCCGCGACGGCATCAGCCATCCGAACATCGAGGGCGTCGGACTGCCCGGCTCCAACCCGCAGGAAGCGCCCATCAAGGCCGGTGAGTTCATCCTCGGCTACCCCGACGAGACCGGCAGCCTGCCGCCCATGCCGAGCCCCGATGTGCTGGGGCGCAACGGAACCTACGCGGCCGTTCGCAAGATCCACACCAACGTGGCGGCCTGGCGGCAGTACCTGCGCGCGAACACCTCCAGCGCCGAGGAGGAGGCACTCCTGGCGGCGAAGTTGGTCGGGCGCTGGCCCAGCGGGGCGCCGCTGACGCTGACGCCGGAGCACGATGATCCGGAGCTGGCGGCCGATCCGCACCGCAACAACAACTTCCTGTACCGGGAGAACGACGATCGCGGCTTCCGGTGCCCGGCCGGTGCGCACATCCGGCGTACCAACCCCCGCGATTCCACCATCATCGGCGACGCACGGATGCACCGCCTCATCCGCCGCGGCACCACCTACGGCCCGCCGCTGCCGGAGGGCGTGCTGGAGGACGACGGCGCCGACCGGGGTCTGGTCGGGGTCTTCCTCGGAGCACACCTTGAACGGCAGTTTGAATTCATCAAGGCCGAGTGGGTCAACGACGGCAACTTCATCGGGTATCCCGGCGAGCAGGACCCGGTGGCCGGCCATCACGGCGGAACCGGCAGCGTCACCATCCCGGAGAAGCCGGTCCGGCGTCGCCTGCGGAATCTGCCGAGCTTCGTGGTCACGCGGGGCGGTGAGTACTGCTTCGTGCCGGGTCTGCGTGCCCTGCGCTGGCTCGCCGAGCTGGAGGACTGAGGGCGATTCCCATCCCCTGAGGCCCCACACGGTCTTCGAGAAGAGGTCGCAGTCATGGCAGCACAGTTCGTCCGCTACACGCCTGACGTCGAAGACGACGACCCGGACTTCGACCGCAACCTGCAGACGGTGATCGAGAAGACCGAGAGGTACATCGCCGAGTCGGTCGAGGCCGGTGGCACCGTACGGGCCCTGCGCGACGCCCACGCCAAGGGCTACGGGCTGGTCCGGGGGGAAGTGGAGATCCTGGACGGGCTTGCGCCCGAGTACGCCCAGGGAATCTACGCGACTCCGGGAACCCACGATGCGCTCATCCGCTTCTCCAACGGCTCGCCCCACGCCGGAGCCGACGCGCGACTGGGCGCCGCCATCGGACTGGCGCTGAAGATCTTCGACATCCCCGGCCCGACCCTGCTGGAGGACGAACCGGACTCGGGCACCTTCGACTACGCCAACATCAACGGGCCGATCTTCTTCTGCAACACGGTCGAGCACTACCTGTTCATCCAGGAACTGTTCCTGGACGCGCCGGCCTACTTCTCCCAGGGCCGACCCGGCGCGCGTCGTTTCTTCACCGAGTTCGTGACCGGCAAGGGAACGCTGGGCCAGGACAACTGGGCGTGGGACGAGTTCCTGGCCTTCCTGCGCCTGTCGAAGACCCCTCCGGCGAACGTGCTGCTGTCGAGCTACTGGACGATGGGCGCGGTCCGGCACGGGGACCACATCGCCAAGGTGCGCATCACCCCCGACCCGTCCTTCGCCGCCGCGGTGGTCCGGCGCACCATCGACCCGGCCTCCGCGCAGGAGGTCTTCCGGCCGGCCCTGCAAGCCGAGCTGCAGGAGCGGCCCTACGCCTTCGACATCCAGGTACAGCTCTGCACCGACCTGGAGCACATGCCGGTGGAGGACACCACAGTGGAGTGGCCCGAGCAGCTCTCGCCGTCCGTCACCGTGGCCCGACTGCGGCTGCCGCAGCAGGACATCTCCGGCCCGGAGAACCTGGAGAAGATGGACTCACTGTCCTTCACGCCCTGGCGGGTCACCGCCGAGCACGCCCCCCTGGGCAACATCATGCGGGCCCGCAAGGAGGTCTACCGGCGATCCTCCATCGAGCGCCACAAGCTCAACCAGCAGCCGCGCACCGAGCCCCGCAGCGCCGACGAGGTGCTTGGCCCGGCCCGATGAAGCCGCCGGTGACGGCGGTGACGCGGGCGTGAAGTGACGGGCGTGACGATGCGGGCATGACGATGCCCCCGGCACGGCCGGGGGCATCGTCGCCGTGGTCGGTCCCGGCTCAGCCCTTGTAGGGCTCGGCCTTGAGGATCTTCACCGAGGCGAGCTTGCCGTTGGGCAGCTCGTACTGGGCGTCCTCGCCGATCTTCTTGCCGTTCACGCCGGAGCCCAGGGGGGACTGGGGCGAGTAGGTCTCGATGTCGGCGCTGGCGTACTCGCGCGAGGCGAGCAGGAAGTCCAGCGTGTCGTCCTCGTCGCCGTCGAAGGCGATGGTGACGACCATGCCGGGGGCGACCATGCCGTCCGCCGCGGGGGCCTCGCCCACCTTGGCGTTCTCCAGGAGCTGGGTCAGCTGGCGCACACGGAGCTCCTGCTTGCCCTGCTCTTCCTTGGCCGCGTGGTACCCGCCGTTCTCGCGCAGGTCGCCCTCCTCGCGCGCGGCCGCGATCTTGGCGGCGATCTCCGTGCGCGCAGGACCAGACAGGTAGTCCAGCTCGGCCCTGAGCTGGTTGTACGCCTCCTGGGTCAGCCAGGTGACGTTCTCGCTGGTCTGGGTCACAGGTGCTCCTCGTAGGTACTGGGAATACAAAGCATCGCCCTACCCAGAAGAATGTGCTTTCACGGGTGGGCGAAACCACGAGCCTAACAATTCCCGGGCAGAAGGGGGAGGACATAAGACATCAGAATTACGTCAACGCAGGTCAGCGCGTAGGTGCCACGGGTGATGCCGGAGGTGGCGGGCGGTGCAAGGGGGGCGAGAGGGGGCGCCAGGGGGCGACAGCGGTGGTGTCAGTCGGCGTGGCAGCCGAGCAGCTCCGCCGTGCCGCCGCGGGAGGTGGTACGGAGCGTGACGACCTTGTCGATACGGGAGGAGTCCTGGTCGAAACGGAAGTCCGCGCGGCCCACCTCACTGCCGTCGTCGGCCTGTGAGCGCAGCGTGCAGTAGCCGTGGGCGCCCGCGTCCTTGCGCACCTCCAGGTGCACCTCGACCGCGTTGTCCGAGACGGCCTTGAAGGTGATCACCTCGGCGCTGATCTTGCTCGAGAAGACGTAGTAGTACGCGAACCAGCCCATCAGGGCGAGCAGGGCCACGCCCAGCACACTGCCGATGACCTTGAGTTTCCGGTCCGCGCGCTCGTCCTCGGAGCGGCCGTACCGGCCCTCGGGCAGCTGTGTGCTCGCCGTGCTCATGATCGTCCTCTCGGGGACGGGGTCCCGGAATTATTCGTCCCCCGATTCCGTCACTATAGAAGCCGCCCATGACGCCGAAACACGCCGGGCGCCGACTTGCCGACTGGCCTCACCGGCCGACTTACTGAGGATCGAGTCTTGACTGACCAGCTGCGACTGATGGCCGTGCACGCCCACCCCGACGACGAGTCGAGCAAGGGCGCGGCCACCATGGCGAAGTACGTGTCCGAGGGGGTGGACGTGCTGGTCGTGACCTGCACGGGCGGGGAGCGCGGCTCCATCCTCAACCCGAAGCTCCAGGGCGACCAGTACATCGAGGAGCACATCCACGAGGTGCGCAAGAAGGAGATGGACGAGGCCCGCGAGATCCTCGGCATCAAGCAGGAGTGGCTCGGATTCGTGGACTCCGGCCTTCCGGAGGGTGACCCGCTGCCGCCGCTCCCCGAGGGCTGCTTCGCGCTCGAGGACGTGGACAAGGCGGCCGGAGAGCTGGTCAGGCAGATCCGCTCGTTCCGTCCGCAGGTGATCACCACGTACGACGAGAACGGCGGTTATCCGCACCCCGACCACATCATGACGCACAAGATCACGATGGTGGCGTTCGAGGGGGCGACGGACACCGAGAAGTACCCGGAGTCCGAGTACGGCCCGGCGTTCCAGCCGCAGAAGCTCTACTACAACCAGGGCTTCAACCGCCCGAGGACCGAGGCATTGCACAACGCCCTCCTTGAGCGCGGTCTGGAGTCGCCGTACGGGGACTGGCTGAAGCGGTGGAGCGAGTTCGAGCGCACCGAGCGCACGCTGACCACGCACGTTCCGTGCGCGGACTTCTTCGAGATCCGTGACAAGGCGCTGATCGCGCACGCCACGCAGATCGACCCCGACGGCGGCTGGTTCAAGGTCCCGATGGAGATCCAGAAGGAGGTCTGGCCGACCGAGGAGTACGAGCTCGCCACCTCTTTGGTCGACACCTCCCTCCCCGAGGACGACCTCTTCGCGGGCATCCGCGACAATGCCTGATATGAGCGCAAGCCTGGCACTGACGCACCTCGTTCCCCTCGCCAAGGAGGTCGACGAGAACAAGGTCACCCCCGGCGTCCTCGGTTTCATCGTCTTCGCGGCGTTGGCCCTGGCGGTGTGGGGCCTGATGAAGTCCATGAACCGGCACATGGGGAAGGTCACCTTCGAGGAGGACCCGGAGAAGCCCGAGAAGGGCGCCGTGGCCTCCGGCAAGGGGAGCGGCTCCGGTCCCGGCGGGAAGGCCTCGCCCGCGAAGGGCTGAGCCTGGTGTGCGGACTCCGGCCACGGGTGGCCGGGGTGCGCACCCTCACCCTCGGCACCGTCCTCTCGTGCGAAGGGGTCACTCCGTACGCAGCGGCGGCCGTCGGCATGGTCGTACCGTGGCTCGCCGCGCTCACACCGCGGCCCGCTCCAGTCTGTTGTCCATGCCGCACTGCAGGGCGTACGCGAAGCCGAGCGGGTTGCTCCACGCGTCGGCGAAATGCCGGGCGAGCCCGTGGACGATCTCGCCCGCGGTCTCCCGGCCGCCGAGATAACGGGTGACGTACGCGTGCGCGTACTCGGCGGCGAACAGCTGCGGCATCTCGATCTGCGGCCCCAGCACCCCGCCCGCGCCCGCCTCGATGAGCGCGCCGCCCAGGCGTGCCGGCTCGGCGGTGGCGGGCAGCCCGCCGTAACCGGCGTTGAGGAACACCAAGGGGCGCCGCGCGAGCAGGAGGTCGGCGGGGCCGCGCTCGGCGAGGACCGCAGGGACGTCGATGTCCTTGCCGTCGCTCAGCCGAAGGACCATCAGCGGGGCGCCGTCGTCGGCGACGGGTCTGAAGTGCCCGTGGCACCAGAAGTACATCAGCTGCTCGTCGAGTCCGCCGGAGCGCAGGGCGCGCAGCAGTTCGTCGCGCAGGGCGCGTTCGACGCGGACGGTGCCGGTGGCGAGGGCGCTCGCGACCTCGGCGGCCCGGGTGACGCCCTGCGGGTCGATGCCCGTGTCGTGATTCAGGCTCACCACCGGTGACAAGGGCGGCGGCGGTGCGTCGTGCTCGTCGCCTGCGGGGACCGGGAAGCGAGGGTGGTGGCCGCCGGTCTGCTCGATCTGGTGCCGGTAGCCGAGGAAACGCCGGAAGGGTTCGCCGCCGGGACCGCCCGGCCCGTTCGTGGTGTCCTCGGGCAGCGCGAGCATCGGCCAGGGCAGGAACAGGTCGGAGTCGACGCGGATGCGCAACGGCTCCTCGCGGCTCAGCGCGTCGGTCAGGATCGCGCCGAAGCGCCGGGTGCCCCGGCCGCCGTCGCCGAGCAGCTCCCCGTACAGCAGGTGGGAGCCCTGGCGGGCGAGCTCGTCGAGGATCCCGCGCAGTTCCTGCCGGGGCTCGGCGGTGAGATCCGGGCAGGTGGCGTACGGGAAGTGGGGGCGGCCCCCGACCGGGATCCCGCGCTCGTCGACGGGCTGGAAGTCGACCAGCTCCCGTTTCCACAGCGCCCGCAGATGCGCCGCGGCGGCGGTGACGGCGGCCGGCTTCACATTCAGCCGCAGCGCGTGCTCGGTCGCGGACGGGGGCGCGGCCGGGCCGTACAGCCGGGCCCGGATGTGGTCGTCGGCGTGGGCGTCGAGGGCGAGGACCAGGTCCGGGTGACGGACGGTGGGGGCCGGGCGGCGGGTGAAGCCGCGGCTGGGGTCCTGGACGACCTGGCTGAGAAGTTCGCGGGCCATCGGGCTCAGGCCCTCCGCGCGGACGGGCGGGGCGCGGGCGCGGTGGGCCGGTGCGGCCCCGGATCGGACGGGACGACGTCGATCTCGGCCTCGACCTGCTGGAGGACGGTCCCGGTGGCGGGGTCCTCGACGGTGAAACGCAGCCGGTGCGAGCCGGGGCGGTGCGGGGTGAAGCGGAACTCCGCCCCGTCGGCGGGGACGCCGTGTGCGGGGTCGATCTCCGCATGGCCGAGGGAGGTCGCGCGGGCCGTGAGCGGGGGGAGCGGGGCGGTGGACCACGGGTGCCCGGGCCCGGGCACGACCTGGAGGGCGATACGGGCGGGCACGTCCGGGACGGGTACGTCGTCGAGAAGGGTCAGCCGGACGTGCGCCCTGGAGCCGTCGGGGCGGTCGCGGTCACCGGGGCGTGGGAAGCCGGGTCGTGGTTCGGGCTGGGTGTCGCGGGCCGCGCGCGGGATCAGCGGTTCGCCGGCCTCCGTCCACCCGAGCGTGTCCAGCAGGGCGGTGGGGTAGCGGCAGGCCAGTTCGTACGGCGGCTCGCCGTCCGGGGTCGGTCCGGCTTCGGCGAGGTCCACCCAGGCCTCGCCCGCCTCGTCGCCGATCCCATGGAACACATGGCGGATCTCGGCCGCCCACTCACCGTTCAGGAAACGGTGGGCGGGGGAGCGGAGCGCGTACTCGAGCATGGTCCAGGCCCGCCCGTGCGGGCAGTCCGCCTCCTCGAAGAGCGCCAAGGCCCCCTCGAACAGCCGGTCGGCCTCGCGCCGACGCTCGCCCGTCCCGCCCGTTCCGCCAGTCCCGGCCGCCCCGTCCACGCCGTCCGTCCCGTCCGTACGGGCCAGGGTCAGCGCGTGGTGATGCAGTGTCCATGCCGTACCGAGCCGGTCGGAGACCTCATGGAAGCGGCCCTGGACGTTCGTGAACTCCTCCCGCCAGGGGAAGCCGGGCTCGTCCGCCCGCGCCACGGTCCACCACAGGTGCGCCCACGCGGCGCCGCGCCGGTCGACCGCGCGATCGTGCAGC